>SMWT01000112.1 GCA_004356615.1 Deltaproteobacteria bacterium | reverse complement strand
TGAAATCTTTGTATTTTATCATATACGGAGCCTATTACCTGACGGTGACGCTCAACAATTATAGGGTCTTTTTCACATAATTTCACGAACTTACCTAGGATGACACTCCTCAATTCTTCAATAATTGGTCCTATAGGACCATCCATTTTATCCCTTGATCCTATAGGACCACCCATTTTATCCCCTGGTCCTATAGGACCACCCATTTTATCCCCTGGTCCTATAGGACCAAGAGAGATGGATAAATGGTTGAAATAATGAGGAAATCTGGGGTTTTTTAGGAGCTCATCACGCCTCTTATCCATTCCCTCAACATCTGCATGAGTAAAGATCACGAAATCAAATTCCATCTCTTTTAAAAGATTCAAGTCTTCCAGGTTGGTTTCAAAGGGATTAACTACCAAAATTTTAAAAAAGGCCGTTTTAGAAAGCTCGAAAGATCTCTCAATTCCCATTTTTTCAATTGAATCAATGCTCTCTCTAATTCCCGCCGTATCGATTAACTTGAAGTGATTATTTTCAATGGATAATCCTTCAGAGACATAGTCTCTGGTAGTTCCTGCAAAGTCCGATACAATAGAACGGTTATTTAAAAGCAGTTTATTAAAGAGCGAACTCTTTCCCGCATTCGTTTGTCCAATAAGTGTGATCGTTGGAGTCATTAGGTTATCTATATTTCCTCTCGTTCTCAGGTATAGGGAGGAGATAAGTTCCAAGAAATTAGAAAAGTGTTGGTCGAATTCTTTTTTTGCGCCCTCTTCGCCCACATCTTCTAGAAAATCAATGGAAAGTTCTAAAGAGGCCTTAAGCAAAATGTAGTAGTCGAGTAAAGACTTATACTTTTCACCCAGCTCGCCTCTCAACGTATCCATACCTTGGTCAAAGGCAAAACTTGAATTGGAATTTATTAGCAGATCTAAACCTTCAACCTGAGATAGGCCCATCTTTTTATTGGTAAGGGCCCGATAGGTGAACTCCCCGGGATAAGACATCCGACAAACTTTGTTGCTTATAAAGAGATCAATAATTCTTCTAACGTTGATTTGATTACCATGAACATCTAGCTCAAGAATATTTTCCCCATTAAAACTATCAGGCCCTTTAAAAAAAATGAGAATGGCCTCGTCTAGAACTTTTCCCCCATGGACAATTTCTACCAAAGTGGCCTGATTAGGCCTAATTTTAGCGAGATCTTTATTAAAAAAGGGATTTAGGGTCTCAATAGTTAGAAAACCGCCGATCCTGATTTTAGCAATCGCCGTATTGGTGGCCGTGCCAGTGCTGCATGAGATAATTGGAAGGCCATCATTTAAATAGATCATTAATCAGTAGTTCGATACACAAACATCTGCTGAAGTATTCCAAAGATGGTCGAAACGAAAATATAAAGAGTTAGACCTGATGGCAGATCCTTCATGATGAAACCAAAAATAAGCGGCATAAACATCATTAGCTTTTTTTGCATTGGATCAGTAGTGGTCGTCGGAGTAAATTTTTGTTGTAAAAACATAGATATGGCCATGAGTACTGGCAGAATATACAAAGGATCTTTCTGAGAAAGGTCTGTCACCCAAAAGATCCATGGGGCACCAACCAACTCAACCGATTGATATAAAACTTTATAGAAAGCAAAAAAGATGGGCATTTGAAGTAAAAGAGGAAGACATCCACCCAGTGGATTGGCCCCGGCCCTTTTAAACAGTTCCATGGTCTCTTTTTGCATCCTTTGGGGATCGTCTTTATATTTTTCCTTAATTTTAGTTATTTCTGGTTGGATGACCTGCATCTTCTTCATACTTTTAAAAGATTTATATTGAAGAGGAAAAGTAAGGGTTCTTATAAGCAAAGTTAGAAGAATAATCGCCCAGCCATAGTTAGGGATCCAGCTATAAAAAAACTGCATTCCTCTAAAGATAGGAACCGCAACAATTCCAAAAATACCAAAGTCTACTGTTAACTTTAAATTATCTCCGAGGGCATCTAATTTATCATAGTTTTTTATGGTAAAGACTAATTTTCCTGAAAAAGCATTAGTGGGATTTATAATTTCAACAAAAAGATTTCCCTTATTATCTGCTTTTAAGTTAGTTAATGTTTTTTCAGAAAAAATGAAATTGAAGATATGGAACTCATGATCAATCCCTACCCACTTTACCTTTCCTTCAGCTTGAAATTCGTCTCCAACAGTTTCTCTTTCAACATCTCCTCCTGTTAAATAGATAAACTCTCGGTATCTTCTATTTTCAAGTTCTTCTTTCTCACTATTAAATACGAGTCGATACTTATAGGGCATCGGAGAATTTAAGCTTAAAGACATCTCTCCATTTTCCTGAAAAAACATGGAAACACTTATCTTGAGCTCTTCTACCACAGCAGAAAGTTTTCTTCGCTCTTTGCTGGTAATCTTTAATTTAAGCGTCTGGTAAGTATTATTCGCGCCTAAGATTTGAATTTTAAAAGGAAAATCACTACCGGTGATTTTATGAAAACCATATTTCTCATCAGGAGTTTTCCCTTTTCCAACCGCTAGGTCATTTCTAACTGCGAACTGATTTTCACCAGAACTTATTACGATCGTTTCTTTGACGAAATCGTCTTTAACAAGCGTTGGCGTTTCTACTTTTGCGGCCACCGCTTCAGCTGATTTAGTTACTTGGGTAACTGGCCGTTCTGCCACAGGCTGGGGAGCAAAATAGGTTTGCCAACCAAAAAGAATTAGTCCAGAAAGTATAATTGCCGCAAAGGCATTTTTTTGATCAGATCCCATTTTTTATCCTTACAGTTGGTACTGGATCGTGGCCACCTCTACTAAACGGATGACACTTCAAGATTCGCAACATGGAATACCACATCGCCTTATAAAAGGGCAATTTCCTAAAACATTCTATTGAATAACTAGAACAATTTGGATGATAGCGACAATTGTTCCCAAGCAGTGGAGATATCAAGAGTTGATACAATCTAATGGGTAGAATAAATAACTTTCCGATCATATTGTCCTGAAATTTCTTTTAATAGTTTTTTAAAACTACCTTTTAGTGAATCTTCCGCATCCTCAATTTTTTTATAATCCCGATATAAAAAAGGAGATACCACCACCATAAGATCAAGACCTAAATCTTTTGGCCCTTCCAATCTAAATATTTCTTTTAAGATTCGTTTGGTTCTATTACGAATAACTGCAGGCCCAACTTTTTTTGATACACTTAAACCTATTCTGGTTTCATTTTGATCTAACCTACTCGGCTTAAAATAAATTCGAAGGCATTTGCTTTTAACAATCGAGTTTTCACTTCTTAAATACTCAAAATCACTGGCCGATAAAAGGCGAAAATTTTTACCATAACTAAAATCGGCCATATTATAGATTATTTAGTACCAATACTTACAGTTAGATTTGTACGACCTTTAGCTCTTCTTCTGGCCAAAACATTTTTCCCACCAGGTGACGCCATTCTTTTCAAGAATCCGTGAACTCTTAGTCTCTTTTTTCTCTTAGGTTGCCACGTTCTTTTACTCATAATATTAAGTCCTTAACTATTTATGCTCTATTTCAAAAAGTAAACAATATGATTTACCGAGGGATTTTAAAAAGGTCAATGCCCTTTCACAAAATGACTTCCTATTTACCACCTAGGCCGGCCTAAAGCATCCTTGAAAAGCAGCAAAAGTGTGCTAATTTTCTTTTTCCTACCCAGAATTTTAGATTAGGAATTGGAATAGAATGAGTGAAGATTTCCCCTTCGGCAAATTTTTTAAGGATGCAGATTTAAATAAATCTAATAAAATCGATGCCTTACATAACCATTTGCCTAGAAAAAAAGAAGATACCCATGGCCCAGAGGAGACCTCAGATCTTCTTGGTGAGGTTTTAGGCCTAATCAGGCCGAATGTTTCGGAGCAACAATTCGCTACCTATTTTAACGACACTTTTTTTATAAAAAATCTTAAAGATAACAAGGTTTTAATTGAGGCAAAAACTGAATTTCTGAAAAAAACACTGGCAGGACAGTTTTTATCCATTCTGTCAGAAGCTATGCAGCAATGTTTAGGAAGGGCCCTAGAGGTCATTATTGAGGTTAAACCTGGGGCACATCTCTTTAAATCTCCCCCCAAAACCAAGAAAAAAACCGCTAGAAATACCACCTTTACCATCACTCCTACCCAGGATGACCTTAAGGACCAGGTAAATTCCGCCTTTATCAATCATATGAATCCTGAAGATAGAGGAATCCTGATAGATCCCAACAATACCTTTTCTAATTTTATCGTTGGCCCTTCAAATAATGTGGCCGTAGCGGCGGGAAAGGCGGTAGCAAAAAATCCAGGAAAAAATGGAAAGTATCCCTCATTGTATATTTATAGCTCATCCGGTTTAGGGAAAACTCACCTACTCCATGCAGTAGCAAATGGAATTAAAGAAAATCACCCATCCCTAATTATTAAGATAACCACCGGACGGGATTTTATGATGCAAATGGTGGATGCCTTTCAAAATGGTACCATCAATAAATTCCGGCAGAACTACCCTGATAAAGTTGATGTCTTAATGATTGATGATATTCATGAGGTTAAAAATAAAGAAGCCACTCAAGATGAGCTTTTCCACGTTTTTAATGAGCTCTATAGGAAAGGAAAGCAACTAATTTTCACCTCTGATAAACCTCCTAAAGAAATCACGGGATTAGTTGAAAGACTAAAAACCAGATTTCAAATGGGACTTGTAATTGATATTCAAAAACCCGATCTAGAAACCAGAATGGCCATTTTGAAAAAGAAGGCCCTGGAGATGGATCTATTTTGCCCCGATGATGTTATTGCTCTAATGGCGCAAAACTTCACTGGCTCTACCCGGGCCATGGAGGGGAATTTAATTAAACTTTCAGCTTACGTTGACATCCATAAAGTGGAAATTGATGTAGAGGTGGTCAGAGAACTTTTAGAGTTAAATGGCAATGATAATGAAGAGATAAGTTTTGGCATTGAACAAATTGCCAGGACCACGGCAATTCACTTTCGAATTCCTCTGGCCGATTTAAAATCTAGATCAAGATCTAAAGATATTGTTCATGCCAGACATGTGGCGATGTACCTCTCAAGAAAAAAAGTTCACTGTACTCAGCAAGAGATTGGGCAATATTTTGGTGGAAGGGATCATACTTCCGTTTTGCACGCATGTGAAAAAACACAAGAAAATATCAAAAAGAATTCAGAACTAGGCCAAGACTTACAATCAATCGAAGGGGCCCTCGATGATATACGTAATTAGATTAGACATTGCATAAAAGTTATCCACAAAGTTATCCACAAATATCAAGTATTATTGCAACATATCACGTCATAAACACGGGATATCTGCAATAAATATCTGTCCGCATAAAAGTTATCCACATTAATCCACAATTATCAGGTATTGCGCAGATGCTAGTTGCCAGAGATATTCACAACAGTACTCGAGATTTCTTAGGCCAAGACCAGAGTTATCCACAATTTTGTACTCAAACCAGAAGGATCAAGTGGATAATACCCGAGATATTCACAATTTTTTGTGGATAACTCACCCTTTTTAACACCTATGTCCCGTTAAAAAGTTATCCACATAGTTATCCACAAAGTTATCCACAATTTTTCTTTGATTTTCCTATTTAATTATAATGGGTTAAATAGGTTATCCACTTATCCACAATTGAGACACATAGCGCGTGATGATTCTATTGACCCGAGTGGGCCTTAGTTATCCACAATGTGGATAACTTTGTGGATAACTCCCAAAAAACGGCAAAAATGAAGTGTCGTGTAAACCGTCACGAAGTGCGTTGTGGATAACTTTGTGAATTGCTTGTGGATAACTCCCCTAAATTGTGGATAACTCAAAAATCTCCGAAGCTATCGCCCTTTTCAATTTAGGTTATCCACATTTATCCACAATTGAAAAATCACTTAAATATATGAAATTATTGTACTTTTTGGAGTTATCCACTTATCCACATTTATTATTCTTATTATATTTATATTATATATAAGAATATATAGACTCTGAGATCTCACCGACCATTGCACATTGATAATTCATCTCTCTAGAGATAGAAATTAGAATTGCTATAGTTTTAAGGAATCTGAACATGAAAGGGCAAGTACAAACCGAACATTTAAGAAATGACCTAAATAAAATACTGTCGGTTGTAGATAAGAAGAATTCTCGCCCAATACTCTCATACACTCTATTTAAGGCCGAGAAAAATTCCATTGAATTCTCAGCTACCAATCTGGAAGTATCAGCAAAAGTAGTAATACCTGCAATTGTGGAAAACTCTGGGACCTTTTGTGTAAATGCTAAGAATATATTTGATATCGTCAGAGAACTTCCAGATGGAGATATATTTTTTGAAATGAAGGAAGGTACAAACTTTCTAAATCTAAGCTGTAATAATATTCACTATTCACTTCTCGTTTATAATTTTGAGGATTTTCCACAACTGACCTTCTCTAAACAGGAAAATGAATTCTCTATGGGTTCAGATCAACTATTAGAGGTCATCAATAAAACGTCTCATGCCATCTCTTCAGATGAAACGAGACTCTATTTAAATGGAATATACCTACAAGGGATTGATTCCCGTATAAGAGCTGTGGCAACAGATGGACATAGGCTCTCTCTCCTTGAAACGGAACCTTTAGAGAATTGTTCAGATATTGAGCCTCTTTTAAATGGCATCATCATTCCAAGAAAAGGAGTCTTTGAACTTAAAAAGATTGCGGAGAGCTTTCCTGGAAAAGCTCTGAAAATATCTTTTGATGAATCTTTCATGTATATAAATGCGAAAGATAAATATTTCCTCTCCATCAGGTTAATCGCTAGAGATTATCCTAAATACCAAGCAGTAATCCCTAACAAGACATCTTTTACCCTGTCAGCTGATAAGGACGCACTATTTGGAGCGATTAAAAGAATTAAAATCATGTCTCATGAAAAATCAAACGGGGTAAGGATTAAGCTTAAGAAGAACAGTATGACCATTTCAGCTAACCATCCCTCTTTTGGGGAGGCCAGTGAAGACATTCCAGTTGAATATGATGGGAAAGAAATGGAGATAGGTTTTAATGCCCGTTATTTACTAGACACCCTGGCAACTTTTAATGAGGGGAAAATAATCCTAGAATTAAATAATGAACTAAGCCCTATTATTATCAAATCCAGCAATTCCCCTAATTATCTCGGTATTATCATGCCGCTTAAATTATAATCCTCGCTTTTCCACATGGAAAATTTAAAGATATCTCGCCTCCAAGTTCAAAATTTTCGAAACCTTTATCCTCAAATGGTTGAATTCGGCCCAGGAATCAACTGTATTGTGGGAAAGAACGGAAATGGCAAAACAAATCTCTTAGAGGCCATTTATTTTTTATCCACCAAGAGATCTTTCCGTAAAAAAACAGGTTTTCCACAATTACTAAGCATTGATGGTGAAAAACCCGAAATAATAATTAGTTCAATCTTTAAAGACTCTGAAAATAATTCTATTTCACTCAGTGCTAAGCTGGAAAATAAAGGTTCTAGTTGGTTTTTGGCGGGGAAACTCATTAAAAGAAAACCTCCTATCAAAGTGGTATTTATAAATCCTTTTGATTCCTATAATTTTCACCAATCGGGTAGTTCTCGCAGATACTTCTTTGATACCCACATAGGTCAGCTAGATGATGTCTACCGCTCTCTCATGGCCCGCTATAATAACCTTCTCAAGCAGCGGAATACCCTTCTCAGCAAGAAACCAGGGATGTATCGGGAGCAAATAGAGGCCATAGATGTCAATATGGCCCGCTACAACTTTGAGATCACCCAGAAGAGGCTGGAGTTCATAAAAAACCTAGGCCCTCATTTGGGGGCAATATTTAAAGAATTATTCTCTCTGGACCACTCGCTTGAGATTACGCTTACTAATAAATTTATCGGCCTGAATCAAGATCAGATATATCAGTTAATGCGTGAAAATATGGCCGAAGATGAGCGATTAGGGCATTCCAAGATAGGAATTCATCGGGATGATTATATTATTTTTTTCGACGGAATAAACTCCCTAGATTACTGTAGTTTAGGACAGCAAAAAATTACCTATTTGAGCCTCTTATTTGCCTATATAGACCTGTTCAGGTATAAATTTAACACTTACCCCATTGTGTTAATTGATGATGTTTCAGGTGAGCTTGATGAGATGCGTTGGAAGAGATTAGTAAGCTACCTGAAGAGAGGTAATTTTCAAGTTCTAATCACTACCGCAAATGAAAATTTTAAACAGGAATTAGAAAAAATTGAGGACTCCACCGAGATTACAGTCCAGGGGGGCCTTATGATAAATCAGAATCTTCGGAGTAATGTTTGAGTAATACAACGGAATCAATATCCAAGGTCGGGGAAAAGTATACTGCTGATCAGATTAAAGTTCTAGAAGGACTAGATGCAGTTCGCAAGAGACCTGGAATGTATATTGGCGATACCACCGCCAGGGGACTACATCATTTGGTGTATGAAATAGTCGACAATTCTGTTGATGAGGCCCTGGCCGGCTTTTGTACTGAGATAAATGTTATTATCCATGTAGATAACTCTATTACTGTAACGGATGATGGTCGAGGTATACCCGTCGGTATACACTCCATAGAAGGCGTCTCAGCTGCTGAACTGGTTTATACCAAGCTTCATGCCGGGGGAAAATTTGGCGAAGAGGGAGGGGCATACAAAGTCTCTGGTGGCCTCCATGGTGTAGGTGCCGCTGTCGTTAATGCTCTTTCTAAATGGGTCCGTATAGAAATCAAAAAAGATGGGAAGATACATGAAATCGTTTTTGACTACGGAGAATCCAAAGATGGCATAAAAGTTATTGGCAAACTTGATGATCCAAGCATTAGCGGAACCTCTGTTACTTTTAAACCTGATAATGAAATCTTTGAGACTCATGAGTTTAGTTTTGATACTTTGGCCAACAGGTTTAGAGAGATGGCCTTTTTAAATAGTGGTCTTAAAATTAATCTTCTAGATAAACGAACAGAAAAATCAGAAACTTTTTACGCCGAAGGTGGAATAAGTGAATTCGTGACCTATATGAACAGGGCCAAAACTCCTATTCATAAAGATCCCATCTATTTTCAACAAAAACGGGAAGACTATGAAGTTGAAGTGGCCATGCAATGGACTACTAGTTATTCGGAAGTTCTTTCCAGCTTCGCCAATAATATTTCCACCCCTCAAGGTGGAACTCACGTATCAGGATTTAAAACAGCTCTAACCAGAGTTTTAAATGCTTATGCCAAAGATAGTAATCTATTAAAAAATATAAAAATCAATTTGACCGGTGATGATATGCGGGAAGGTGTTTCTGCGGTCATCTCGGTGAAATTAAAAGAGCCGCAATTTGAAGGGCAGACCAAATCAAAACTTGGTAACTCAGAAGTTGAAGGGATTGTTAACTCCATGATTGGAGAGTCTCTAAAAGCATACCTTGAAGAAAATCCTAATTTGGCAAAGACGATTGTTAAAAAATCCATCGATGCCGCTGCCGCTAGAGAGGCCGCCAAAAAGGCAAGAGAGCTTACCAGAAGAAAATCGGCCTTAGATGTTACCGGCCTGCCAGGAAAAATGGCCGATTGTCAGGAAAAAGATCCTGCTCTTTGTGAAATTTATATTGTTGAGGGAGATTCTGCCGGCGGTTCTGCCAAACAGGGAAGAAACCGTGCGACCCAGGCGGTACTTCCACTTAGAGGAAAGGTTTTAAACGTTGAAAAGGCCCGTTATGATAAAATGCTTTCTAATAATGAAATAAGAATGCTGGTGCAAGCGATTGGGACAGGAATTGGCAAAGATAATTTTAATATCGCCAAACTACGCTATCATAAAATTGTTATCATGACCGATGCCGACGTGGATGGCTCGCATATTAGAACTCTGCTTTTAACTCTTCTATATAGACAGTTCCCAGAGCTGATTGAAAAAGGGCACATCTATATCGCGCAACCCCCCCTCTATAAATACAAGAAGGGAAAAGTAGAAACCTATTTAAAAGATGATGTTGCTCTGGAGCGATTTTTAGTTAGCAACTGTATTCAAGGTGCCAAGGTTTCTTTTGGAGGAAATGTACTTCCTGAAGAAGAAGCGGAAACACTGGTTAAAAAATATATTAATTATACCAAGAAACTTGAATCATACGATGTTCACTTCGATTCCATGCTGCTTAGAAAAATTGTAGAGGAATCAGAAATTACTGGTGACATGCTGGGGAATCGAGCGGAACTAGAAACCGAAATCGAAAAATTAGGGAACTATTTTAAGGGGATTGAACACACTACCCTTAAAAATTATAGTTTTGAGATTAAAGAAGATCATGAAACTAAAGATTTAAATCTTGAGATTACGGTTAAAACATCAGCGAGAACTAAAAAGTTTAAATTAAATAAACATTTTCTATACTCTGCAGAGTATTCAGACATCGAAAATAGTTATGAAGGAATTAAAAAATATCTCAAAAGTCCCATTGAATATAAGAAAGGGGAAAATGAGAATATAATTTTTGAAAACTTAAAGGCATTTGCTCAGTTTGTTATCGAATTTGGTAAAAAAGGCGCCTATATCCAACGTTATAAGGGACTAGGTGAAATGAATCCAGAGCAACTTTGGGAAACCACCATGGATCCGGAAAAACGTACTCTTTTACAAGTTGTAATTGAAGATACAGTTGCGGCCGATCAGGTGTTTTCAATACTTATGGGTGATCAAGTTGAACCAAGAAGGAAGTTTGTAGAAGAAAATGCTTTGAATGTGAGAAATCTTTCAGTTTAGGTTAGGGATATGGCAGAAGATAATATAACAGTTAATCATGGAAAAATTGAACAAGTAACAATCCGTAAAGAGATGAAGGATTGCTATTTAGACTATGCTATGTCGGTAATAGTTGGGCGCGCCCTACCAGATGTTCGTGATGGACTTAAGCCAGTACATCGTCGAGTACTCTTTGCTATGCACGTTCTTAATAACTATCACAATAAACCTTATCTAAAATCTGCCAGGGTCGTTGGGGATGTAATTGGTAAGTATCACCCCCATGGTGATACGGCAGTTTATGGAACCATTGTAAGAATGGCCCAAGATTTTTCCATGAGATACCCGCTAATTGATGGCCAAGGAAACTTTGGATCTATCGACGGTGATAATGCCGCTGCCATGAGGTATACGGAAATTCGTATGGATAAAATGTCGGAAGACATTTTGGCCGATCTCGATAAAGAAACCGTTGAGTGGAATTCAAACTACGACGATTCACTAGTAGAGCCAACAGTTTTACCCACCAGGGTTCCCAACCTTTTAATAAATGGTTCCTCAGGTATCGCCGTTGGAATGGCAACTAATATTCCTCCTCACAATTTAAATGAGATCATGAGAGGACTAATCACTTTAGTTGATAATGAAGATACAACTATCGATGAGCTGATAAAAATTATTCCAGGCCCCGATTTTCCTACTGCTGGTTCTATTCACGGGACGGCAGGAATTTATTCTGCTTATAAAACGGGAAGAGGGATCATCCAGATTCGCGCCAAGTGGGATGTTGAGCCATATAAAAAAGATAGAGAAAGAATTGTTATAACTGAGCTTCCCTACCAGGTTAATAAGGCCAAGCTGATAGAAAAAATCGCCGAGCTTGTAAATGGTAAAATAATACAGGGAATTTCTGATATTAGGGATGAGTCTAACCGCTTAGGGATTCGCGTAGTCATTGAGCTTAAAAAAGGTGAGATCGCTTCTGTTATTGCCAAAAGACTCTTTAAAAATACCCAGATGCAAGTTTCCTTCGGGATCATTTTCCTCTCTTTAAATAACGGCTCACCTAAGGTGATGAATCTTAAAGAGCAGCTAAAATGCTTTTTAGATCACCGAAGAGAAGTGGTTATAAGAAGGACTGTGTTTGAGCTTAAAAAATCAGAAGCTAGAGCACATATTTTAGAAGGTTTAAAAGTAACCGTTGAAAATATTGATGTTATAATTGAGCTGATCAAAAAGGCCAATGGGCCAAGTGAGGCGAAAGAACAATTAATTGCTAAATACTCCTTTTCTGAGATTCAAGCTCAGGCCGTTTTAGATATGCAGCTGAGAAGGCTGACAGGACTAGAGCGAGATAAAATCATCCAAGACTATAAAGATATAATGGCAGAGATTGTCAGGCTAAAAGGTGTCTTGTCCGATGAAAGCAAAATAAAACTTATTATTAAAGAAGAGTTTGAAGTAATTCTAGAAAAATATGGTGATGAGCGAAGAACTGAGATTATCAGGAATACAGAAGAGATTCAAATTGAAGATTTAATCAAAAAAGAAGAGCAAATTGTCACCATCACTCACAAGGGCTACATCAAAAGAATGGGACTTGATACTTACAAGACCCAAAAAAGAGGTGGTACGGGAGTTAAGGGAGCAGGTGCAGACGATGACTTCTTTACCAATATTTTTGTCGCTGATACTCATGCCACCTTGTTGTTTTTTACCTCTAAAGGGTTAGTTTTTTCTAAAAAAGTTTATAACATTCCCGAGGGAACAAGGACTAATAAAGGGCGAAACTTGGCCAACCTTATCGCAATACCTGCTGGTGAAAAGATTAAAGAAGTAATCTGTATCCCAGGAGAAATGGAAGGGAAATTTTTAATGTTTGCCACCGAGCGTGGAATTATTAAAAAATCCAACCTAACCGATTATAAAAAGATCAAACAAACAGGCCTTCGCGCTATTAAAATTCAAGATGGAGATGCCATCTTAAATGTTAGAGTAACCGATGGAACTAAAGATGTTCTTCTTTGCTCTAGTGGCGGTAAAATTATTCGTTTTGCAGAAACTGATTGTCGCCCTATGGGACGAGTTTCTCAAGGTGTTAAGGGTATTTCCATTGATGGCAGTGAAAGAATAATCGGTATGGAAATCATCGATGATTCTGTTGAAATTTTATCAGTAACGGCAAATGGTTTTGGTAAGAGATCCATAGTCTCTCATTACCGAAAACAAAGTCGTGGAGGAAAAGGAATCCTGGCCATGAGGCTGACTGATAAAAATGGTGAAATTGTTCAGATTAAACCGGTTAAAGAAGAGGATGATCTAGTAATTATTACCGATAAAGGACAAGTTATCCGGATTAAAATGTCAGGGATTTCTTTAATGGGACGGGCCACTCAAGGTGTTAAAATTATCAGGTTGAAAGAGGGAGAGAAAGTGGTCTCTGTGGAGAAATTCTTGGACCCCGATGGAATGACTGATTGATAAGAATATTACTTCTCCTCTTGCTCATTTCCTGTGATTTTTCCCCCAAACTCCATCGAGATATTTTAAACGCTCAAAACCTCATCAATGAACAAAAATATATTGAGGCGACAAATCTTTATGAAAAAATTCTTAGAGGACTTCCTGCGGGAAAGGTCAAAATAAAGGTTTTCTATAAGTTAGGGGATCTCTACTCGATACATCAGGATAAATATAAAAAGGGTATCTATTACTATGAAAAAATAGTGGAATCTTCAGATGATACTCTCTGGATCGTTAAATCCCAAGAGCGAATTGGCGATCTTAACTTTACCTATTTAAAAGATTATAAAAAGGCCTCCTTCTACTATAAAACCCTGGTAGATATTATCCCCAAGCTCACAGATTTTGATTTTTATCAGTTTCGTCTAGGACTTTCTTTTGTGGAGATGGGCCAATATGAACAAGCGCTAAAAATATTTAATAAAATTAAGCTAAATCCCCTGCATAAATATTTTGTCTCTTCCTACTACCACGTAGGACTCACTCATTTTAAAAATAAAAATTGGAAGGCGGCAACCGAGACCTGGCGAGAATATATAAAAAGAGAAAAGCGCAGAGACCGGGTAGTTCGGGCCAAATTTTTAATGGCCAACGCATATGAGACTATGGAGAATTTATCTAAGGCCTATTCAATTTATTATTCCATCTTGGGAGAATATCCCAACACTAAAGTGATTCAAAACAGATTGAATTCGGTCTACCAGAGAAAAGTGGCCAAGAAACGATGATAAAGTTTGAAAAAAAACATCTACAAATCCTAGGTCTGGCCATTAGCTTTCCCTCCTTCATCCTTGCTCTCGCCTGGGGAACTCACGAGCTCATCAAGGCAGAGTTTTTCTCCCCCGCAGTTGGCTGGAGTTTCTTTTTTATTGTCATGGCCAACTTCCTTTTCATCCTCGTTAAGTTGGCCTTTCGAAAAAAGAAATAGTTGCCCTTACCCCTAAAGATTGTTATGCGTTATCTTCGTGAAATTTGCTAAAAAGATAAATCTTAAAAAGTACCTACTGAGCTCTGTATTAACTACTGGAATTGCCCTCGCCTTCGCGCAAAATAGCACTGAAATCATCGCCATTTTGGTCATATATCTGGCAACAATCTTAAATCAATTTATCTTAGTCGAGGTAATCATGGAGATGGTGTCCGAGAGGAAAAATGATCTGTCTAGAACGTATCGCGTTAATAAGACTAAGGTCGCTCTACTCTTTGTTTTGAAGCTTTTAATTCTCTTTGGTGCGTTAAGTTTGGGTATACATCTGATGGGCAAAAGGGTATTAATACCGCTACTTAATTACGTGGTTCTTATTTTTATCTTAGGCTTAAGCTTAAAGGATGTAGAGTGATGAGAAAAATTCTTCCTCTTATAGCGACATTTTTTGCATTTAACGCTCAAGCATCAGGTGGCTTCACCTGGATTAGCTCCGTTCAACATATGCTTGGTACTCACCTTCCAGAGTATATGATCAGTTTCACACTTGTGGGACTTTTGATCACAGTGATGGGGCTTTTATATAGATCTAAACTTTCAAAAGTTAAAAATCATATTATTCCTGATAAGGGGATAACTCTTAGAAATATTTCTGAAGCTTACGGAAATTTCATCTATGGCCAGTGTAAGTCCATACTCGGTGAGCAGTATGCTGCTAAATATTTCTCAATTGTGGCATATCTTTTTATTATGATCTTAATCTCAAACTTAATTGGACTAGTTCCAGGCTTCCTGCCACCTACTGAATATCTAAATGCTACTCTTGCGTTGGGTATATTTTCCTTCGTGGTCTATAACATTATTGGAGTTAAAGAAAATGGTGTAATAAATTACGTAAAACACTTTGCTGGCCCTCTTTGGTATATGGCAATTTTAGTTTTCCCTATTGAGATCATCTCAAATTTGGTTAGACCTCTATCCTTGGCCCTTCGGCTTCGTGGAAACATGTTTGGGGATCACCTGGTTCTTTCTGAGTTTACAAAGCTTGTTCCAGCTTTTATACCAATGGCCGCTCTTGCTTTAGGCCTTTTGGTTTGTTTTATTCAAGCATACGTTTTTACAATTTTATCAATGGTTTATATTTCGCTTGCCCTACCCCACGATCATGGGGAGCACGCCCAATCAATATAGTTTTTTATAAGGAGAATTCAACATGAAAAAACTACTAGTACTTACTGCAATTTTATCTTCTGCTCCTCTAATGGCCGGTGAAGGTTGGTCTGATGCTCAAGCTTCTTCCATGAAAGCAATTGCTTATTTTTTCGCTGTAGCTATTGCAGCTTATGGTGGAACACAAGCTCAATCAGCTGCTGCCTCTCGTGCCCTTGAGGGGATCGCTAGAAACCCAGCTGCTGCTGACAAGATCATGACTCCAATGATTCTAGGTCTAGCACTTATGGAATCTCTAGTGATCTTTACTCTAATTACTACCTTCCTAGTGTAAGTAATCAGCTTAAACAAGACGATTATTAGGGGGATTTTTAAATCCCCCTTTTTTTTATAAACTCTTTATAGTGGCGACGCGTCAAATATACCAATATCTGGACTAATTCTGCCACGCAAGGTAAATCATCCATAGATGCTAAAAGACCAAGAATACATTCAAAAAACCCTAAATCTCGCTAAAAAGGGAGTGGGTTTTGTATCTCCAAATCCCCTCGTTGGAGCAGTTGTTGTAAAAGACGGGAAAATAATAGGAGAAGGTTATCACCAAAGATCTGGTGAAGCTCACGCTGAAGTAAATGCTATCAAAAACTCAAGCGAAGATGTGGCCGGGGCCACCCTTTATTCTAATCTCGAGCCTTGTTGTCACAGCAAAAAAAGAACTCCACCCTGCACGGATTTAATAATTGAAAAAAAACTAAAGCGTGTGGTTGTGGCCAATCTTGATCCCAATCCTCTTGTCTCAGGCAAAGGAATGGAAAAACTCGCTGAGGCGGGGATCGAAACGACTTCTGGAATTTTTGAAATTGAAGGTTTAAAACTAAACGAGGTCTTTTTTAAATATATCACCACTGGAATACCCTTTGTTCATCTTAAAATGGCGCAGACTCTAGATGGAAAATTGGCCACCAGTACAGGCGATTCAAAATGGATCACCGATGAAAATGCCAGGGCCGAGGGACACCAGCTTCGTAAAAAATACGATGCAGTACTGGTAGGAAGAAAAACCCTTAATAAGGATAATCCTCATTTAAACATCCGCATGGGAGTTGATGCCGGGGATAAAGTCCCCTATAGAATCATTCTTGGAAATCCTTCTAAAATGAAAAAAGGATCCCATATTTTTAATGATGATCATTCAGAGAAAACAATTATTGTAACAGGAATCGAGACGTGGAAAACTACGGAAAATAAAGTTAAAGAATTCTTTGCGGGAAAGGGAATTGAAGTCATCACGGTAAAAGAAACCGAGCAAGGACTTGATCTTAACGAGACAGTGATGACTCTTGGTTTACAGGGAATCACCTCTATTCTTGTTGAAGGTGGAAAAAAAATTATATCTGGCTTTATGGAACAAAATCTCTATGACAAGATGACGGTTTTTATCGCGCCAAAATTTTTTGGAAATGTTAAAAAGGCAAAAGATGCCACTTTGTTTAGAGATATAAATATTAAAACTCTAAGTAATCAAATGGTCTTTGAGGCCTATCCCCTGGAGGCGCCATGTTCACAGGTCTAGTTAAAGAAGTGGGTAGGGTTAAAGAGATTAGATCAAATCCTGAAGGGAAAGAGCTGATCATTGAATCAAAAGAGCTTCTTCCTGAGATGGGAATTGATGATTCAGTTTCCGTTAATGGCGCTTGCCAGACAGTTACTGAGGTTAAAGATGGAACCTTTAAGGTTCAATCCATTCATGTGACCCTGGAAAAAACCACCCTTGGATCTTTAAAACCTGGTGACCCTGTTAATCTTGAGCTCGCCCTTCGTGCAAGTGATAGACTGGGGGGACATTTTGTTCAGGGACACGTAAACGACACGGGAGTGATCTCAGGTATTAAATCAATTGGTGATAACTACCTATACACTATTAAATATCCCCAAAATTTGGGTAAATATATTATTAGTGAGGGCTCCATCGCTATTGATGGCATTAGCTTAACAGTTGCAAAGCTTAGTAGAAATACATGTGAGCTTACCGTTTCACTAATTCCTCACACGATGGAAAACACTAATTTAGCTAGTTTAAAAGTAGGCAGTAAAGTCAACTTAGAAGTTGATCTACTGGCAAAATATATTGAAAATCTGCTCTCTCAAGGGGAGGTCCTTTCAAAAGAGTGGTTGAGCTCTAAAGGTTTTTAACATGATTAAATTTGACTCAATTGAAGATGCTATTTCAGATATTAAAAATGGAAAAATGGTAATCGTTGTTGACGATGAAAACCGGGAAAATGAAGGTGACTTCATCATGGCGGCAGAAAAGGTAACCCCTGAAGCGGTTAATTTTATGGCCACTTACGGACGTGGACTTATCTGTGTTCCCATATCATCTAAAAGAGCAAAAGAGTTACAGCTAGAGCTTATGATTAAAACCAACGATGCTCTTCACGGTACGGCCTTCACCATTTCAGTAGATTCAATAGATGCAGGGACTGGGATTTCGGCCCACGATAGAGCTACAACCATCATTGCTATGATTAATCCAGGAACACATCCAGATGAAATGCTACGGCCTGGACATATCTTTCCATTAATCGCGCAAGATGGTGGAGTGCTAATTAGAAATGGACACACCGAAGCGGCAACAGATTTGGCCAGAATTGCAGGCCTTAAAAAAGCAGGCGTGATTTGTGAAATTCAAAATACCGATGGAACTATGGCGCGTGTTCCAGAGCTTTTAAAGATTGCTAAAGACCATGATCTTAAACTCATTACTATTAAAGATTTAGTCGATTATAGAATTAAAAATGAAATATATGTGAGCGAAACTTCTTGTATAAATTTTCCCAATAAATTTGGTAAATTTAAAATGCATATGTTTGAAAATTCACTAGATCTAAAAGAACACCACATGGCCTTTGTTAAAGGTGATGTAAACCATGATGTAAATGATGAACCAGTTCTTGTTCGTATTCACTCAGAATGTTTTACTGGAGATCTCTTTGGCTCAAAACGATGTGATTGTGGAGATCAGCTAAAAATCTCTATGGAGATGATTGAAGAGCAAGGACGTGGAATTCTCATCTATTTAAAGCAAGAAGGAAGAGGCATCGGGCTTAAAAATAAAATTAAGGCCTACGATTTACAAGATCAGGGTTATGACACCATCAGTGCTAACCACAAGCTTGGTTTTGAGGCCGATCTTCGTGAGTATGGCTTTGCCGCCCAGATTCTTAAACTTTTAAATGTTAAAAAGATAAAACTATTAACCAACAACCCCAGCAAACTTCTAGACCTGCTTAAATATGGCATTGAAATTTCTGAGAGACTATCTCTTGAAGTGGAGCCAAACGAGATCAACCTGCACTATTTAAGAACTAAGCAGGATAAAATGGGGCATTTAATTTCAACCAAACTGCATTAGAGGTATTTATGAACAAGATTGAAGGAAAACTAAATGGTACAGGACTTAAAATAGGAATCGTGGTAGCACGGTTTAACGATTTTATCTCCGGCAAACTACTTGAAGGGTCTCTGGATTGTCTTGTAAGACACGAAGTCTCTGAGAATGATATCGACGTTGCCTGGGTTCCTGGTGCTTTTGAAATCCCACTGCTCGCTAAAAAAATGGCCACTTCCAAAAAATACGATGCAATCATTACTTTAGGTGCGGTTATCAGAGGATCAACTCCACATTTTGACTTTGTCTGTAAAGAAGTAAGCTCAGGCGTTGCAAAAGTCGCTCTTGAGACTGAAGTTCCGGTGATCTTTGGAGTGCTAACTACCGATTCAATTGAGCAAGCAATTGAAAGGGCCGGAACCAAAGCTGGCAACAAAGGTTGGGATGTATCTCTAGGTGCTATCGAAATGGCATCTTTAATGAGAAGATTTCAGTAGATCCTGATGTAGTTTATATAAAAAGATAGAAGTGGCCGTTCCAACGTTTAAATGCGCCACTTCACTATCGATGGGAATTCTTACCACAATATCACAAAGCTCTATTAAATATTTTTCAATGCCCAGGCCTTCACTGCCTATAACGAGGGCGCTATCTTTATTAAAGCTCATTTCCGGCAGATCGCAGGCACCTTCGATATTTGCGGTAGCAAATATTTTAATTCCCCTGGTTTTTAAATCCCTAAGCGTCTCTTGTAAGTCGTTGCTGTGGTGGATATCCATGGAAAATATATTTCCCATGGAAACTCGAATGCATCGCCTAAGATAAGGAGAGCAGCTTTTAGGGCCGACAATGATGGATTTTACCTTAAAGGCAGCAGCAGATCTAATTATGGAGCCAATATTTTCTGGACTAGTAACGCCATTTAAAATTAAGGCGGGAAATTCAAGCGCACGGAGTGAGACATCTTCAGGTCTAACTGCTAAGGCCATAATTCCCTGATGCAGATGATGTCCAACAATACTTCCCATGAGAGATTTATCAGCGAAGAAAATCTCCCCCCTTAAAGGATGTTTTTCTATAAAGGTTTTAGGGGCAAAGATTTTTGTTATTTTAATGGATGATTTTAAAAGCTTTAAGACCACCTTCTCTCCTTCCACCACCATGAGGTTTTTGCGTAGGAGATTTTTTCCTTTAAGTGATCTAAACTCACTAACTCTGGGATCGTCTATATCGCTTATCCCAATCAACTTAGAAATTTCCTTAAATACTTGGCGGTAGGAGAAGATTTACTAAGGGCCACCCGTTCAGGTTCTCCCTGGGCAATGATCTTACCGCCCTTATCTCCCCCATCGGGCCCTAGATCAATAATATAGTCGGCGGTTTTTATAACATCGAGGTTATGTTCAATGATTATGACGGTATTCCCTTTTTCAACCAGCTCATGTAGGGATTTTAAAAGCAGTTTGATATCAACAAAGTGAAGTCCTGTAGTGGGCTCATCTAAAACATAGAGGCAATGCCCTTTAGTTCTCTTAGACAGCTCACTGGCAAGTTTAAGCCTTTGCGCTTCACCACCAGATAAAGTAGTGGCCGGTTGTCCCAGTTTCATATAACCAAGGCCTACATCATTTAAAGTTGTAAGGATACGATTGAGTCTAGGTTGGTTTTTAAAAAAATCCACTGCCTCAACGATGCTCATAGCTAAAATATCGGAGATATTTTTTCCTTTAAAGGTTATATGTAGTGTTTCCGGGTTATATCTTTTACCCTTGCATTCATTACAGGTGATATAGACATCGGGGAGAAAGTGCATCTCAATTTTTTTAACTCCGTTTCCTTCACACTCTTCACAGCGCCCACCTTTTACATTAAAGCTAAACCTACCCGGTTTATAACCTCTGACTCTTGCTTCAGGCGTGCTAGAGAAAAGTTCCCGGATATCTGAAAAAACTCCAGAATAAGTGGCGGGGTTTGATTTAGGGGTTCTTCCAATAGGAGCTTGGGTCAGCTCAATGACCGAGTCGATATTTGAAAGGCCTTTGATATTTTTATAGTTATCCTTACTAAAAATAATCTTGTTCTTTTCATTGGCCAAATTTTCTTTAACTGCGGGAACGAGAATGTCATGAATCAAGGTGGATTTTCCCGACCCACTGACGCCAGTTATGCAAACCACTCCCCCTAGAGGAATTTTTACGTTTAGATTTTTAATATTATTTTGGGTGGCCCCAATCAGCTCCAGAGAGGCAAACGATGGCCTTCTGGTGTCTGGAACATAGATCCTTTCTCTTCCCGACAGAAACTTAGCGGTAATTGATACTTTGTTTTTTAAAATATCTTCGAGGGTCCCCTTGGCCACAACCTCTCCGCCGTGAAGTCCCGCCCCGGGTCCCATGTCGATAATATAATCACTGTTTTCAATAGTCTCTGCATCGTGCTCAACCACTAGGACGGTGTTTCCAAGATCTCTTAGAGACTTTAGGGTCTTGATCAGTTTTTGATTATCTCTTTGATGAAGCCCAATGGAGGGTTCATCTAATACGTAGAGAACTCCTGATAAGGCGGAGCCAATTTGTGTGGCAAGCCTGATCCTTTGAGATTCCCCTCCTGAGAGTGTCATGGCAGCGCGGTTAAGATTTAGATAACCAAGGCCCACATCGATGAGAAATTTTAGGCGAGTGGTGATTTCTTTGATCAGCTTTTTAGCTATTTGAGCCTGTTCACCCTTAAGATTTAACTTTTTAAAATATTCATAGGCCTTGGTTACCGGCCAATTGGAAATTTCGTAAATATTGTTATTTTTAAGTAGCGTTGAAAGGGCCACCTTGTTTAGTCTTTTGCCCTCACATAACTTGCAAGGCTTAATTCGCATATAGGCTTCAAGTGATTTTCTAAGTCTCTCTGATCCGGTTTCCATGAATTTTCTTCGATACCAACTGAGCAGGCCGGGAAACTTTTTTTGAAACTCAAAGGTTGAGTTTTTCGATTTAAAGGAATATTTAAACAGTTTATCTGAGCCATCCCAAAGGATCTTTTTAAATTTTTCCGGCAGTTCATTATAGGGAGTTGTAAGTTTTACTTTTTCAGCTCGGGCCATCTCGGTGACCATTTTAAAAAAGAAGGAATTTCTTCGGGTTAAGGGAGCAATGGCCCCATCCAAGAGAGTTAAACTCGGATCAGCGATCATAAGTCTTTTTTCAAAGCGCTTCATCTCCCCGAGCCCATTACAATCCGGGCAGGCACCAATTGGCGAGTTAAAAGAAAAAAGTCTTGGTTCAAGGTCGGGATAAATTTCCCCGGAGGTGGGAGACATATTGTGCTCGCTAAAGCTTAGTTCATCGTTTTCACCAATGAGCGCGATAATAAGACCACTTCCAAGTTTTAGGGCGTGCTCTACAGAATCGGCCAGTCGTTTTTCAACTCCCTTTTTAGCTAATATTCTATCAACGACGATCTCTAGCTTATCGCCTTCTTTAACTTTTAGGTCACTATCTATTTGGCAAATATTACCGTTAACCCTAGCACGGGAAAATCCCATACTCATGATTCGTGAGAGCTCCTTTTTTAGCATGCTCTTTTTTTCAATGTTTATGGGGGCCAGGATTTGAATCTTGGTTTTTTCTTTATATTTGAGAAGCTTTTTTACAATTTGATTGGGGGTGTATCTCCTTATCTCAACTCCTGATTCAGGGTCATAGAGTGTACCTACCCTGGCAAAGAGAACTCGCAGGTAATCATAGATCTCAGTAACAGTCCCTACCGTTGAGCGGGGATTTTTGCTGCTGCCTTTTTGATCGATGGCAATGGCCGGAGAGAGCCCCGTTATGGATTCCACATCTGGTGGCTGAAATTGACCTAGAAATTGGCGAGCATAGGAGCTTAGAGATTCAATATACCTTCTTTGCCCTTCCACATAGATGGTATCAAAAGCAAGTGAGGATTTTCCGGATCCTGAGGGGCCGGTAATAACAGTGAGAGTATTTTTGGGAATACTAACTGTTACGTCTTTAAGGTTGTGGACGCGGGCCTTGGAGACTTTGATTTGATCGAACGCCATAATATACTTTTTGCGACTTAAGGCCGGTATGTGCCCTTAGGGCCTGGTTTAGTAAATAATATTGGCCCATATAATTTGCCGTGTTTTTTCCATATAGGCCAAAGGCGGTGCCATGGTCAACACTTAGCCGTAAAAAGGGCAGGCCAAAGGTCAAATTTATCCCCACAAGTCCATTTTTGGCCTTAAAAGCTGCTAGACCTTGATCGTGGTACATATAAACTAGGATTTGTGATTTCTTTTCATTTTTCTCAAAGTGGAGGGCATCTCCAGAGAGAGGGCCAATAAATCTAATTCTAGGAAAGGTCTCTTTAAGTTTTTCCACCGCTTTAAGGATATTTTCTTCTTCAAGGCCCATGAGACCGTTTTCGCCAGCATGGGGATTAATTCCTGCCAGTATCACCTCATCAATACCGGTAAAAAATTGTTCATACCCAAGGATTGAGTGGGCAACTTTAAAATAGATGAGATCAGGATTTATGGCACTGGCAACATCTTTTAGTGGGAGATGGTCGGTAATGAGCAAGATTTTTTCTTCTGGGGAGATAAAGTTCATGCTCAAGTAATCGGTCCCATATAGGTTTCTAAAAAACTCGGTATGCCCTCTTTGGATCTTTCCATCTAAAAAGAGCTGATCTTTTGAGGTTGGAAGGGTTATTAAAAGATCTCTATGTTCATCAATGATCTCTAAGGCCTTTAAAAGGGCCAATGTGGAAGCTGGAGTAGAATATTTATCCTTATCAAAGAGGGATAACTTAAGTGTCCCAGAGTCTAATATGAGAAGATCTTTAGTCAGTCTAAAGTTTACTCCAAGAAATTTTAAGTTAGTCTCTAAGGCATTTTCATCGGCAAAGAGATGAAAAACATTTTTTTGCTCTCTCGTTAATAAGAGGAATGACTTGAGAAAAACTTCAAGTCCGATAGATTTTTCGTGCCCAGCGGTTACGAGTATCATTTCGTTTCTTTTCTCTTGTAAAAATATTTCAGGTAATGGCGAGCACCTTCCCTTTTAAACCACACGCTGATCATGCCTTTTGCTTTTTCCTCGTAAAGGCCCATTTTAATTCTTTCTTTTGCTTGATTGAATATTTCCGATTCCACCAAGTCTTTCTTTTTGACGAAAAAAACATGATAGATATCGTTGATTTTTATTGGAGTCGTAAATTGTCCTTCACCGGTTTTTTTCAAGAGACGGGTAAGTTCTGGGGTTAGACCATCTTCGGTTACATTCCCAAGGACATTGGTCTGCATAGTGGAGAACTCCTCAGGTAAGATGCCACTGACTTGGTATTTTTCCAGCATTTTTTTAAAGGTACTAACTTTAGTAGGAGTGGGGTGTTCCAGATAAAAATCAGTTAAGAGGTATTTGAAGGTAAAGGTGGCGTTACCTTGATTTTGTTTATAGAAAAGGTTCTTCACTTCTTGATCGGTAATATTAATAAGTGGAACGATTACTTTTCCTTGAAATATATTAAACTCAATGGTCTCTCGGATAATGTCAAAATATTCATTAAAGGTGAGGTTGGTTGATTTTAAAAAACTCATTAGCGCCTCACGGTTTAGGCCTAATCTTTTTTCAGTGGCATTAATTTGTGATTCAACCTGCTCATCGCCGATAATGTATCCCGTCTCCGCAAGTTTATCTCTAATTAGGAATTTTCTGATAACCAAATCTACGATTTCATCGCGGGCCATATTTTCATTGGAATAGATGGGGGGAGAGATGTTTTTTCTGGAGGCCAAATTGTCTTGAATTCGATTTACCTGGGATAGGGTGATGATATTTTCATCAATAACCGCCATGATTTTATCCAGCATTTTGGCCGAAAGATTCCAGGAAAATAAGAGAAAGATAGTAGCAATAAGATGTTTCATAGGCCCTCTGAGATCCTACTAAACTACCTGAGTGAGAGTGCTTATTTCAAGAGATTTTTATTGATTTTTATGCTTGCTTTAGAGCGAAGTTTAGAGAAATAACCCTCGATTACTTTGTCTCTTTTTTGGTCGTAAACAAGTTTTTTGTACTGCGCATTATTAATGTCTTTGAATTTTCTCTTCGCTAGTACTTTAACCACGTGATAGCCAAATTGGCTTCTAATGGGGCTGGTAATATATCCCTTGGCCTTTCCCTTGATGGCAGCAAAGTATTCTGGCGCCAGACTCACTGCCGGTTGGAATCCCAGATCCCCGCCCATAGGGGCACTAGAGCTTTGAGAGTACTTATTAGCGAGTGCAGTAAACTGCTCTGGTTTTTTCTTAACAGTGTCATAAACTTCCATCGCCTTGGCCAAGGCAGCTTCCGCTTCTCCCGCTTCTGGTTGGGCCTTGACCCTTAAAAGAATCTGAGCAGTTCTGTATTCGGGGAATTTTTTATAGTAATTTTTTACATCTTTGTCCGTTACCTTGATTTTTCTAAGCAGGGGCTCAAGGTCTTTGGAAATCTGGGCATGGTAGAGAACATCCAGCATTTTCTGTTTCACTACCGGATCATTTTCCAAATTATTTTTTTTGGCCTTTTGAATTCCGAGCTCTCGATTAATAAGGTCATTGATTACTTTTTCCGGCGTGACTTTTTTATCTGACACAAACATCAAGTTTCTTTTATATGAATTATCAAAGAAATTTTTGGAAATTTCCTGTCCATTAACAACGGCCACTGGTTTAGCAGCAAAAACAAAAATTGGAAGGAGTGCCAAAATAATAAAAATTCTCATATCTTATCCCGGATAAAATGGTTCAATTTTAGGCTAACATGGAGCTATTTTTTGTGCAATATCCTTAGAAAACTGGAGAAATTCTTCCTCCGTAATATGCCTTTTAGAAGTGTAAATTAATTTAAATTCCGGAGTGAATTGATAGGACTTAGGACGGTTTAAAAAAGAATCTATTATTTGATTTCGCAGCTTTTCGTTTGATCCAAGATAATCCTGATCAAATTGCAAGATAATACTAGTTCCCGCCACTTTAATGGATTTTAGGCCTAAAAAAGAAAGAGTGATTCTTGCTTCTAAAATAGTGAAGAGATTTCTGAGTTCTTTTGGAGGTATTCCAAAGATTTCTGTGAAGTCTTCAAAGTAACCGTTTAATTTTTCTAGTGAATCACAATTGGCCACCTTCTTATACTGCTTTAATCTCTCACTTGAGTCGGTGATATAACTTTCGGGGATAAAGGCCGGATAGGGTGTAGAAATCTCCACATCAATTTTGGGCGTGGATTTTTCCCCTTTAAGTTCAGCGATGGCCTCTTTTAAAAGCTTCATATAGAGCTCAAGTCCTATGGCCTCAATATGCCCAGACTGACTTCCCCCCAGGATATCTCCCGCACCTCTAATTTCAAGATCATTTGAGGCAATGG
Organism: Deltaproteobacteria bacterium; assembly: GCA_004356615.1. Taxonomy (GTDB): domain Bacteria; phylum Bdellovibrionota; class Bacteriovoracia; order Bacteriovoracales; family Bacteriovoracaceae; genus SMWT01. The sequence continues at coordinate 1,981 of SMWT01000112.1, read as the reverse complement.
CAAAGCCTGCACCCTTGTCGGCATAGGTTTGGATGGTCTTAAGCCTTTGTTTCGCCTGGCCCTCAAGGTTTTTATTCTTGGGAATGACAAAATAAGCGTAGGCCTTTTTGTCCGAGCGACCAATCCTGCCTCTTAACTGGTGAAGCTGGGCCAGACCAAATTTTTGGGCGTTATAAATAATCATGGTATTGGCATTGGGAATATCAAGCCCACTCTCAATAATAGTGGTGGAAAGAAGGATTTGATATTCACCATGATAAAAGGCAGACATCCTTTTTTCCAGATCCCGCCCTCCGAGCTGGCCATGGGCCACAAGAATTTTGGCCATAGGGACTAATTTTTGAATTTTTTCAGCAATTAATTCGATATTCTTAACCCGGTTGTGGACAATGAAAACCTGTCCACCTCGATTGAGCTCTTTTTCCAGGGCGGTCTTGATCGTTTGATCGTCCTCGCGGATGAGATAAGTCTTGATAGATTGTCTCTTGGGAGGAGCGGTTTGAATCAGGGAGAGCTCTTTTAACCCCAAAAACGCTAGCTGCAACGTTCTTGGGATAGGAGTAGCAGTTAAAGTTAAAAAATCTACGGATGCCCTTAAAAGTTTTAATTTTTCCTTATGGCCCACACCAAAGCGTTGTTCTTCGTCCACAACCACAAGTCCTAGGTCATCAAACTTTATGGTAGAAGCTAAAAGGGTATGGGTACCGATAATGATATCGATTTCACCATTTTTAAGCTTTTCTTTAATCTCTTTTGCCTGAGCGGGAGTTTTAAAACGGCTTAGAAAGTCTATCGTAACAGGGAATCCTTTAAAGCGCTCTTTAAAAGAGTTGAAGTGTTGAAGGGCAAGAATGGTAGTGGGAACCAGGATTGCCACTTGCTTTTTATCCAGCACCGCTTTGAAGGCCGCACGCATCGCCACTTCGGTTTTTCCAAAACCTACATCGCCACATACCAGATGATCCATGGGGAGCGGTTTTTGCATGGACTCTATGACATCTTCTATCGCCTTGCTCTGATCGGGTGTTTCATCAAAGGGAAAGGACAGTTCAAATTCCTTAAAATAATGATCTGGAGGTGAAAAAGAGAATGCTTCAGCAGTATGTCTTTTGGCCTGGAGCTCAAGGAGGTTGAAGGCCAGATTTTTTATTGCTTTTTTCGCTCGATCTTTTAAGAGATCAAATTTTTTGGTTCGTAGATTGTCTGGTTTTATATTTTGTTCGGAGTCGGCATGTTTTTGTATCAGATTGATTTTATAAACGGGGACATAAATTTTATCGCCTTTCGCGTAGAGAAGAACCAGGCAATCCGTTTGGTGCTCTCCACTACCCACCATTTTAAGACCTTGGTATTGGGCCATTCCATGAACGGAATGGATGACATAGTCACCTGTTTTAAGCGTTGAAATTTGCTCGGCAAATAAGTCAGTACTGGTGGAGGATACTTTTCTTACCTTGGTCTTTTTTACACTGAAAAGATCGCCATCGGTTAATACGATGGTTTTATCCGTTGGATAGTAAAATCCGTGGGGCAGGTCCGAGTGGACAAAATTTATCTTAGTTCTAAGCTGGTCCTCTTCTTCAAGGAGATACTCAATTTCTTTTTTAGAACTTTCCAAATGAGTGGAAACAATAATGTTTCCGGAAAACTCTCCTAGGAAAGCCAACACTTTTTTTATGAAGGAATACTTGTCTTCGGTTTTACCAATTCTTGGGTTGATGTAGTCTTTAAATGTTTCTAGTCTTAACTCAATCTTTCCACTGATATCCTCATCCATCTTGGTGGATAGATCTATCGAGTTAATTTCAATGTGTGCTATTTTTTCAACTTCTTCAAAACCTTCAAGGTGGTAGAGTGAACTAGGCCCTGGGAGGATATTGTCATTTGAGGTATCGGTGCTGATCCTTTCAAAATCAACTCTTAAGTCTTCCGATAGTTCCGAGAAGGTTTGGGAGCTGAAAAAAGAATCTAAAATAGTGAT
>SMWT01000111.1 GCA_004356615.1 Deltaproteobacteria bacterium | reverse complement strand
CAAAATGCTTACACCCAAGAGCTTTTAGGGGTTGATTACAAAAATGCCGAAAGGGCATTCATGCAAGGTGATAATTTCGACCAATTAATGGAGGATGCCGCTGAGAAAAACGGAACTTCTCCGGAGCAAATTTCTGCCATCATTAGAGATATGATTCTTTAATAAGTAGCAATTTAAAAAACTTTCTAGGCCCCTATTCATAAGGGGCCTTTTTATTATGTTTCCAAATAGAAAACAGGGTAATATGGTGGTCTGCCTAATAGCATGTGAAAGGATTATAGAGATATGCAACACCAACAGCTAAAATTACAAAACAATCTAGAAACCCTTTTTATAAATTCCCCAGGAAGCACTGCGGCAAGCATTCAAATCTGGTTTCGTGCCGGTTCGGCCTTAGAGACAGGAAACGATAAAGGGATTGCTCATTTTTTAGAGCATATGTTTTTTAAAGGAACACCTAGTAGACCCGGTGCTGCTATTGCACATGAAGTGGAGTCTCTCGGTGGAGAGATGAATGCCTTCACCTCTTTTGATTACACTTGTTACTACATCAACTCCCCTAATGAGTATTTGCCAAAAATGGTAGGAATACTGCTTGATATGATCTCTTATCCAGAATTTAAAAACAGCGATATTGTGCCTGAGCGAGGGGTTGTCTTTGAAGAGTACCGGAGAAGTCTAGATGATCCCGGACAGGTTAGTTTTCATAAACTGCAAACTAACTGCTTTTTAAAAGGCTATAAGCACCCCATTCTGGGCAGTGAAAAGACTATTAAGAATTTCTCTAGAGACCAGCTCATAAAATTTCGTAAAAACTTCTATAACCTAACCAACTCACTTTTTGTTGTGGCCGGTGATCTTAAAGAAAAGAAAAAGATTGTCTCTATTATAGAAAAATTTAAAATTCCAACCGGGCCTAGATCAGAGTTTCCGGTTTTTAACTTAAGCGAAAAGGCCACGACCACAATTCATAAAAAAGATGTGAAAATGGGCCGCATTACCATCGCCATTCAAGGGCCTAAATACTCTGGCGAGCTTGCCGCCGGTGAAGATCTGGCCTTTAATTGCCTCGGTCACGGCGAAACCTCTAGGCTTCACCGCGCTCTGGTATCAGATACCTCTCTGGCCAATTCTACCTCTGCCTATACCATGTTTATGAATAATGGTGGAGTGCATTTCATAGGTCTTGCTTTTCCCATGAAAAACTTCGAAAAGGTCCTCGTTAGTTTTGAAAAGCTGATAAAAAATCTTATTAAAAAAGGTTTTGGAAAAGAGGAGATTCAAAAGATAAAAAATCAATATCTCTCTTCTAAAATCTATGACCGGGAAACCATCGAATCCTACGCATTTTCCCTGGGAAATGGCTTCGCCCAAACCGGAGATATTCATTCAGAAGATGAATTTCTACTAAAAATAAAAAAAGCGTCACTGGGTAATGTAAATAGCTCTATTTGTGAAATATTTTCCAGACCTATCCACATTGGGTTGCAAATTCCCGATGATTACCCAAAAGATAAGGCGGAAAAACCTTTAAAAAAGTTTAGTCAAAATCTCTCTAAGCTAAAATCAGAAAAAAACAGATCGGTTACACCAAGAAATTACCAAAAATCAAAATTTGATAATCAGGTTAAGATTATCAAATTGGCGGATGGGATAAACTTTCTTTACCGTTATAATGAGATTTCTCCCACCTTTGTTTTTCATGGTTATCTAAAAGGTGGCCTCTCTGATGAAACTAAGGTGACTAATGGTTCATATAATCTTTTAAGTAGTATGCTTACCAAAGGTTATAAAAAAGTTTCTGACAAAGATATCCAAGATATATTAGAGCTTAATGCTGCCAGCTTACATGGCTTCGCGGGAAAAAATGCTTATGGGGTAACGCTTCATGGGCTCACCGAGCACGGCCCCCTACTAATGCCGCTATTTTTAAACTCTCTTCTTTCTCCTGATATCCCTGAAAAGGTCTTAAAGCATGAAAAAGAAATGGTTCGAAGAAGTTTAGATAACCAAGATAAAAACCCTCTTCAGCAGTGCTTCCAACAAGTTAGTGATTTAATGTTTAATGATCATCCCTATTCCATGAATATCTTAGGGACCAAAAAGACCATCAAAAGTCTGACCAGAGGCAAGCTTAAAGATCTTCATAACAAGAATCTAAAAAGCAAAGATATGCTAATCACCTATTGCGGAAATCAAAGTATAGAAGAGATTTTAGGGATTATTGAACCTTATTTAAAAAGTCTGAAGAAAAGACCTAAGAAAAAACTCGTTAGCACCAAACTTAATCCCATTAAAAATAAAACCATAAAGATCCCTTTTGACCGAGAACAAACTCAAATCTTTTTAGGATTCCCCATAAAAAAGCTGGGAACCATGGAAAATATTTATCTAAAGATGTTAACCACTCACCTATCCGGTCAATCAAGTGAGCTTTTTGTAGAAGTCAGAGACAAAAAGGGACTTTGTTATACTGCCCAGCCAATTCACATGCAGGCCCTTGAAGGTGGTTACTGGGGCATCTATATGGCCTCCGGCCATGATAAAGTTGATGAGGCGGTAAAAACCTTAAAAGAATTACTGGCAAAAATTGCTAAAAATGGACTCTCAAAATCTGAGTTTGATCGAATCAAGACCATGATTCAGGGGCAAGATCTCATTAATATTCAAACCAATGAAGATTTCGCCAATATCTATTCAGTACCGCTATTGCAGGGACATGGAGTGGATTTTTTCTATAAAAGTAATGAAAAGATCAAAAATCTAAAATACCAGGAATTTCAAAAAGGGATAAAGGGTATTCTTGGGCGTAAGATGAATCTTGTCATGGTGGGAAGGGATTAATTTTTTATCTTATCCTTGGGGAAAATTAAATACGACCCCATGTCCTGATTTTTTTGACTTTTAATTGAGACAACTTTTATCATCACCGTCAAATTTTCAAAGTTAGAAGAGAGGTGTTTATAAAAGGAATTTCGCTCATAAGCGCTGGGGACGATGCCATCAAGTCGGTTATAGGCGATTTTACCGATATTTTGATAGTAGCTAATATCTAAAATCTTTCGATTAAAACTCTCCGCAAAATACCCACAAATAAAAAGGGCGGTATCCCCCACATCTTTTAAAACTCTCTTTGCCTGAGCTTCACTGTGATGGGCCACTTCCATTAATTTTATTCCCAGGATCTTTTCCTGAATTTTACCCTCAGCATTTTCAAAGAAGTTGTCGGAATCTCCAAATTGCCCCATCACCTCACTGGAGTAATGAATAGTCTCTTTTGGAAGAGGAGAACTGCAGTTATTATTGATCTCTTGAAGTTGGTCGAAAAAATATCCCTGCAGGGAGGTCTCAAGGATGAGAGAGTCTTTATTTTTATTAGATTTACCCATATCCTATTATTTTATCACAAAACGAAATTTGGAAAAGGGCCAAAATATCAAGCACTTACAAGCTCATATAAGATTTCCCCTTAAGCTGGGGGAACTTTTTCCTCCACCAGGTAGAAGGGCCTCTAGATATCCTATCTAGTATTCTAAAGCCTGAAATAATAGCAGTATCCTGGGTTTCATGAACCTCTCTCCATCCACCTATAAAAAATAAGGTTTTAAATTTAGCGGCGGCATACCTTAAACGAGTATTATTAGATAAAAATTCCGGAGTAACATTTGGATGTTTGAAATTGGCCACTGCCAATACTTTATTGCGGGACTTAAGCTTTATTAACTCCCTTTTATTAAATCCCCAGCTTTTTATTATATCCCCATATTTTGGGGATATGGCACTACAATTCATTCCCATATAATACTGCCCATTTTTTTTAACTTTAATATTATAAAAGGCATCATATTTTCCAGGCAAAAGAGAGCGATCGTTGTGAATAACCACCTTGGTATCAACATAGGTAAACTTATCTAAGATTTTTCTTACCTTTTTAAATTTCGAGTCGAACCGTAAAATTTTAGATGCCGAATATGGATGGGTGGCAAAAACCACGAAATCAGCTATTATTTTTTTCCCTACCCCATAATGGACTTCATACTTATCCCCCGGAAGGGTTTTAACCTTATGGACAGGAGAATTAGTAAAATACTTTATATTGGATCCTCTACTTCTAATCCTTTCTGCCAGCTTTTGAACTAATGTTCCTATCCCAATTTTTGAAACCATAAACTTTTGCGGTTTCCAAGGACTTTGAAAGGCGAGATAACCAAGCACTGATTTCATTGACATGGATCTGGCATTTGAAATCTTGGCATTTACCGTGGAGGCGATGATAGGAAGTAGGACATCTTTTTTGAATTTGGCATTCATACTCAAATCATCGAGATAATTTCCAACCGTCACATTCGAACTGAGAGAATCATTTTTATAGTGTTTATAGGATCTATCAAAAAACTTAAGCATTCTAAAGGCCTCTTTCATGGCCGGATCCTTCTTATGCTTATATTTTAAATATTTTCTAGACATCTGAGGAGTATAGAAGTCGGGTTCATTCGGGTCTTTGCTAAAAACGGTTATTGTCGGACTAAATACATGCCACTCATTATCGTTCCAAAGGCCCACTTCTTTAAGCATAGCTATGTAGAGATCCCAACCACCCTCAGCAATATATTGAGGCCCAATATCAACCATTACATTTTGTCCCAGGCCATTTGGAACACTAACGGTTCTAGCATTTCCCCCTAACACCTCTTCCTTTTCAAGGAGGATGATATCTGTATCGTGATAGAGACTGGTCATAAAAAAAGTAGAGGAAACTCCAGCTATACCTCCTCCTATAATTACGACCTTTTTCCTTGCTGCAAATGTGATGGTAGAGAAAATGGTTAATAAGGAGAAGAAAAGGAATAAATTTTTGAACTTAAACACAAGTATCGCCTCTTCAGTATATCTTTAATTCTAAAGAGTTATATTTTAATGGTCAAAAAATAGGAATACTTGAGTAAGAAGGCCCCTTTCAGGGCCATCTCTTATTTAAAAGTCTTCAGATATTTAAGATAGTCGGAATCTGAACTTAGGATAAAATTCATCTTTTTAGAGAGAGAATTCCTATAGGCCTGAAGAGTTCTTTCAAACTCGTAAAACTTTGGCCCCTGGTTTAGCGATTTGGCATAGATGCTTGTCGCCTTGGCCTCAGCACGCCCTCTGATTTCCTGGGCCTTTCTATAGGCGGTTGACTCAATTCGCTTTAGATCTTTATCAAGTCGTCCTTCAAGTTTGGCCTTCTCACCTTGTCCGTAAGACCTGATCTTTTGCGCAATCTTTTTACGCTCTGAGATCATCCGCT
>SMWT01000110.1 GCA_004356615.1 Deltaproteobacteria bacterium | reverse complement strand
ATCTAAATAAGTTAAATACTCCCATCTTTCATCTTTTAAGACCTCATTTATGATCCGATCCATCTCTGGTTTCGCTTCACTCCAAACAGTATTTTTAACCAGGTTTTTAAGTTCAGAAAGGGTGCGGGGCAGAATTAGCGCCTCTTGTCTCTCATCCTTGGAGAGGTACTGATTCCTACTGGAAAGGGCCAGGCCGTCGGCCTCTCTTTTGATAGGCATAGGAACGATTTGTACATCGAGCCGCAGATCATCAATCATTTTTTTGATGATTAGATACTGTTGAAAATCCTTCTGTCCAAAGTAGGCCTTATTAGGTTTAACAATGGAAAAAAGGCAATACACAACCGTTGAGACGCCATCAAAATGGCCCTCGCGTGAGAGTCCGCACAGCTTATTGGATAAATGGGGAAGAGAGATATTGGCCGAAAAGTTATCGGGATAAATTTCATTAATAGATTCCGGTGCAAAAATAGAGATTTGCTTGTCTGAACCCACTAGATCTTCTGCTCGGTATAGCTCTTTAAGCTTGGTGGTATCATCACCTAGAGTGCGGGGATATTTTTCAAAGTCTTCACCCGGGGAAAACTGCTTAGGGTTAACAAAAATGGATACAATGGTGATGTCATTGTTTCGCAGGCTCTCTTTAACTAGCGAGATATGTCCACCGTGAAGATTTCCAAGCGTGGGAACAAAACCAATACTCTTGCCATCTAGGTTTTTTCTGAAAATATCAAATTGCTTTGTAGTTCTTAAAATTTCAATCATAAAATCTCATCCAAAATATTTTTTGCCAGCTCTATTTTACTTAATGTTCCCTCAAAGGTGATTTTTCCATCCTTAAAGAACTTATAGCTAGCTTCTTCGTTTTTAAATCCCTTAATTTCTTTTTTATTTATGAGCCCATTATTTACTTCCGTGCCAATTAATAGCTCTACTGGCTTGCGCTCCCATTTTTCTCTAAGTATTTCAACAGTTAGATTAACCTCAGCGGCAAAGCCCACAAACTTCTGATCATTTCTAAGTTCCATAACAGTGCTTAAAATATCTGGAGATCTTTTTATCGGAAGGAAATCTTTGAGATCCGATTTCTTAAGCTTTTCATCACCTGCTTCAAATTCAATATCAGAAATGGCCGCACTAGAGATATAAATATCACTTGTTGGAAAATATTCCAGTACCCTATCTTTCATCTCTTTGGTGGTTGAAACCATTTGTAGTGTCAAATTAGGCAGATCTTTTAGAAAGATTAGTTTTTCTGTTGATCCCTCTCCCGCAATAAGTGTGACCAGGTGACCGCGAGATATGGCCTCTAAGGCCAGATGAAAACCAGTGATACCTGTAGATGAGTTGGTTAGATATCTCACTGAATCTAGCGGCGCTTTAGTGGGGCCAGTGGTGATTAAAATATTTTTGCCCGTATTTTTGGTTGTTAGATAAGGAAGAGTTGCTACAATTTTATCCACCTGGGGAAGTTTTCCAAAACCCGTGTCTCCACAGGCCAGTTCCCCTTGTTCACTGGGCAGAATTAATATGTTGGGAAAAATATCTTGGAGCTTATCAAAGTTATAAACAACCATTTGGTTGGCCAGCATATTGGAATTCATGGCCGGATAAAGAGCAATGGTCGTTTCATTATCTAAAGCGAGAAATACCGTGGTTAAGAGATCATTGGCATTACCATTCGCTAAATTTGCCAGCGTATTTGCTGAAAGTGGAGCAACTACAAAGGTTTCGGCCCATTTTGCCAGCTCTATATGAAGGACAGTTCCCGGATCACTGACTTTATCCGGATATTTGAAATCATCGTCGTGTCTGTAAACTTCTTCCACTCCGAGATACTTAAAGACTTGGGGAACAACGAATTCTTGTGCTCCTTTGGTTAAAATGACTCTAACTTGATGGCCTGCTTTAACCAGACCCCTTGCGATATCGACTGATTTGTAAGCAGAGATGGAGCCGCAGACGTTGAGCAGAATTCTCAATGAACCCTCCCGGCAATATCAAAAAGTGCCTGGTGAATTAAGTGAGGAATAACTTCAACCGGCATATTAACAATTGGTTCAAGCTTAGCTGCATTTCCACCAGTTAGAATAACTCTGTCGGGGTAGTATTCTTCAATAAAAGTATTGATAACACTTAATAGATACAAGTTGTGGCCCTCTTTGATGGCCATTTCTGTGCTGGTGGGTAGAGGGATCTCAGATTTAAGCTCAGCATCTAAATAAATAGGAAGATTTTCTCCACGATTATAACTTTGCAGAAATACTTTGGATCCGGGTAGGATAAAGCCTCCAGCAAAACCATTCCTAGTAATAAGATCAAAGGTATTAAAGGTTCCGGCATCAATTAGAAGGATACTCTCTCCATTTTCTAACTCATTTTTAAAAACATAGTAAGCATTACAGAGCCGATCCATGCCTAGAGTCTCAGTGTAGTTAACCGGCATATCTAAAAAGGATTTCTCATCCCTTAGAGATTTAATATCTAAAAGCTTGTCCTCAAATTCCCTGGGAAAAGTTACTTTAGGGCCAACATTGGAGATGATGGCACTAAAAGGGCCATCTTCAACTTTAAAATCTTTAAGCGGGACAATTCTCTCTGGTGTCTCTGTTTTAAAGATTCCTACATGGGGATGGCCATTGCCATTATCAATTGTATAGATGGTTTTCATCTGCTTCCATTTTTTTAAAATTGTTTAGATAATGCTCTACCAATCCCTTTCTTAGTGAGTAGAGATCGGCCACTGGTTTACAAAAGTTTGGCGGGGTATGTTTCCCCATTTTTAAAAGATCATTTATAACGAGTACCTGTCCATCAGTCTTATCACCTGAGCCGATGCCAATAGTGGGGATACTAAGCTCATTGGTTATAAGCTCACTAAGAGGGGCGGTTACACATTCAAGGACAACAGCAAATGCTCCGGCAGATTCTAGGTCTTTGGCACTTTTAAGTAGTGAATTGGCCTTTTTTTGATCTTTTCCGTGCATATAATAACCACCCATTTCATGAACTGATTGAGGGGTGAGCCCGATATGTCCCATGACGGGGATGCCAATTTGCACCAAACGTTTTATAAGTTCTAGCTGATAGGGGAAAGCACCTTCCAGTTTAACCGCCTCACATTCACTCGCCTGAAATAGCTTTTTAGAACTGGTAATTCCTTCTTCCAGGGATGAGTAGGTTCCAAATGGTAGATCTGCTACCACAAATTTATTTGGGGCCCCTCTTTTTACTGCAGAGGAAAACATAATCATTTCATCAAGGGAGACTTTGATGGTAGTTTCATAACCTAAAACAACATTACCAACACTATCACCAACTAAAATTAGATCAAGATCAGTCTCATCAAACATTTGAGCAGTTTGATAATCGTAGCAGGTAAGCATGGAAAGAGAATGGCCCTTACTTTTAAGCTTGTGCTTTTTAATAATTCTTGTATTTAGCTTCTTCAAAATAAACTTTCCTTTAAGTCCTCATGGACCTTATTTAACTCTTCATTTTTCCAAAAGCTCATGACTTCTTTTTTAAGTGATCTAAAGTCAAGGTTATCAACTTCCTCGAAAAATTTATTTTCCCAGATATCATCTAAAAGGCCCTCGGTGATTTTGTTGTACTCTTCATTAAAAAATAATTTTCGCGCTTTTTCCCCGCCGATGAGGGCATTAGGACTAATTAGTTCAAAAAATTTCAAGGGCCCAAGCTTAATCAGGGTGTCGGCTATAAGTTTTACCTCATACCAACATTCCATATAGGCCATCTCCCTACTAATACCTCTCTCTCTAAGTTTATTAAAACTGTGAAGAGCTCCGTAGGGGAGTAGTGAGCAAAGAATAGATTGCTCGGAAAAAAGATCCGCATAGGTTTCATCTCTAAAAGAGTTTTCATATGGGCCTGCGGTGATTCCAATACCCTTGGCGATTTCACTAATTAGCGCTCTATCAATTTCGGGGTTTGATGATCCTTCAAGGGACATGATCGCCCCAAGTTTTCCACCTGTTTCATATTGAAAGCGAACCTCAGAGGCGATGGCCTTTGGAGCGAGCAGGAGGTGGTCCCACTGTCCAAACATATTTTTAAAATCATATTTAGTGAAACTATACCCATGAGCATAAATTATTTTTGCCCCCTCTGGGATGTGCTGCTCATAAGCTACCAGAATTTCTTTATGGGTATGGTCTGGAGTGAGGAGAATAAAAATATTAAAATTACTTAAGCTTGGGCCTAGCTCAATTGAGTGAAGTCCAAGCGCCTTCACCACCTGGTGGGATGGGCTGCCTGGTCTTAGGGCAATATGGACATTTTTCCCGGAATCTAATAGATTTAAGGCCCAAGCTTTGGCCTGTGATCCAAAACCGATTATAACTATTCGCGTCAAGCTTCCTCCAATTATGACTAGTGTTACCATAGGGAAGGACAATGGAAAAACAAGATTTACCTATTTTCCATAAAAAAAAGCTCATAAATCCGCTTAAAAACACCAAAAAATTGCCCCTTTTTAGAGATAGGTTATTTACCAGCTTTCGAAGCTTTGAGGGAAGAGTTCCCTTCCTAGTAGATCACCTAAAGCGATTAGCAGAAGGTTGCTCTTATTTTTATCCCCATGAGGATTTTGCAGGCCTTGAAAATAAGATTTTAGAGGGCCTAGAAAGGCTAATGGCCATGGCCCATAGGGATCTAAGATACCGGATTACTCTCTACCTAGAGGCAGATGAGCTGGAGTTTTTTATCTCCACTTATTTACTCCCAGAGGCGCTACCAAGGTGCGAGCTCATTCGGGCCAGGACGCCTAGGTATCCAAGTAGTGTTCCCAGCAATATTAAATGGGGAAATAATTACGCTGAAATCTTTCACGAATTAAAATGGGCCCAGGAACAAGGCCTTGATGAGGTGATCTTTTTTAACCAAGAAGGTTTGATAACAGAATGTTCAACCAGTAATATCTTTTTAATCAAGGGGGACAGGATTTTAACCCCTAAACCAAATAAATGTTTCTTAACCGGAATACTTAGAAATAATTTAATAAATCATCTTAAAGCAGAGGAGCTTGATTTATCTTTTGAGGACTTAAAGGAAGCTGATGAAGTTTTTTTAACCAACTCTGTAAGAGGGATTGTACCTGTCACTAAATTCGAAGATAAAATATTAAAAAAAAGTTCTAAGATACCTGAAATATATAAAAAAATGATCGAGGCAAATTGTGAGTAAAAAGAAGTTAATCGTTAAGTGTCCCAAATGTGAAAAAGAGTTCAACTACTATGAATCAGAGTTTAGACCCTTTTGTAGTGAGCGGTGCAAACAAGTAGATTTGGGCCATTGGATAAATGAAACCTATACTATTCCTTCCAAAGAACCGGTATCTGAGGATGATAAAAACGATGAGTGATATAAATTTAAAAGATGCATTAGATGTTAGTATCCAAGTTTCAAAAAAGGCGGGGGCGCTGCTACTTAAATATCAAAAAAGGCTGGGAAAACTTAAAACAAATTATAAAGAGGGCCAGGGGGTGGTCTCGAAGGCCGATATCGCATCAGAAAATTTCATTATCAAATCACTTTTAAAAAAGTTTCCGCAAACCGAGGTGTTAGGAGAGGAGAGCTCATTTGCGCAAAATATAACAAACTATAAAGACGTTAAAAAAAATCCCTATACCTGGATTATTGATCCCTTAGATGGAACGACAAATTTTTTAAACGGTTTTGATTATTACTCAGTATGTATTTCTCTGGCCCACTTTGGAGAACCTATTTTAGGAGTGGTCTATAGGCCTTCAAATGGAGACCTCTTTTATGCCTTAAAGGGAAAAGGGACTAGATATAACAAAAAATTAATAAAACCCAAGTCTGTAAGAAAAAAATTGAAGGACGCTCTTTTAATTACTGGTTTCTCTACGGAAAAAGGTCAGGTATTTGGGAGAGAGTTTCGCATTTTTAAAGATCTAGCGATTAAATCTCGGGGTGTGAGGAGACTTGGAAGTGCGGCCCTAGATATGTGCTACGTGGCCCAGGGAGTCTTTGATGGCTTCTGGGAGAGTAACCTCGCCCCTTGGGATGTGGCCGCCTCGGGAGTGATATGCCTGGAGGCGGGAATAGAGGTCAGAAATCTAAAAGGTGAGAATTTTTCCCCTTTTAATAAGGATTTTGTAGCGGCCAGACCCCTCTTAATGAAAGAACTACTAAAGGCCTTTGGTAAAAAACCCTAGTTGACGCAAAGTCCTCTAAAATTTTATAATTTTAATAAACCATTT
>SMWT01000008.1 GCA_004356615.1 Deltaproteobacteria bacterium | reverse complement strand
TATCTGCCACCATCTGGGCCGGAGGCCATCTTATTTTATCTATTGGATTTTTACCCAGGGCGCTCAAGAAAAAAGATGTCTCCATCATTACGGGTTTTGAAAGTGTCTTTGAAGGTATCGGCATTCCCTCGCTTATCATTCAAGTGTTGACTGGGTTTTATCTCGCCTGGGAGCTAACTGCTAGAGATATAAGCAAGTGGTTTGATTTTAACACCTTTCATGGAATTCATATCAGCTTAAAACTTCTCTTTGTTATATTAACGTTATTTCTCGCCTTCCACGCCAGATTTAGAATCATTCCCAAATTAAAAGCGGAAAACTTAAATTCTCTGGCGGTCCATATCGTCTCAGTAACGGTCCTTGCGGTTTTACTTGTTTTAACCGGAGTCAGCTTTAGGGTGGGGGGCCTTCTGTGAAAGAGCTTCCTGAGGATGTGAATTCATATAAGAAGAGCAACGTTTTTTCACAAGATGATATCCCCGCAGGGCTTTTAAAAAATCACCAAACCAAAGAGAAAACCTGGGGCATGATAAGAGTGCTCGAGGGCGAAATAATGTATGTGATAGGTGAGGAAGAGATTCGTCTCTCACTAGATAGGCCAGGCATTATAGAACCGCAAGTTCACCACCACGTAAAGGTCATGGGGCCGGTTAAGTTTTTTGTAGAATTTTTTAAATGATCATGGAGGATTTGTGAAAATATTAATTACTTTTTTGGGACTCATAACCTTGGTGTCTTGTTCTTTAAATAAAGTTGACTATAAGATGCCGAACACAAGGTTTCAAAGTCCGGAAGTTACCGGTGGTGCTCTTTTCCAATTAGAGATCAAAGGGCGTGCCAATTTAAATTATGCCAGTTCCAACCGAGTTACAACAGCTAGTCATTTGGTGGATGTGTTAGGGCCTGTAGATGCAGATAATTTATCTGTAGAATCAGCAGGGCAGCTAGGACTTAAACTCGATATTAGTATTTTTGATCGCCTGGATATGTATTGGAATATTGTTATGGGCTCTCCAGCGGTTGGAGGTTTTAAATGGCAATTTTTGGGTGAAACAGAAAATGCTTACGCAAAAGGGTGGAAAGGTTCTTTAGCTTTAGGGTGGGGCTCCTCTAAAACCGACCCAGAAAGATTCCCAATACAGGATGCCGTAGGTGACGAAGATGATTATTGGGTAAAAAGCGATATGTATGTCTATGATCTGAGCATCCAATTTGGTTATCGGTTTAATGAGCGTTTTATCCTCTATGCCAATGGGTTTTTCAATGGCTATAACTCAGATGTCTTATTAGTTTCTATCGATGATGAGACTAAAGAGGACCAGGAACTTAATTTAAAATCAGAGAATTTTGGCGGAATTTTAGGCATTAAATACTATTTCAAAAATAAACTATCTTACGTAAATGTAGAAGTTGGTGGGTCTAAGGCGATAGTATCTGTTGAAGATCTCGACAATAAGGGACTGTCCTTTGGCATGAATTTCGGCTGGATTTTTGAATAATTTGGCACGTTGATTGCTCCTTTAAATATCTAAAGAGGTCTTAAGACCTCTAAGTAGAGGGAAATTGATGAAAATTTTAGCACTATTGGCCTTTATGGCCCTATCCATTTCGGCCCTGGGGAAAGAATGTATCTTTACCAGGGCGGCCTTTGATGTGGGCTCGGGAACCACCCGCATGAAGGTGGCCAAGGTAGATGTATGTAAAAATCAAATTATTAAAGTCTATCTCAAAAAAGTATTTCCGGTTAAATACAAAGCTTCCATGGCGCAAAATAAATCAAAAATTTTGGGCCCTGAGATCCGCAAGAAAGGACTTCAGACCTTTAGCAAGCTAAAAGACCTTGCCGCAAAGTTTAGGCCTAGAGACTACGTTGGAGTTGCTACTTCAGCTCTAAGACAGGCATCAAATGGCGGTGCTTACGTTGCGGAAATCTTTAATAGACTAGGGATAAAAATTCATATCATAAACCAAAAAAAAGAAGCGGAGATAGGATACTTTGGGGCCTTGGCCCAGGGCATGGCTGGTTATCGTTTGGATGACATTGTGGTTTGGGATATTGGTGGTGGTTCTATGCAAATTTCTTCCATGTCCCCTTCGAGAACCTTAACCGTTTATGAAGGTCATCTGGCCTCTATTCCCTTTAAAAACTGGCTCATTAAAAATGTAAAACACCATGACCCAAGTAAAGTATTTACGCCAAACCCTCTCACCAAAAAGCAAATGATGAAAGGAGTTGCCTATACCCACCGTCTGGCCAAGGAAGAAGTTCCTTATCTCCTAAGGCGGAAGGCCAGAATGAAAAGGTCCTTGATTATAGGTATAGGAGCGATTCACAACTACAGCGTATTAAAGCAATTTAAAAAGGGTACCAAAGAGTATAACGCGAGAGCATTAGAGCAAGTAATTTCCGCTTTGGCCGGCAAAACCGATGCCCAAATAGGTGGCGAGTATGCTGCTACCGATTATTCTAATCTAGGTTTGGTGCTAGGTTTTATGCAGGGGCTGGGTATAAAAAAGATTCAAGTTAGAAATGTTGATATGACAGATGGCGTTTTGATCAATCCTTCTATTTGACCACTTATCCAACCAATTATATAAAGTACTGGCCCGCAAAATTATTTTGTAAAGGAAAAATTAGTATGAACTCGAAAATGTATGTAGGAAATCTCTCGTTTCAAACCAGTGAGACCGAATTAGAAGAATTATTTGCACCATTTGGTGATGTATCTTCAGTAAAAATCATCACGGATCGGGAAACTGGTAGAAGCCGTGGGTTTGCTTTTGTTGAGATGTCTGCTGAAGATGAAGCTCAAAAAGCTATTGAAGGTCTCGACGGACAAGAAGCTTTTGGCAGAAATCTAAGAGTAAATATCGCCCAAGAAAGAACAGATCGTGGAAACAGAGCTCCTAGGAACGCTGATCGTTGGTAGAAAATTGATTTTTCGATAGTCCATCCCCTAATATAATAGGAGATGGATACTTTTAGCACACTAGGACTACATTACTTTTGCTGTTCTTTCATGACCGGACTCATTTGGATTATTCAAGTAATCCATTACCCCTCTTTTAAATTTCTAGACAGAGATCGTTTTTCAGAATTTGAAAAATTTCATATTAAAAGGCTCTCCTCACTAGTAGCACCTGTTATGCTGGTTGAACTTGGTTCTGGGGTGGCGCTTTTTTATTTTTGGAAAGAGGCCTACTTCTGGCCCATGCTTTTCAATATAATTCTTCTAGTGATTATATGGCTGGTTACTCTCTTTTTAACCAGGCCCTACCATGTAAAACTGCTAAGGCGCTTTGATCTCAATCTACTTCACAAACTAATTCGAATCAATTGGGCCCGAACCATTCTTTGGTCCATTAGATGTATAATTTTAGGACTTTTTGTTTTCTAGGAGGAAGGCATGTTGTTTTTAGCGGAACTTGTTTTTGTCATGGAGTTGATTGCCATCGGTTTTGGACTCTATCTTTTATTTTTAGGTAAAAAAGAAAAGGCCAAAATTTTAAGAGTAGGCGGTTATATCCTGGTTGTTGGTGCGACCCTTGTTATGATTGAAACCTGCTTTTTTGCCATAAAATTTTGGGTAAAAGGTGTTCCACCTGCCGGCTATCCTAAAATGAGTAGGCATCATAAGGGAATGGGAACGAGCTCAGGCAATTCCATGAAATATTGGTGTAAGCAGATGCAAGATATAGTAGAGGACTGTGATGAGCAGGCCTGTGAAATTTTTAAACCCATGCTGCAAATGTGTGATCGCTTTGATGATTAACTGACTGGGATACTTTGATGCCGCGAGGTTAGAAGATACGGAATAAACCAAGTTAGAATAGGATTAAATATTTTTGGAGGCCCTATGCTTAAGGTAATTTCCTGGATTTTGGTATTAACCCTGATCTCTTGTGGTGATAATGAAAAGGAAACCTTTTTGGAACCGGAAGTATGGCAGAGTGAAAAAGTAGTTCTCGAATATACTAAGGATTTTATTCCGGCAAAATCTGGTGAAAAAATAGAAGAGGCTGTCTTTAGGGTTCCCGCAAAAATTGGTGAAGATGAGATGGCCAAGGTCGCCTTTGTTTTCAATTCAAAAAAATCAACTCATTTTAAAATCCTTCGTGTAAGTAATACCTGTAATAAAAAAGAATTAAAGATCTCCACCAGAGTTATCAATTTAGAAAATGAAGATAAACTTATAAAGGTTGGAGCAGGCTTCCGTTTGCAAAAGGACACTGACTACGCGGTGGAGGTTTGGATATCTAGTTCAACATGCCGGAGTATCGAAATTTCCTTATTATCATGGTTGGGCAACACCTCAACTGGAAATCTTATTAGAACTTGTGAGGCGGCTATAGGAAATGGCCTGGTAAAGTTTAGGCATACCTTGCTAAAAGCAGATCCCATAATTAAGTTAGGTGATTATGATGGCAACTTTTTTGATGCTAGCAATTTTTGTGGCGAGAAACTAAGAATTAAAGGAAGCTCTTGTAAAAATAAAATTGCCAATTTTTCCTGGGAATGCACAGCTGTAGAAGTAAATGGGAATAGATACGTTTTTGAATTAAATTATACTGACGGCCTAAAATCTGGTGCCTACGCTTGTAAGAAAAATGGCAACTATGTGCAAGTGGCCCATCTCTCGGCCTGTTTTGATACCATCTGGGAAAAATAGAGAAAATTCCCAGCTAACTTCCTGATATTTTAAAATTTATCGCAAGGCGTATTTGTCGTTTTTGGGCGTTTACGCTAATCTTTGGCACATTTTTAAAAGCAATTATAACAAAGGATATAGTCCCATGCATAAAAGAGTGCCGCTTTATATCAATGGCGAATTTTTTGAAAGTAAAACCGATAACTGGATGGATGTAACAAATCCCGCCAATGGAGAGAAGCTAAGTGAAGTTCCTTTCACCACCATGGATGAAATGGAAATGGCCGTTAGAGCTGCCAAAGAAGCATTCCAGGAATGGAAAAATGTCCCAATTTCTGAGCGGGTTCGCTACTTTTTTAAATACCAACAACTGCTAAAAGATAACCAGGATGAAATCGCCAAAGTTCTCTGCCAGGAAAATGGTAAGAACTTTGAAGATGGAAAGGGTGATGTTTGGCGCGGAATTGAAGTCGTTGAACATGCCTGTACTGCCGCAACTCATCTTATGGGTGAAACCATGGAAAACGTTGCTAGAAAAATTGACTCCTACAGTATTACTCAACCCCTTGGTGTTTGTGCCGGGATTACCCCATTTAACTTTCCCGCCATGATTCCTCTGTGGATGTATCCTCTAGCAATTGTTTCTGGAAATACCTTTATTCTAAAACCCTCGGAACAAGATCCTCTAACTCCCACCATGATGACTGAACTATTTGACCAGGCGGGATTTCCTAAAGGACTTTTAAATGTCGTGCATGGGGGAAAAGAACAAGTTGATTTCATCTTAGAGCACAAAGATATCAAAGCCGTAAGTTTTGTCGGCTCAGTTCCCGTTGGAAGGCATATCTATGAAACAGGCTGTAAAAACATGAAACGTGTTCAGGCCTTTGCTGGAGCTAAAAACCACATGGTGGTAATGCCGGATGCAAATAAAGGACAAGTAATCAATGCTCTTGCTGCTGCTTCATGTGGGGCCGCAGGACAAAGATGTATGGCCATCTCTGTGGCAGTAATGGTTGGCGAGTCAAAAGCTTGGATCCCTGAAATTAAAGATAAAATGGCAACGCTAACTCCTGGAATTTGGAGTGAAGAGTCTTCTGACTATGGGCCGCTAATTTCGGCCAAGGCAAAAGAAAGAGTCGAAATGTTAATCAGTGAAGGAGAGCGTGACGGCGCTAAAATTCTGCTCGATGGAAGAAACTATAAAGTTGAAGGCCTTGAGGGGCATTTCGTGGGGCCTACGCTTATTGATGGGGCAACCACTGAAATGAGTGTCTATAAAGAAGAAATCTTTGGCCCCGTTCTAGTTGTTCTTCATGCCAAAGATATGGATGAAGCACTAGAGATTATCAATAACAACCCTTATGGAAATGGAACTTCAATTTACACTTCAAGTGGCGCTGCCGCTAGAAAGTATCAAAACGAAGTGGCGGTTGGACAAGTGGGTATCAATATCCCAATTCCCGTTCCTCTGCCATTTTTCAGCTTTACCGGTTGGCGGGGATCTTTTTACGGAGATACCCACGCTTATGGCAAGCAGGCCTTCAAGTTTTACACGGAAACAAAAACGATCACCTCAAGATGGTTTGAAGATGAGCACGCCGGGCCTTTAAATATGACCATTAGACTTAAATAGGGATCGAAATGAATTTTGAACTTACGGGTGATCAAAAAGAACTGCAAAAAATGGCGCGAGATTTCTCTCAGGGAGAACTCGCCCCAAAAGCTCTAGAGTGGGATGAGAAAAAAATCTTTCCTAAAGATGTTTTAAAGCAGGCCGGCGAGCTTGGTTTTTTAAGTATCTATACTCCGGAAGAGTTTGGCGGAATCGGTCTGGGTCGACTTGATGCTGCTATTATCTTTGAAGAGCTGGCAGGAGGGTGTACTTCTACTGCCGCTTTCATGACTATCCATAATATGGTGAACTGGATGATCGCCACTTGGGGCAAACCCGAGTTGGCGCAGAAATATTGTCCAGAACTTGGAGCTGGAAATCTGCTAGGCTCATATTGTCTAACGGAACCAGGATCAGGCTCTGATGCCGGCGCTCTAAAAACCACTGCCGTTTTAAAAGGTGATAAATATATCGTTAATGGCACCAAGGCCTTTGTCTCTGGTGGCGGTGAAACTGATGTATTGGTGGTTATGGTAAGAACTGGAGAGGATGGCCCCAAGGGAATTTCCACTCTTTTAATTCCTGCGGATCTTTCAGGAATTGAATATGGCAAAAATGAAGAAAAAATGGGATGGAATTCTCAGCCTACAAGAATCATTAACTTTGTAAATGTTGAAGTCCCGGCGGATAACTTAATGGGTTCTCTTGGTGAAGGTTTTAAAATTGCCATGAAAGGACTTGATGGGGGACGAATCAATATTGCTACATGCTCTATTGGTGCTGCTCAGAAATGTCTTACGCTGGCGCAAAAGTATATGCATGAACGAGAGGCCTTTGGAAAAACTCTTGCTAAATTTCAAGCGCTGCAGTTTAAGCTAGCAGAAATGGCCACAGGGCTTGTGGCCTCCAGACAAATGGTCAGACTTGCTGCCCACAAGCTAGACATGGGTGATCCCAATACAATCACCTACTGTGCCATGGCCAAAAAGTTTGCCACCGATGAGGGGTTTAAAATTTGTAATGATGCCATCCAAATCTTTGGTGGCTACGGCTATACCAAAGAATATCAAGTTGAAAGGTTTATGAGAGACACTAGAGTTCACCAAATTCTTGAGGGAACAAATGAAATTATGAATTTGATTATTGCTCGTAAAATATTGCAAGAGGGTGCCACCGAGGAGATCAGGTAGATGGAAAAAGCAGTTTACTTTAGCGTAGAAAACTCCATTGGACATATTTGGCTTAATTCACCAAAAACTTTAAATGCCTTAAGCATTGAGATGATTATTTCCATGACGGAGCAGCTTGAGACTTGGGAAGACGATTCTTCCATAAAAGCAGTCATCATGCTTTCCACTAGTGAGAGGGCCTTTTGCGCCGGGGGAGATGTTGTCTCCCTTTATGATGCCATGGTGGAAGAGAAAAATGCTGGAGAGTTTTTTAAATATGAATATTTTCTAGACGAGTATATCCACAACTTTAAAAAACCAATTATCTGTCTTGCTGATGGCATCGTCATGGGCGGCGGAATAGGAATTATGAATGGTGCATCTCACCGGATCGTTACCGAAAGATCCATGCTGGCCATGCCAGAAATTACCATAGGTCTTTTTCCCGATGTGGGTGGCAGTTACTTTTTAAATAAAATGCCAGGTAATGTGGGGAAATTTCTCGCCTTATCTGGTGCCAGGCTAAACGGGGCAGATGCCAAATTTGTCTCTATGGCCGATTACTTTATCTCAAGTGAACAGGTCCCGGTACTTAAAGATGCTCTCGGTAATTTTAACTGGCATGAAGATAAATTAGCGGATCTCTTTAAAGGATTAGAACATAAAAGTGATGTCCAGGAATCTGAAATAGAAAAAAGACTGGAAGAAATAAATAAGCTGGCAGATCCAGATAATATTATAGAAATCAGCAAAATGTGGGGCGAGTACCAAACCGAAGACAAGTGGTTGAAAAGGTCGGTGAAAAACTTTTTAAAAGGCTCTCCCACCTCTGCTGCTGTTATTTTAGAGCAGTTAAAAAGAGGAAAAGGGTTAACATTGGGGGAAGTGTTTGCCATGGAATCGAATATGGCCCAACAATTTACTCGTCATCACGATTTCAGAGAAGGAGTTCGCGCTCTTTTAATCGATAAGGATAATAATCCTCAGTGGAATCCCGCGAAGGTTGAAGATGTAGACCGTGAGCATGTACTAGATCATTTTAAGGAGAGCTGAATATGAAAATAGCATTTTTTGGAGTTGGAAATATGGGTGGCCCAATGGCCTGTAACTTACTGAAGGCCGGTTATGAGCTTAACGCCTACGATATTAATCCTGAAGCAGTTGAAGCGATTATAAAAGATGGTGCAAAAGGTTTCCATTCGGTAAAAGACGCCCTTGAAGGTGTAGATGTTGTTATCACCATGGTTACTCAGGGAAAAATCGTTCGTGAGTTATACCTGGGAAAAAATGGGATTTTAGAAAATGCCCCGGAAGGTGTCCTTTTAATTGATTGCTCAACCATTGATGCTGAATCCTCAAAACTTGTCGCCAATGAGGCAAAGAAAAAAGGCTTCCCCATGATCGATGCGCCGGTTTCCGGTGGTACCGCAGGAGCGGCCGGGGGAACGTTAACTTTTATCGTAGGCGGCGACAGTGAAAATCTAGACAAGGCAAGACCAATGCTGGAGCAAATGGGGGCCAACATTTTTCATGCCGGTGGTAATGGCGCTGGACAAGTGGCCAAAATTTGCAACAACATGCTTTTGGCCATCCATATGATTGGCACCGCCGAGGCCTTAAGTCTTGGCGTGGCCAACGGTCTTGATCCCAAAGTCTTATCGGAAATAATGGGAAAAAGCTCGGGGAACAATTGGTCCCTGGAAAAATATAATCCTTATCCTGGTGTCATGGAGGGAGTTCCTGCTTCTCGTGATTTTGCAGGGGGCTTTGGAAATATGTTAATGGCCAAAGATTTAGGACTGTCTCAAGAGGCGGCAATTAAATCAAAATCTGTCACTCCGATGGGGGCCATGGCCTTAAACCTTTATAATATACATGCCAAAAAATTCGGCAATTTAGATTTCAGCAGTATTATCAGAACTATCCAAGGAAAATAAATGAAGACTCTCTTAACTGAAGTAAAAGATGAAATACTCCACCTTACGATAAACCGACCAGACAAGCTCAATGCCCTGTCCATCACGGTTTTAACAGAACTAAAGGAAGTGATGGAAAATCTTCCGGCAGGAATCAGAGGAATTATCCTAACTGGTGCGGGAGAAAAGGCCTTCATCGCTGGTGCTGATATTAAAGCAATGGATTACATGACCCCTGAAGAGGGGGAAAAGTTTTCGAAATTAGGTCAAGAAGTTCCTTTGCTTTTTGAACACGCACCAGTTCCTATCATCGCTTGCGTGAATGGCTTTGCCCTTGGAGGTGGATGTGAGATGGCGATGGGATGTGATTTTATCTATGCCACCCATAATGCCCATTTTGGCCAGCCGGAAGTAAACCTTGGACTAATCCCAGGCTTTGGGGGAACGCAACGACTGATGAAATATGTAGGTGAGGCGCTAAGCCGCGAGCTGATCTATACCGGCAGATCTATCAAGGCAGATGAAGCGGAGAAATTAGGTCTCGTTGTAAAAACCTTTGGCAATAAAGAAGAAATGATTCAGGGAGCGATTAAAACTTTTGAGATGATTAAAAAGAAATCCCCCCTGGCCATTACCAAGTGTAAAGAAGTGATTCGCATAGGCGCTGACTCTACTTTGGAGCAGGGACTTGCGGCAGAGCGAGCTGCCTTTAAATGGATTTTTGGTACCGAAGATAAAAAGGAAGGGATTAGGGCCTTCCTAGATAAAAGAGCTGCCAAATTCAGCGGCCATTAGGAGTAAATGTTGCATATTTTTGATATGGCCACACCTACAAAAACCCTGGTTAATGATTCGATCCATATTGTAGGTTTTCAATTTGACGGGACTGCCTGTTATCGAAAAGGTACTAAATTTGGGCCGGATCATATAAGAGCTGCGTCAAGTAATATTGAAACCTATTCCCCTTATCTAGATAGAGACACCAGTGACCTTAAAAATGTGTTTGATCTGGGAAATTTAGATTTGGGCCTTTTTCTAGACGTTGAAAAATCATGGTTTCACGCTAATGAACACTTCGATTCCTTTTTTAAGGAAAAAGATTTAAAACAGAATAATATCAAAATGATTACTCTCGGTGGTGAGCACTCCATCTCCTTTGCCCCCATTAAAAAATATCTAGAGACCTATCCAGATTTGGTGCTGCTTCATCTTGATGCCCACGCTGATCTTCGCGATGGATACGCTGGATTTCACTATTCACATGCCTCCATCATAAGAAGAGTGCTAGATCATTTTG
>SMWT01000007.1 GCA_004356615.1 Deltaproteobacteria bacterium | reverse complement strand
GATAAATTTAAGGGCGTGATCAGCATGGAGGGAATCGACCCTAAGTATATTAAAATTGAAGTAAGACTTTTTACCCATAGATTGATGGGGGTCACCCATTCTAAATCTGTTGTAGTAGACAGAAGTAAGGCCGTTGTTATGGGTGCAAATATGATGAGATATCATGATCGAGACCAATTACAGGAAAATGATTTTGGTTATCTATTAATGGGTGATGTTGCCATGGGACTGGCCGATGATTTTTACTATGGGTGGCTTGAAGCAAAACCATATGCGGCAAACTTCGAAACGACAGGCCCAGTTGCTATCGGGCATAACTTGGTTAAGTTTAAATTACCAAAGGTGGTAGATCTATGGGCCAGGGGACGGATATTAGAGGGAAACATACCCATGATCATCGCTTCCAGAAAAGAAGTGGATAGTTTCGTTATTAGAAGAGGTAATAATCCAGTGAACAAGGCCATCTTGGCCTTAATCGGTAATGCTAAATATAGAATAAATATAATTACTCCAAGTCTAAACTCAAAATATATTGTGAAAGCAATAATAAATGCCCTTAAAAGAGGGGTCGATGTAAATATATTACTCAGCCGACAGTTTCAGGATAGTATTGCCAAACTCCCTTTTCAGGGGGGCACAAACTATGAAAATGCCAGCAAAATTTATAAGGCGACCAAGGGAGCTAAAGGGAAATTTAGGTTAAATTGGTTTGTGGATTTTAGGGGGAGGTTAAGTAAGGAGCCTTCTGAAAAAGATCCTAAGTCCTATACTAGTCATACTAAATATCTTGGGGTGGATAATCAAATAACCATGATTGGAAGTAGTAACTTAGATACTCAAAGCTGGTACTACTCAAGAGAGGTAAATGTTTTAATCGATGATCATAAAACCACCTCTAAATGGTGCAGAAGTGTTTTTAGAACTGATTTTTTAAGAGGTAAACCTTTTAAGCTCGGAGAAAAATAACCTCTAATTTCTAGGCCAGTATTTATGATTATATTGGGCGCGAATTAGAGAGGTTTTCTTTTTGATTAGGTATCCTCTTCGATCGTTGCAATTAGACCTTTTAACGACTTTTATAATCTTGTCGGTATGGGTTCGGATCCCTCGGTTAGCACGAGTATCATCAGCGTAGACCATTTCATTTTTTATGGCAAAAACACGTTGTGGAGATGATGAGTATTTAAACATTACAAGATCGCCTTCACAAAAACTCAATTCTTTTTTCTTTTTATGATTGGCACATACAATGGCATGCCTTTTTTTAATTTCAGGCAAGTTTACAATGCACTTTTTATCTTGGGAAAACTTATGGTCCGCTGAAAAAAGCCCCGCAAAACTAACTCCGGATAATAATAGTGCTACTAAAATTGATAATGTCTTCATTCATTTCCTCCAGTTTCTTCACATATTTTTTTTAAAAGGCCGGTAGCGAAATCAAATACAAGCCCATAAATTATGAGAGAGTTTCCGTTTGCCCAGGCCTTTTTAATCGTTTCAGTTTGCATTAGGTTTTGGACTTGAGCTAATACATTAATTTCTACCATTCTGTTGGGCCTCACTTCCTCATCAATCGATTCTAGCTCAACTTTATTTTGTTTAATTAAATCTCTTATAGGTTGGATCCAATTGTCGACACTGCTTAATCCATTGTCCGCATTAAACGAAGCATTGACGCCCCCACAAGCATAATGGCCGCAGACAATAATATTTTTCACCTTTAAAACTTCGACAGTGAATTGCAAGCTGGCCATTAAGTTAAGGTCGTCACTTCGCACCTGGTTGGCGACGTTTCTATTGACAAAAATCTCTCCTAGATCACATCCTGTTATAGTGTTGGGGCAACCACGGCTATCACCACAACCAATCCATAAGAATGAAGGACTTTGCCCCTTGCTAATGGAAATAAAAAACTCTGGGTCCTTGTTTTCTACCCAAGAAAAGTTATTATCAAGTAGCTTTTCCAGATCCATTTTACTTAATCCCTTTTATATTTTTTAAAGTTAAGCTGATCTTGTTTAACTCGGTATTTTTCTGGAAATCTTTTATCACTTCTAAAAATTCCGAGGACATGATCTGAGTTTTCGCTCCATCGATAGTTACGTTGGAACCCGGTTTAATACCTGCTAAAAGTTTTGAAAAGGAAACAGCATTTAAAAAATTTACTTGTTGGGGAAGATTAATTGAGATAGTTTTCTTGGAAAGAAGCTTCTCATTGTCCCAAAAAGAATAGTTGTAGTTCATTCTAAGTATTTCAAATACCGCCACGGCCATTCCAATACCTATTCCGGTTAACATATCAGTAAATACTAGGCCGAAGACGGTGACAAAATATGGGAGATACTGGGAATATCCGAGGTTGATCTGCGCTTTAATTATTTTCACAGAAGCGAGCTTATACCCAACAGCTATTAATATGGCAGCGAGACAAGATAGTGGAATTAAATTGAGAATCTTGGGAATGAACAGCACAAAGGTGAGTAAAAATATTCCGTGAAATATGGTTGCCGTTTTTGTTTTACCACCGGAGTCCACATTAGCAGCACTTCTAACCACAACTTGGGTAATAGGAATTCCCCCCACAAGTCCAGCTATAATGTTTCCTACTCCTTGGGCCACCAGTTCCCTATTGGTAGAGGCGTGTCTTCTATAGGGATCAATTTTATCAGTTGCTTCAAGGGATAGGAGTGATTCCAGTGAGGCCACAATAAAAAGGGTTATGGCCACCTTCCAAACATTTACATTTAAAATCTCACTAAATTTTGGAAAGGACATAAAGGCCAGATATTCGTTCCAATTATCTACTACTGGAAGCGCCACTAAGTGGGAGACAATTTTTCCATTTTGCAGATCAGTACTGGTTAAACCTAAATCGGGAAAAAAGGAAAAATAGATGGCGTTTAAACCAATCCCAAGTACCACTACTACTAACGAAGATGGAATCATTCCTATTTTAGGAAATTTTTCCTCGAAGCTTTTATTATCCATTAGGATGATAACCCCAAGACAAAGCAGACTTATAATGACCGCGCCCAATTCAAAATGTGAAAAAGCTGAAACAATGCTGGTAAAGGTATTTCCTCCATCTGCTTGAGAGAATTCCATTTGACCTTCCCATGAAGCCGCATCAAAACCAATAGCATGAGGAATTTGTTTTAAAAGCAGAATTAACCCAATTCCCGAGAGCATTCCCTTTATAACTGATGAGGGGAAAAAGTGGGCCACAATCCCCGCTTTGATAAATCCCGCAATCATTTGAAATACCCCGGCGATAATAACGGCCAGTAAAAAGGCCTCTATCCCGAGGGCCCCGATGGCAGTGGCCACAATAACCGCAAGACCGGCCGCAGGCCCTGAAACTCCAACCTGGGACTGGCTAATGGCCCCGACTACAATACCGCCAATGACTCCGGAAATAATGCCTGATAAAAGCGAACTTCCCGATGCCAGGGCAATTCCGAGGCAAAGGGGAAGGGCCACCAAACAGACTACAAGTCCTGCTACAATATCAAATTTTAAATTCTCTTTAGCTAGATTTTGGTTGCCCATAAGTTTTCCTATCGGATTCTTTCAAAGAATCTATACTGAAACGTATTTGTCGGTTACTGCCTATTTCAGAAGGGTGATGTAAAGTGCTAGAGTATTAACGATGGGAAATTTTTGAAGGAAAAAGGGATGAAGAAAAAAGAAGAGTTTTTATCAGATGTAGTAGAGGCCTCTATAAGAATAGCTTTTTTGGCAGGCCTTGCCATCTGGTGCTTTATGATTTTTAGGCCCTTTGCCATTATTACTATTTGGGGCATTATTTTGGCGGTAGGCCTTTATCCAATTTTTAAAGCATTGGCCAAAGCACTTGGTGGAAGAAAAAAGATTGCCGCAAGTTTATTAACTTTAATCATTATTGGAATTTTATTTGTTCCCTCTTATTTTTTGACAGATTCATTTATAGGTAGTGGAAAAAAAATAGTATCTGCTTTTATGCTTGGCCAGATTGCGGTTCCCCGGCCGCCATTAACGGTTAATGATTGGCCAATTGTAGGGGAAACCATTTATAGAATGTGGGATCTCTCCCATAACAATTTAATGGCCGCCATATCAAAACTTGGCCCACATTTAAAACCTATCGGCGGATTTATCCTTCAAGTTTTTGCCGATGCTGGGGTAAGTATTGTTCAATTTATTATCGCTATAATTATTGCAGGATTTATTTTTGTTTATGGTGATCATGGTGCAGAGACCGCGAAAAGAATAAGCCTTAGAATTTTTGGCGATAAGGGAGAGGAATTTGCTGAGCTCGCAGGTGCCACCATTAGGAGTGTGGCCCAGGGGATTTTGGGAATTGCTTTTATCCAAGCAGTTTTGGCCGGGGGAGGTTTTATAGTTGTTCAAGTTCCTGGAGCGGCGCTTTGGACGATACTCGTTTTAATTATGGCAGTGGTTCAAATCCCACTTTTAATAGCCCTGCTGCCCCTATCAATATATGTTTTCAGTTATGCCTCAACATTTGTTGGGGTTATCTTTTTAATTTGGTGTCTACTTGTTTCAGCAACAGATCCTATTTTAAAACCTATCTTTTTAGGAAGAGGTGTGAAAATTCCTATGGCGGTGATTTTAATAGGTGCTATCGGAGGCCTGTTCTTATCAGGACTTATTGGACTTTTTGTTGGCGCAGTGATTTTTTCTCTCGGGTATAAAACTTTTCAGTGGTGGCTATATGGTGAGATTGCGCCTACTGAGACAATTTAAAAGTAATAGGGCCCTTTTGTTAACGATCATTTTATGGCCTTGTTAAAGGTGGGAAAGTTCTCCAGCACGATCGACGGAGAGAGCAAATTTTTCAACCAAATGATCTCTCATGTTTTCCCATTCAAGAGCTT
The DNA here is from genome assembly GCA_004356615.1 of Deltaproteobacteria bacterium. Lineage (GTDB taxonomy): Bacteria > Bdellovibrionota > Bacteriovoracia > Bacteriovoracales > Bacteriovoracaceae > SMWT01. The sequence continues at coordinate 2,040 of SMWT01000007.1, read as the reverse complement.
GCTTTAGATAACCTAATAATAATATTGGAAAAAAATAAGGCGCGTCGGTTAAAAAGCAAACCCTACATTAAATGCCCAAAAGGTAGATTCAGTCTTATTTTGCCAACCGTATTCAACCCCAATACCAGGTATTGCTAATTTTTTTAGATAAAAATAAGTTCCTATTCCCCCGGAGAAAAATTTAGTGGGGGGAAGATTGTTTATGTTATTTATATAAGTTAGATCAGAAAATAACCCGGCCACCCAGGTTCCAAAACTCCATTTAATAAGGGGAACATCGTAACCTAAGATTGCTCCAAAATAGGAATCGGTCCAAATTGAAAAGCGAAGAGTCCCTCTAAATCCCCTATTTCTTCCTTTTTTTAAAGCATCCCGTTCATCCCTAGTTGAGGTTAGACCAAAGTGTCCAGTAAGTTTTAGAAGATGATCCCAAAACCCCGCTCTTGTATAGTTTGCCATACCAAAAATAATATCTGCTCTAGGGGCCTCATCAGTTCTATAAATTTGCAAACGAAGTTTTAAGATGACAATAATTCCCTCATTATAACTAATTTTAAAATCTCGATTATCATAAAAATAATCAAGGCCTAGATAATATTTTTGATAATCCCCTGGTATGTCATAATCATTTAGTTGTTCATAAGAACGATTTTGATACTCAAAAACCCCCGTGAGAATGGATTTCCTCCAGTCATGGCCAAATCCAATATTGCCAAGTATTTCTTTTTCTTTAAACCCATTAACTATCTCTCTTTCAAAGGCCTGAACGATGTCATTCTTGTCGAGCCCTGCCCTCCAGCGAAAAACATTATTTGTGAGTAAAAAGGAAGGATCGAGATAAAATACGGAAAATTGATTTACCGTACCAGTTAAATATTCAGCATAAACAATAATTCTCCGGCCAAAAAGATTAGATTCTGCAAGTCCAAGGCCGTAATACTTGTTCCCCTGTGTATCTACTTCAAAACGAGGTATGGGGATAAGGGTCCATCTCTCTTTGACATCCACATGCCAACCATCTTTAGTTTCTTTCACGGTGACATCGTGAAAGATTCGCTCGTTCATCATGCATTGGGAGAGTTTTTTGGGATAAATCCCCTTGGCCACATCACTGTTTTCTTTAAGACATCTATTAAAAATAAATTTGATGAATTTATCCTGGGTACGCTTATTACCAGTTATCTTAAGCTCGGCCATTAAGGGAAGGGAAAAGATGGATAAGAGAAAGAGAAGTAGTTTCACCTAATCATTTTGGCAGAATTACTCTAGGATTAATATTAATTTCGGATAAGGGTAAGTTTATAATTAACTGTTACAACTGGGGCCACTATAGCAGTGATAAAGAGGACTTTTGTCTCCGGTGGTTTGATTTTAAAATCGGTCATATCTAACTTTTGAACACCTTCAATTAGAAAATTCTTTCCATCTTTTTTAACTTTCGCATTAAAATTCAGTTCTTTTTTTATCCCATGGAGATTAAAGGACATTTTTCCAGAGATGGTGGAACCTTTAATAGAGACATTTTTCATTTCTCCCAAAATTATTGGAAACTTAACGACCTCTAATGCCTTTGCTACTTTTCTATTTATAGTGCGGCTTTTGCCTAATACTTTTGCTGCTACCACCTCGATACTAAATTTTTCAACCGTTTTTAACTCATTTTTATCCAAATCAAATGTACCCGATCCCTTAAAAGACTTGGCCTTAAGTTGCCAACTTTGGACGTTTGAAGTCCCGAAGACTTTAATGAGTGAACCGGAAGGATCGATGCTGACTTCAACTGATTTTCCCCAAAGGGAAAAGGAGCTGATAAATAGAAGGATTATAAGTACTTTCAAAGGATTTTTCTTGTATCCCACTTGATAAGCTTTTGAAATAACTAATAAATGATACCCGACAGACCCAGTCTAAAATAAATTCCCCTAAGCTTGATATTTTACCTAGAGATAAGTAATATCCCCCGAGGTAGTTGGGCCTTAGGCAATTGTATTGGTGGTTAACTCCGCCAGGCCCGGAAGGGAGCAACGGTACCCAAACGAT
>SMWT01000109.1 GCA_004356615.1 Deltaproteobacteria bacterium | reverse complement strand
GGCGTGGCCGTCTTACCGGTTCCGATGGCCCAGACAGGCTCGTAGGCGATGATGAGAGCGGAGGCATCAGATACGTCTTTTAACCCCTCATCTAATTGCAGCTCTATTACGGCATCGGTGGTTCCGCTCTCTCTCTCTTGTAGGCTTTCTCCTACGCAGTATACAACGCTAAGGCCAACGTTTAGAGCGCTCAGGACCTTTTGGTTTAAAAATTCACCGGATTCTTTGAACAGGGAACGTCTCTCACTATGTCCCACCAAGGTGAAATCTACACCTAGATCTACCAGCGCCTGGGGTGAGATTTCTCCCGTGAAGGCGCCATTTTCCTCAAAGTGGCAGTTTTGCGCCCCGATTTTAGCTCCACCTTTTAACTCTATTGCCAGCGGAAGGTGGATGAATTGGGGGGCAATCCAGGGAGTTCCAGGAAGTTCTCTGCCATTTAAATCATTAAAAAAAGTTTTAACATCACTTGTTAGGTGGTTCATTTTCCAGTTGCCAATAATATGCAATTTAAACTCCAAATTTTAGGGCATTTATTCCAGGAAGACTTCCTCCTTCAATATATTTTAAAGAGGCGCCTCCACCGGTTGAGATGTGAGAGATTTTATCACTCATACCGGATTTTTTGATAGCTGCCACCGAATCGCCACCTCCCACTAGAGAGAAAGCATCTGAGTCCGCTACGATTTTGGCGATGCTTAGGGTGCCTTTTGCAAAGGCATCTTTTTCAAATAATCCCATGGGGCCGTTCCATAAAATGGTCATGGCCTGCTTAAGAGTGCGGGCAAATAATTCGATGGTTTTTTCACCAATATCAAGTCCCATTTTATCCCCGGCAATAACTGGGGAATCAATATATTCAGCTTTTCCATTAATACTACTAGCAACCATATGATCTACAGGAAGTATGATTTTTGCTTTGCCGGAGGGAGAGTTTAAAATTTTCTCGGCCAATAAAACATCTTCATCGCTGCAAAGAGAGGTTCCGATACTATGTCCCTTTGCCTTTAAAAAAGGGTAGGCCATGGCCCCGCCAATAAGCATAAAATCTACTGTGGTGATGAGACGGGTGATAATTTTTATTTTATCGTTAACTTTAGCGCCACCGATAATGGCGACAAATGGTTTTTTGGGATTTTTAACAATTTTATCTAGCGCTTTTAATTCGTTTTTTAAAAGCAGGCCGCCAAAAGCATTATTTCTGAAATATTCAATAATGCCATAGGTGGAGGCATGCTTTCGATGACTGGTGCCAAAGGCGTCCTCCACTAATATATCTCCATATTTAGACAAGGTCTTGGCAAAGCCCGGATCATTGGCCTCTTCTTCGGGGTGAAATCTTAAGTTTTCAAGGAGAATAATTTTTGGGGTTGAGAGGTTTAAAAGGGTGTTTATTCCACTGTCAGTGGCGGACTCGGTTAGGATGACTTCAGAGTCTAACTTTTCCGCCAGATATCTGGCCACTGGTTCAAGTGAATACTTGTCTACCCGCTCACCCTTAGGTCTCCCGAAGTGGCTCATGAGAATTAGTTTATCAGCACCATTTTCGAGCAGGTATTTGATAGTGGGAATGGAATTATCAATTCTAGTGGTATCAGTTATCTCAAGCTTTTCATTTAGTGGAACATTGAAATCAAAACGGGCCAAAACCTTTTTACCTTCAAAGTTTACTGCAGGATCATCAATGTATTTAAGGTCCATTACAAATTCTCTGCTACATAAGATGTTAAATCGATTACTCGGCAAGAGAATCCAAATTCGTTGTCATACCAGGCGATAATCTTGGCAGATCTACCTACGGAGTAGGTAAGTTTTGAATCAATGATTGCAGAGTATGGTGAACTCATATAATCAATACTGACTAGTTCTTCTTCAGTGTAATTTAAAATACCTTTAAGGTCTCCGTCAGCGGCCTTTTTCAGGGCAGCATTAATTTCATCCACGCTAGCTTCTTTTTTAAGAATGACATTTAAATCAACCATGGAAACATTTGGTGTGGGAACACGCACAGCAATTCCATCAATTTTTCCAGCTAGATCGGGAATAATTATTCCCAGCGCTTTAGCGGCACCGGTAGTAGTTGGAATCATGGAAACGGCCCCGGCCCTTGCTCTCCTTAAATCACTATGTGAGGCATCGAGAATTTTTTGATCCAGGGTATAGGCATGAATCGTGGTCATAAGAGCGGATTCAATTCCAAAAGTATCATGAATTACTTTTGCCACTGGGGCCAGGCAATTGGTGGTACAGCTGGCGTTGGAAATTATTTGATCTTTTTTGGGATCATAATCTGTGTGATTTACGCCAAAGACGAAAGTTCCATCAAGGTCTTTTCCCGGAGCACACATAATTACTTTTTTCACACTGCCTTTTATGTGACGGCCAAGTGCTTCTTTATCTTTAAAAACTCCGGTTCCATCAATAACAATATCGACACCGACGTCTTCCCAAGGAATTTTGGCAGGATCTCTCTCGGTAAAAAACTTTACTTTTTTTCCATCAATAGTTATTTGCCCGTCGCCTAAAACGATTTCTTTAGCAAACTTTCCGTGATTAGAATCGTATTTGATCAGGTGAGCATAACGCTCCACGATACCGGGGTTGTTAACCGCCACCACTTCAAGAATGGGGTGATTTGAGTTGAAAATTTCGCGAAGAATTGTCCGGCCAATTCTTCCCATACCATTGATACCAACTTTAACTTTGCTCATAAAAAGGTGTACTCCAAATATCAGGTAAGTCGATTTGAATTAAAAGAGATTGTTTTGAAATATGCCACATAATAACTGCATTGTGTAGAAGAAAAAGTTGCCGTTTTATGCCTAGCAAAAATGGAACAGATTCAGGGTATTTTGATAGAAACTAGGAAGTCCAATTTCTGGGGAAATACCCTTAACTTCTAAAACTTTTTGCGCCACAAAGGGAAGGTAGATGGGAGCGTTTTCTTTTCCCCGGTGAGGTACAGGCGTTAGAAACGGAGAATCAGTCTCTAAAAGGATTCTTTCCAGGGGAGTCATGCTCAGCGCCGCTCGAACGTCTTCGGCCTTGTTAAATGAGACAATACCGTTAAAACCTAAGTAGAACCCTGAATCAATGAGGTATTCTGCCAATTTAAGGGAAGAGGTAAAGCTGTGGGCCACCCCACGAACTTTTCCAGCAAAGTTTTTTAAAATGGCGGCGGTTTCCTCTTCCGCTTCCCGAGTATGGATGATGACCGGTAAATTAAGTTCCACCGCCAGTCCCAGCTGGATCTCAAAGGCCTTCATTTGTAGCTCTCGCGGAGAGTTGTCGTAGTGAAAATCCAGGCCGATTTCGCCAATGGCCACGACTTTTTTAGAGGCGAGGGCGTTTTTCCTCACCTTATCCATAACTGAATCGCTCCAGTCTTTGGCATCGTGAGGATGAACACCCTGGCTGCAAAATACATTTTCAAAGGTGTTGGTTAAATCCAGTGCGGTATCTAAATTAGTGGGCTCCACGCTGATGGTGATCAGTTTTTCAATACCAATCTTTTGGCATCTCTTAACATTTTCACTTGGAGTAATAGATTTTATGTAGTCTAAGTGGCAGTGGGTTTCAATCAGGGGAAACTTGGAAGTACCACTTTCTATAAAAGAGAGTTGCTCCAAAGTTTCCTCATAACTTTTTTTTGCCATTTTACTATTGTCCGGCCCTTATTAAGAGCTCATCAATGATAATCTCAAAGCTTGCCTGAGGAATTGCCCCCTCAATTTTTTTGCCATTTAAGATAACAGTAGGAGTGGATTGGATCTTGTATTTTTTATAGTTATTAAAGTTCGTCATAACTTTGTCCTTAGATTCACTTTTTTCATAGCAATCGCTCACACCAAAGGTTTTGGCGGTTTCTGACAACCAATTTGCCGATAACATCGCCTGGTTTTCAAAAATGTGATCATGAATGGTTAGAAATTTTTCCGGTGGAGCACAGGCCGCAAGATAGGCCGCTCTACAGGCAAAGGTATGAAAGGCCCTTTTGATCTCGGGGTTACAATCGTTATCTAGCGGGAAGAAAAAGTATTGAATATTAATTTTTCCACGATATTTTTTTGCTAATTCCTCACCTATATGGGCAATCTTCTTACAACTAGGACACTGAAAATCAGAAAAGATACTCATTCTAACAGGAGCTTCACTAAAGTTATTAAAAGATCTCTCTAGTACAAACTGAGATGGTGTATCCGGATCACCAACATTCTTTAAGCGATCATATTCTTTCATCAGGGAAACTTTATATTGTTCATTCTTATCTTTTCTTCCCTCTAAATCGGCAAAGACTAACCACGCTGGAATGGCAGTGATAAGTGCGTAGGCCACTAACACTTTCAGATGTGGTTTTTTAAAGCTGCTGGTCTTGTAAAAACAAAGCAACGCCAAACCTGATGCTACATAATAGGCAAAACACATGGGACAAAGTCCTTTAAGCCAAAAAATGGAGTAACAAAAAAGGATAAGGCAACCAGCGAAGTTTAAAATGGCAATAAAGTGATTGGTTCCTTCTATGTGCTGTTTGGGGAGAAAAAAACCAAGGAGAAAAAAAACGCCTACCATCATACCAAAAAGAGCAATTGGCACACCATAAATATTAGAGACGATTGATCCCATGGTTACATCACAGTTTAACCAGGTACTGATATTACAAAATGAACCACCAACTCCGGTAGGATAAAGGGATTCATAATAATGGTTAACCATGTAAGCGGAAACACCAATCATCGCAAGAGCGACAATTCCAAAAAAGATTTTCCAGTTAAAAGAGGCGTTATAATATAAGGATCTGCTAGTCATAATAATCTCCGATGATATTATTTTTTACCGACTGGTATGTAGGGTGTCAACGATATTGGGTATCCAGACATTCCAATTTCTCTTAACGGTCTGGTCCCGGCGGTAACTATGAAAACTGTGGTCACAATGGGTGCACTTCTCAGACCCCCAAATTTTAATATCTCCAAAGACCTGCCGCAGTTGAAGCATGGCAACTTCACGCAGAGAGAAAAAGTATTTTTCTTTACGCTTCATAAAAAATTGTCGGGGGAAGTTATCTAAAAATTCAACTGTTATCTCATAACAACAGCTTTTTATATGAGGCCCAATAAATATCTCGCTAACTGTCAAGTTTTGTAAACAGTCCTCTTTAAGAATTCCATTTTTAAGACCACGCCAACCGGCATGGACTAAGGCCTGGCCTTTATTTCCAAGCAGCAGTATGGGCATGCAATCGGCCGTTAAGATAGCGAGATTATCTTTAACTCCAATTAATCCATCGGCCTCATCGAAACCTTTATCCGCTTGAACAATTTTAGTGCCATGGACTTGCTCTATTTTTTTTAGATTAAAATGGGGGGGGGCATTAAAGACTTTAAAT
>SMWT01000108.1 GCA_004356615.1 Deltaproteobacteria bacterium | reverse complement strand
CTTTGATATAATTTTAAAGACCAAATAGTAGAATCTTTTTATCAAAAATCAAAGTTACAAATTCTAAAATTGGATGCGTTATTAATTATTGTTGGAGAAATTCGGCCAGGGAATCTTTTTTTAACTTTTCAATATTTTGTTGGTTCACAACTACCGGAGGACAGGCCCTTTCTTTACAATCAGCTAAATCACAACGCTCACAGGTCTGCCCGACAATTTTTCGACGAATCTTAGGGTCATCTAAGAAGTTAATGGCCTTTATTAAGGAGTCATCTATTTTCATTCCAATGGTCAGGCAGGAAAGGGTATCAGATTTAAGGCTGGATTTTCGCGCCATGGACACACATAGATATTTTTCCTCTTTTCCTGTCATCTGAGAAATTTGTACACGTAACAAAGGCCTTCTATATTTCCCAGCTTTAATTTTATCCTCAAGTTCCCCGAGAATGGAGACCGTAATCCAGCGGCGGCAATAATGCTCAGGTAAACCTATTCCATGAGGAAAATGTCTCTCCGCAAAATGTAGCTCTTTATTTATTTTAAGCTCTTTTTGCTTGGTAGTGGGGTTTAGAGAAGACTGCAACCGGAGGAAAAACAGATTATTAAAATTAAAGTACTGGGGGAGTATCTGGGTTAAACGATTAAATAGAAGTTCCGTGTTTGACCCATATTTTTGTAAAAGATCGAAAAAAGCTACCGTTTTAAAGGTGGGGTTTTTAAATATTACTTTTAGATCTCTAATAAGGTCTTTTTTATCTATTAGTAGCGCACCGGAAAAATATGAGGCCTTGAAATCATTTAGCTGCTTTGTAAAACCCGTTCCCGTTTCGAGATTTAAAAAGAGGTATCCAATTTGCTTGGCCAAAACAAAACGCTTTTGCGTGGGCCTTAAGTTGTTATTTATATACAGGGTGTCACCCTTAAGAACGGATCTTTTTGAGGCCAAATTGGGATATTGATTTAGAGTTTTATAATCAATGGATACATTAAACTCTTCCTGTAGGATTTTTTCTAAATCTTTTACCTTAAAGCGTTTTAAAAATTCTTCGGCCTTATCTTCTAATTCAGGGAAATAGTTTTTATGGGATTCCTGATAACTGCGCAGGGATGCCTGGTAAAATTCGTCTAAATTGAGTTCATAGATGCGGGCCATGTTCATCAGGGCCGCTAGAAAAGAAGAAAACTTCTCAGGGTTTTGCGAAGTAAGTTCAAAAAAATCATGTTGCCCGACACCAAATAGCTCGAAGGGAAATTCCTGGAAAAACTTGGAATTTAAAAGATCAATGATGGGCCCAAGCTTTGGGTCGACCTTAGGAGAGACTAATTCTTCAACAGGAATCTCGAGGTTGCTGGCCAAAGGAATTAGCTTTTCCATTTTAGGATATTTTTTACCCTTTTCTATTTCATTTAGGTAGGAAGTAGAAAAACCTGACAGCTCGGCCAGTTTTTTTAGGGATAAATTTCTCTTAGTCCTAAACTTTTTAATTTTTAGTCCCAAGGTATATTTTAAAATGTCTTGATTCATTTCATCGCATTAAAGATCAACTGCTTTCCTTTGTAAAGATTTGTGCGGTGAAAAGTCGCTGTTAGCGAAAATTCGCTTGACTGACCTTTTCCTGGCCATCAATACTTAAGGCAATTTAAAGCGGGAGGATTTGTGATTTCTTTAACACCAGATGATGGCAGGGAAGCAGGGAATAAATTATGGGTAGAGGATATTTGGGAAGAAAATGTAGAAGCTATTTTCACCCCAGAACTTAAAGATCTGCTTTTAAAGCTAACCAGAGAATTTGGCCCAAGAAGATTAAATCTGTTAAAAGACCGACAGCTAAGGCAGATGGCCTTTGATGAAGGAAGAATTCCCTCTTACACCAAAGAACACCAAAAGGCGTTAAATACCAATTGGAAAGTGGCAGAAATCCCTCACGACTTAAGATGTAGAAGAGTAGAAATTACAGGGCCTGTCAATGACCCCAAAATGGTCATCAATATGCTTAGTAGAAATGCTGAAGGATTTAGGGCCGATACCGCCATGCTAGATTTTGAAGACTCCATGATGCCCTCTTGGACAAATGTCTTATCAGGATATCAAAACTTTATTGCGGCAGTAGATGGAACACTAGAATTTATTAAAACTGGTGAGAAAAATAAAGTATACCGTTTAAATCCCAAAGATATGCCAGTGATAATGGCCAGGGTTAGGGGACTGCATATGCTAGATCCTAATATATTGGTAGGTGGTATGCCCATATCGGCCGGACTGCTAGATCTTGTCACCTGCGCTTTTCATACGGCAAAAAAACTTATCGGACAGAGAAAAACTCCAAAATTCTACGTGCCTAAATGTGAGCACTACCAAGAGGCCAGGTGGTGGAATGATGTCTTTGCCGCCCTTGAGGAAAACCTGGGACTTTCCAGAGGAACACTTAAGGTAACCTTTTTAATTGAAACGCTTCCTGCTGCCTTTCAAATAGAGGAAATTCTCTTTGAATTAAAAGATCGGGCGGTTGGGCTAAATGTTGGAAGATGGGATAAGATCTTTAGTGATATAAAAGTCTTTCGTAATCACCCAGGCCGGGTGGCCGAGGATCGATCCGATATAAATATGTCCAGGTACTGGATGGATAATTACGCCAAAAGGTTAATTAAAATTTGTCATACCCATGGCGCTTTTGCCATCGGGGGAATGTCGGCCTTTACGCCGGGAAAAACTGAAGCAGAAATTAAAGATCAGGTGGCCAAAGTTGAAACCGATAAAAAATACGAATTTACCATCGGCCATGATGGATGTTGGGTTTCCCATCCATTTTTTATAAAAACCGCCTTAGAGGCGTTTCCCAAAGAAAATCAAATCGAGAGAACCTTAGAGGACTTTCCCAAATACCCCAATCTTTTAATGGATGGAACCGGAAAGCGAACCATAGATGGCGTTAGAAAAAATATTCGCGTGGGGATCGCCTATCTTGAAGGTTGGCTTAGAGGACTGGGATGTGTTTCCTTTGATAATATGATGGAGGATTTGGCCACGCTTGAAATTTCTCGCACCCAAATCTGGCAATGGCTTAAACACAAAGTAGAGCTCGATAATGGACAGATGCTTACCCGACAAATGGTGAGGGAAATCTTTGGGCAAGAATTAGAAAAGATCAACAAAGAAATTGGAGAAAATTTAAAAGAAAAACCTTTGGCAGAGGTTAAAAAAGTTAAAGAGTCCTTTTTAAAGGGAGCGGTTGCTGCTGAGGAATTATTTTTAAAAGATGAATTTATTGAATTTTTAACGGCCTAACGGGGGAAGTTGATGAAAACTAGAGAAGAATTACAAAAAAATTGGAAAGCAGATGCAAGATGGGATGGGATCGATAGAACCTATACTCCAGAAGATGTTATAAAACTTCGTGGCTCTTATGACATTAAATACAGTATCGCCGAAAGAGGGGCAAAAAAACTTTGGGAAGGTATAACCAGTGAACCCTACATCAAGGCCCTTGGTGCCTTAACGGGAAATCAAGGAGTCCAGCAAGTTAAAGCGGGACTGAAGGCAATTTATTTAAGTGGTTGGCAAGTTGCCGCTGATGCAAACCTTGCAGGCCAGATGTATCCGGATCAAAGTCTTTATCCGGCCAATAGTGTTCCACAAGTAGTTAAAAGAATTAACAATGCTCTACTTCGTGCAGACCAAATTTACTCCTGCGAAGGAACAAAAAGCGTTGATTGGCTTGCGCCTATAGTTGCTGATGCTGAAGCGGGCTTTGGCGGTGCTTTAAATGCCTTTGAACTGATGAAAAATATGATTGAGGCAGGAGCTGCGGGAGTTCACTTTGAAGATCAACTTGCCTCAGAAAAAAAATGTGGCCACTTAGGTGGAAAAGTTTTGGTTCCTACTTCTCAATTTGTTAAAACGCTAACTGCTGCAAGACTTGCCGCCGATGTAATGGATGTTTCAACACTGCTTATTGCCCGTACTGATGCAGAATCCGCTCAATTGATTACCAGTGATATCGACCCAAGAGATCACAGCTATATCACCAGTAAAAAACGTACTCCGGAAGGATTTTTTAGAATTAAAAACGGCACCGATACGGCCATTTTAAGAGGTCTGGCCTACGCTCCACTTGCCGATTTGATTTGGTGTGAAACCGGAACTCCTGATCTTGCCCAAGCGAAAAAATTTGCGGAAGGAATAAGATCTAAATTTCCAGGAAAAATGCTTGCCTATAACTGCAGCCCATCCTTTAACTGGGAAAGAAAGCTGGACGCTTCGACCATAGCCAAATTCCAAAAAGAACTTGGTGCCATGGGATATAAATTCCAGTTTGTAACTCTAGCAGGATTTCATGCGCTAAATCACAGTATGTTTAGTCTCGCCCTTGATTACCAAGAAAGAGGGATGACTGCTTACTCTGAGCTACAGCAAAAAGAATTTGCCATGGAAGAGAAAGGCTACACCGCTACTAAGCATCAAAGAGAAGTGGGGACAGGATATTTTGATGTCGTTTCAAATGTGATTTCTGCCGGAAAATCCTCGATTTTAGCAATGGAAAGCTCCACAGAAAGTGCCCAGTTTCATTAAAGAAAAACTGTGATAGGAAAATCTTATGCAAGAAAATAGTTTTTACCCCCCCATTAGAACCTTAATGGGGCCTGGCCCAACGGATGTACATCCCAAAGTCCTGCAGGCCCTTGCAATGCCCACCATCGGTCATCTAGATCCTCAGTTTGTCACCTTAATGGATGAAATAAAGGGGCTATTAAAGTATGCCTTTAAAACAGAGAATGAATTAACGTTGCCAATATCAGGCCCCGGCTCTTTAGGGATGGAGGCCTGTTTTGTAAACTTGGTTGAAGAAGGTGACAAGGTTATAGTCTGCCAGAATGGTGTCTTTGGCACCCGTATGGCAGATATCGTGAGAAGACTAAAGGCAGTTCCCATTATCGTGGAAGACCCTTGGGGACGGGCCATTGACCCAAATAAACTTGAAGCGGCACTTAAGAAAAATCCTGACGTAAAATTTGTCGCTATGGTGCACGCTGAAACTTCTACAGGGGCCCTTTCAGATGTAAAAACACTGACGGAAATTGCCCATAAGTATGATTGTTTAACCATCGTGGACGCGGTGACCTCTCTTGGGGGAAGTAAGCTACTTGTTGATGAATGGAAACTCGACGTGGTTTATTCAGGAACGCAAAAATGTCTGTCTGCACCTCCAGGTTTATCACCAGTTACCTTTAATCAAAGAGCAGTAGATCTTATTAAAAAAAGAAAAAATATTACCAGCTGGTTTATGGATATGAATCTGGTTCTTGGTTATTGGGGTGAAGGGGCCAAGAGATCCTATCATCATACCGCTCCGGTTAATTCTCTCTATGGTCTGCATGAATCCCTAGTTCTCTTAAAAAATGAAGGACTGGAGAATTCCTGGAAAAGACACGAAAGACTAAATAGCATTCTCGAGAAGGGTCTTAAGGCTTTCGGGTTGGAGTATTTAGTTCCAAAGAATGAGCGAATTCTCCATATGAATGTAGTGTCAGTTCCCGAAGGTCAGGATGAAGCAAAAATTAGAAGTGATCTTTTAAATAATTTTAACCTAGAAATCGGTGGTGGCCTTGGTCCCCTGGCAGGAAAATATTGGCGAATAGGACTAATGGGTTATAGCTGCCGGATGCAAAATATAAATCAAGTATTTGGGGCCCTGGGAAGATTTTGTTTAAATGGGGTAAATACTAATTTTCGCCCAGAATTTTATCTACCTTCGCAGCAAATATAAAATGACTCTCTATTTTTTCTTTGCTTCGGGTTTTATTAAAACTTTATAAGACCAAATCCCTTTAAAGGAATCGCTTAGCATCTTTTTATATTTTTTCATTAAATCGGGTTTGTTACTTTTTGAAAACTCAATATAGCTGGCAATTCCTTCAACCGATTCTTTAGTTTTAGAAATCATAGTACCGGTAAACATTCCTGCAATTTTAAGTTTGGGGTGAACTTCAATCGTATACCTCAATAGCGTTTTGCCCCCAAAATCTACAAAATAAGCTTCGCCTACAACCTTTTCCGTGTTGTCAGATTTTAGGCCCTGCCATTTTATATGGTAGCCATTGGGTAGCTTTTTAAACCAGTGAATATTGGTATAGTCCTCATCAGGAACCGGCCAAGGATTTTTTCTTTCATATTCAACTACAATACTGGTGGGAGAGTCCATGGAGATGGGCCTCGATTTAACTATATCTAGGATGTAATTTTTTTGGTGATCAAAGGCCATAAAAATTGCCGCGGCCTCAATGGGAGTGGCATCGATTTTTTTATAGAGGGTGAGCTCAGGCCAAACAGACTTTGCAACATCGCGTTTTATAAGAATCAACTCACCTTTTTTGAGCTTGTCGATATCATTGTCTGGCATATCTTTGGAGGAAAAAGGAAAAGCAGCTATAGGGAGTAAAATCAGGGAAAAAAGGAATTGTTTTTTCATTTTAGGCCTTCTATACTGGGCTTCCCTCTTAACAGAAAGTAATATGGAACAGATCAATAAAGGCACTCAAAGGCCATATGAAAGTATTCGGCTATTCAAGAGTAATTATTTAGAGTTTTTCACTCATATTCCCCCGTGGCTTCCTATTATCTTTTGGACGCCAATTGTTTCCTACATGTTTGTTACCGGAATAACTAGTAACGGATTGGGAATTGGGGAGACAGTCCTGACTTCTCTTGCAGGACTTTTAGTCTGGACCTTTTCAGAGTATATGCTTCACCGATATCTCTTTCATTTTCACGCTAAATCCAAGTTAGGCCAAAAAGTAGTATTTCTCTTTCACGGGATCCACCATGATCAGCCTCAAGATCCCACCAGGCTGCTATTTCCTCCTCTGGCCGGTTTCCTCCTGTTTATGGGACTCTACTTCTTATACGCTCTAGTAGTGCCAGAACGTTATATTGTGACCTTTATGGCGGCCTTCTTGGCGGGCTATCTCTGCTATGACTATATCCACTACGCCACGCACCATATGAAAATGAGTGGAAAAATAGGACAATTTCTCAAAAAATATCACTTAAAGCATCATTTTAAGCATGAAAATATGAAATTCGGGGTTAGCAATCCACTCTGGGATCTGGTATTTGGTACTTTTGGCGATTAAACACCGCGCTAAAAGAGACCTGTTTATGAGACGTTTGCTGCTTTCTATTTTAATGCTTTCTATGCTTCAGGCACCCGCCTGGGCCAATGAAGATGAGTTCCCCCAAGATACTGTCTGGAAAGATTTTTTAACCTCTGTTATCTGGATCGGTGAGGGCCTTTATAAGCAATTTAATACCACCAATGCCATTCAGGCGGGTGTGGCAGTTCCCCTTACCTGGTGGGCATTTGAAAGGGACGATGAAGTTTTAAAAAGAACCATGGGCAAGGATATTGGTGGATTTGTCAAAGGTGTTTCAGATTCCGCAGTAATTGCCTCTTTTGCTGTCTATCAAATAGGTTTTTATATTTGGGGTCGAAGCACTGATGATAGCAAAATGGTGAGATATGCCATGGAGTCTTTTTCTTCCATGTATCTTGCGATGCTTGAAACCGCTATTTTAAGTTACGCAATTGATGTTCATGAAAGGCCGGTAGAGAGTTCTGAGGTCATCGAGGACATTTTTCGTGGACAATCCTCATGGCCCTCAGGGCATATGATTCCCTATTCCACGCTATTTTTAAAAACGTTTCAATTTTATGGCCCATGGTGGTCGCTGATTCCAGGTACGCT
>SMWT01000107.1 GCA_004356615.1 Deltaproteobacteria bacterium | reverse complement strand
CAATGTAAAGCCAGGCCTTGAAGGCGTTGTCGTCGACACCACCACAATTTCTAAAGTAATGCCAGAAATCAACTCTTTGGTTTACAGAGGATATCCTGTTCAAGATCTTGCTGAAACTTGTAACTTTGAAGAAGTGGCCTACCTGCTCTGGAATGGCGAACTTCCCGACATGGGCCATTTAAATCACTTTGTGGCCCAAGAAAGAACCATGAGATCCATCAGTGATGATTTAAAAGAAGTTTTAGGAAAATTCCCCAAAAACGCCCACCCAATGGACACTATAAGAACCGGGGTTAGTTTTCTCGGTATGGAAGACGAGCGGGTTTGGGATAATTCACCTAAAACCAATATGAATAAATCACTAAGACTGATGGCCGCCATTCCTACCATCATTGCTGCTGATTATAGAGTGAGAAATGACAAAGAGATCATTGACCCAAGAGAAGATCTCACTCTTTCAGAAAACTTTTTCTATATGTGTTTTGGTGAAATCCCCAAACAAGAAGTTATTCAGGCCTTTGATGTAAGTTTAATTCTCTATGCAGAACATGGATTTAACGCTTCAACCTTTGCTGCAAGAGTGATCACCTCTACGACTGCAGATATTTATAGTGCCGTTGTTGGCGCCATCGGTGCTTTAAAAGGCCCTCTTCATGGCGGTGCCAATGAACAGGTGATGCATGTGCTTAAAGAAATAGATGATCCGGCCATCGCTAAAGATTGGATGTTAAAGGCACTGGAAGAGAAAAGAAAAGTTATGGGTTTTGGCCACAGAGTTTATAGGAAGGGAGATTCTAGGGTTCCAACTATGAAAAAATACGCCAACCTCCTGGCCGACCTCCTAGGTGAAACCAAGTGGCGAGATATCTCTCAAGCTCTAGAAGATACCATGGTGGAAAAAAAGGGTATCTATCCCAACTTAGACTTTCCCGCCGGTCCTGCTTATTACCTAATGGGATTTGACATCGATATGTTCACTCCTATTTTTGTCATGGCCAGAATCACCGGTTGGACTGCTCATATCATGGAGCAAACCGCAAATAATCGAATCATCAGGCCCCTTTGCCAATATACAGGCGCTGGGGAGCGAAAAGTCACTCCATTGGCCGAAAGATCATAATTTTCATTTAGGAACCCTTAAGGGGTTCCTAAAATTTTCCGATTCGATTTCATGGTGAAATCACAACTTAAATTAATTTTAGTTATTTTAATTCCGCTGAATTTAATTTCGGCCGAAATTGATCAATACCCCTTCATGTTTGAAAACCAAAGAGATGCCTCAAAAGCAATAAATTATAAATTTAACTCTATGTTTAAAAAGTATGTGGAATCTATAAATAAAAAATTAATAAAGCGAAGAAGATGTTCACAGGTA
This sequence comes from Deltaproteobacteria bacterium, assembly GCA_004356615.1. Lineage (GTDB taxonomy): Bacteria > Bdellovibrionota > Bacteriovoracia > Bacteriovoracales > Bacteriovoracaceae > SMWT01. The sequence goes on along the minus strand of SMWT01000107.1, from coordinate 26,725 downwards.
GTCCTAGAAGCAGCAGCTAAGTTGCAAAAAGGAGTTGAGTCTAAAATTGGAAGATGGATTAGGGTAACAAACAAAGTGGATCAAAGACCTCGGGCCATAAATGGCAAAGGCGAAAATTATTATAAAGAAAGTATCTACTATGATCCAAAGGTACCTGATATATGGCCTTGGACCATTTTAAAACAGTTAACTCCCATAGTTAATTTTAATGGGATTTATATTGGAGGAGATAAAATTGGACATATGACGGACCAGGGTTTGGCCATGTATAGAAGATTTATTGATGCAAAAAATGTTGGTAGGAGTGATACAACTGCTGAGAACAAAGCATTTCATTTAGGAGTTTTTTCTGAACTCACAGTACTTGGTGGACATGGTTCTCAGGTAACATCCTTTGGAGACCTTGAAGCAAACTACCAAGGATACAGACTTTATAGGAATATGTGCGAGGGAAAAAATCCCATAATTAAGAAAAATAAAAAGGGTAAATGGACAGTAACTAGAAAAATAGATCTTAGAAATTATGTGACCCCTTATATGAATGAAGTATTTTACGCTAATGTCTATTCAAAGAGTAAAAAAAAGCTTGTTTATAAACATATCAAGAAAAAATATTGCAACGTAAATTACTTTAAGAACTCCCACCTTATGGAGAGGCAAAGTTATTATTTATCAATTGCCAAACCAAGTCCTATGCATAAATACCTAAGACGCAGAATTAAAAAGGGAGAGATTAAAGATAACACCAAAAATCATATCTATCATATTTGTAAGGATCTAATTAAGATTAAGGATTTAAAAAAATAACTTCCAAATTAAAAAGGATTCAATGAAAGTAATTTTTCTATGTTTTTTCAGTTTTTCTATATATGCCGCCGAGGTTGATCACTACCTTTTTATGTATGACAACCAAAAAGATGCTACGCCCGTCTTAAACAAGAGGTTTAACTCCATGCTGGCCGAATCTATCGCCAAACAAAATAAAAACGCATATGTTTCAAAAAAGTGTACCAGTGTGGTAGCAAAGGCCGGTAAGGGTTTCAAACAGGGAACAGAGTCAAAAATTGGCCGCTGGCTCAGAGACACTTATAAAGTGGATCAAAGGCCTCGGTCCATCAATGGCAAGGGCCATTCCTACTATGATGAGAGCATCTACTTTGATCCCAAAGTAAAAGATATCTGGCCTATGACTATTTTAAAAAATTTGGCGCCCATAATTAACGTAGGCGGAGTCTATGTAGGGGGAGATAAAATTGGTCATATGACTGGCGTGGGACTTTCCATGTACACCACATATCTTAGAAGTCGAAAACTAGGAAGAAGTGAAAAAAAGGCGGAACGAAAAGCGTTTAACTTCGGTTATTTGACTGAGATCACTCTTTTAGGTGCTATGGGATCTAAAGTAACCTCCTTTGGCGATTTGGAGGCCAACTATCAAGGTTATAGAATGTTTCGCGACCTATGTGAAAAAAATTATGTTACCAAAAATGATCAGGGAAAATGGCATCTCAGTAAAAAAGTAGACCTAAGAGTTTATATCACCCCTTATATGAATGAGGTCTTCAACCCATCCGTCTATACTAAAAAAAGAAGAAAGTTAGTAGTGAATCATATCGACCAGAAGTATTGCACCGAAAAATACTTTAAAAAGTCCCATCTAATTTCCCGGCAAAGGTATTACAAATCCATAGCAAGGCCCAGTCCAATGCAACTTTATCTGAAAGAAAAAATAAAAAGAGGAAAACTAGACGATCATCTTAGAAATCATATTGTAAATATCTGCTATGAGACGGAATCACCTATTTCAAAGTCTTTAGTTGATTATAAATCTCTCTTCCAGATTTTAATGGCACGCCTTGATGGCCATCAAGATTAATAATATATTTTGAAAACTGTCCATATTTCTTAAACATTTTCCTTAAAAGATTCGGTCTGATTGGGCAAGTAAATCGTTTTTTGTACTTTTTTTCTAAACCTTTTAAATAGCTCTTAACTTTTTTGGCCATGGAAACTTTTTTAAATTTAGAACAATTTATTCCCTCATCCATAGAAGCGTCTAGGTAATCTCTAAAATCGATTTTTTGATTAATGGCCCACTGGTTTTTCACGCAAAGCAGATAGGGCCCAATGACCTTTTTAGATAGCCCTGATAACTCCATAACATCATAATCTTTTTTTAAAATATTGTTCCAAAATCTCATGCCATTAAAATCGGCAGACATATCGCCATAGGACATTACGCCGGTTCCCTTCGCTCCTAATTGGCCATATTCATCTTTAAATCCTTTAATAAAAACCTCATGGATACCTTTTTCCTCCACGTGATAGGTCTTGAAATTGTCATATCCATAACCTAAAAGATGTTCAAATTTATCAAGACCGATTCTATCACCATTAAAATTTAACTCTGGCCCCATAACAATCGGGATAAAGTGAGAGTAAATCTTCATGGCAGGAGATTCTTTAAAGCTCCAATCGCGGTAAAGAGAGTTTTTGGGTTTGGGATGATACCTGTCTATCTTTTTGTTGTGTTCAATCCACTTGGGAAATTTTGAAAGAATCATTATATTGAAATGTTTGCGAAGTTGTCGGTACAACTCTTTTTCCCTACACCCTCTTTTCTGTCGATTTAATTTAAAAGCGACATCTCTTAAAATAGAATTGGCCTTTCTATTGATTAAAATACGTGAATCCTTAAGAGGTCTATATCTATGAGTAAAATTATCGAGTTCCGAAGCGAACAAACCGGTAAATAAAAAATGTTGAAGTACTAAATATATTATAAATTTTTTCATATTTATCCTAAACTTTGCTTGTTTAAAATCAATTAAATTGATTCAACTATTACCGAAAAGATTGTAGGATATAATCGGAGTCCAATATGAAAAAAATGACTAGTTTTAAATACTTTTTTATAGTTTCCTCTCTGCTTTTTCCCTTATTTACTGTTTCCTCCAAAGATAGATTTATGGGAGTAAGGGTTCACTCGAGAATATCTGGTTCTGCAAGGGCCAGAATCAGTAAAAATGCCATTAAGATAATTGATGGCCGCAAGCACTTTTATATAAATGAGAAAAGCCTGCTTAAAAGAGTCAGTCCAAATAATGAGCAGGTTAAAGATTTTATTAAAGATGATCGCTATATGAACCGTGAGGTGGGTTTTTTGCTTGCTCCAAGAGGTACCTATAAGGGAACCACCAAAAAGGCACTGGTTGATTTTATAAACTATATGGACTCTCACCTCAAGCGTTTCCCCTTAAATCAAGTTAAACCCGGGCAGGTTTACGCTGAAAAAAAATTAAAAGAAATTCGAGATCAAGTGGTGGAGCTTGTCTCCAAACAGCTAGACGGAGAATTTCCACGAATGCTAAATACCGACCGGAGAAAAATTAAAAGGCTGACAAGACCCGGGGATGTATTCTTCAAACATAAATACGATCGCCACCAAGGTAGTATGCTAAAATATATGCAACATTTCATTTATAGGTATAGGTCAGATAATCCAGAGTTTATTTATGATATCACCCACCTGGCAATGGGGCTTGGAAACCTTAAGGTTACAGAGTCTTCAGGACATTTAAGAGAAGATGGCAAGGCCCAAGATGTAGGTCAACTAAGAGTTTTAGATATCAACGATCCCCTATTTTTTCCCAAAGGATATGAAAAAAATCTTCAGTATTGGATTTATAGGTATAACAACCAAAAACTTGCAAAAAGGGCCGCAAAAATAGCTGGATTATATGCATCTGCCCCGCCAGATACTTTAATAAAAAACTATACCATCAAAGGCGCTATGACCTCAGCACTTGGGACTACCAAATTTGACCGTAAAGGAAAGGCCCTGTTTGTGGAGATAGGTTTACTGGCCATCGCCAATTCCAGAGCTAAGAAGCTGGGGGTTCTTAAAAACCTGAGAAGGAAATTTTTCTGCTCCTTTTTTGTGGCCTATGCCTTACAGTCAGCTGAGTCAGAAAATCTCCTCTTAGCTTTAGAACGAAAGGGTAGAATTAAAATCCCAAATTTCAAAAAATATACCAACGTCGAAATACTGGCCAAGGATGTAGAAATGTTTGCTAAAAAGCTTAGTAAAAATTTGAGTAGATTTTTAGATAAAAATGTAACATTAAAATATGATGCCAACCATATGACACCAGTGTCCTTTAGGTCCTTTGCCCTGAAAAATACAAAATTATTTTCTCCAGTTGGAAGAATCATTTCGGGGAAAAAGACCAAATAAGTTAGAGGGATTTTAGATAGGTACAGGCCTCGTTATATCCCCGTTCGCAAGACCTTCTAAGGATATTTTTTCCCATGGAAACTTGATTATCCTTGAGGATATGCTTGCCCCAACTAAAACAAGAGGTTTCAATTCCTAGCTGGCAAGCATACATTTGGTAGGTGATCTTAAGCGCCTCATCATTTTTAAAATATTGCTCCAGTTCAAGACAAGAGGATACGTTGCCAAGATCACACCCCTTTTTATGATAAATTATGGATTTTTCCTGGTATTTTTCTCCAAGAAAAAGGCCTAGGTTAAAACACCCATCCCCGATTCCAAGTTCACAAGATCTATTTAAATACTTAACTGCGGTTTGGTATTTTTGTTCGGCCAGTTCATCTAATCCACGGTAGAGACAAACTTCCCCGTCACCTAGCTGGCACGCCTTATGAGCAAAGGGATGGCCCATTTTCCACCCTTTAACATGCAAAAGCTCATAGGCCTTGCGACAGCCTTCTCCATAATCCATAAGACATGAGTTATAAAATGCTTTTAGCGCCATATTTTCATTTTTTCTCTCTTCGCTTAAAATCCCAAGGAATAAACATCCTCGAGGATTTCCTAGATAACAGGATTTTAAAAACTTTTTACGGGAGAGGTTAAATTTTTGAAAGCGAAACAAACTAATGCCGAGGAACAAACAGGCGTTGGAGTCATCTTTTTTGCAGGCCTTGCGAAATAAGGTTAGGGCCGCATTTTCCTCTTTTAAAATATAGCTTCCTATGCCACCAAGGAAACAGGCCTTGATAACTCCATCTTCACAGGCGTATTCCAGTGGAACGAGAGAGTCTAAAAACCTTGCCATATCAAACAAATAAGTCCCTACCTTTAAGCAATTCTCTCGTTTTTCAGGGGTGCAGGGAAGATTTTTTGGTTTATGATTATCAATTATCTTAAAAAAATCTCTCATCTCCTTAAGTAATTTTTTATTGGATATTTTTCCGGTCTCTTCCTCTTTAGCGTATTTTAAGGTGCTGCAATCTTTTCTATAAGTAGAAGCTATGGCAAACACCTCCTGTGCAGCACCTAGCTTTCTATGACAGATATGAAATATCTTGGCATTTCCCGGGATCCCTTCACATCTATCAAAAAGTTTCTCCAGTGCCATTCCTTTGGCCTTGGCCTTCGCTTTTTCAAGATCTAAATCGACCGATTTACCTTTAAACCATAACCACTCTGTCTCGCGATAAAAATTTGGCGCCTGGGCCAGGGTTTGACAGTCCTCTTCGCCATAAAGATTAAAAGAAAGTAAAAATAAAATAATAATTTTAATCATGGGTAAACCTTGTGATATCCCATTTTTGAGAAGGCCCATCAGAGCATTTATTTAATATGATAATAAATTTATCCTTCCCCTCTTGAACATCCAGGCATTTTTCTTCAGCATCATTTAAAATAGATACGTTTTCTGTTTTATCCAACAGTTCCTTATCAATAAGGAAATCGCTGGGGTCGTGTTCATGGATGCCAATGGTTGGTTTACCGCTCTTTGCCGGTTTAGAAGTTCTAAAAAAACCCTTAATCCAGGGCCAAACACCTGTTTCCTTCCTACTGGTACGGTTAATAATATACCAATTTTTGACCCCACTACTTATGGTGGCCTGGCCGCTGGTGTTGTCGTACCAGATTTCCCACTTATCTTTTCCATCACACGCTAGAAGATCTAAGTTGGTGTTTTTAATTTTTATACAACGGTTGTATTTTTTAGATTTAAACTCGTAATGATAAGTCACTGAAGATGAATAGGTGGTAAAAGACCACAATATGGCCAAAAGGATAATTCTCATGAAGCACTCCTTGCTTACCTTAAATTTTAAGAGATTTTGTCAGCTTGCTCAATTTTTTCCTGGTAGAAGGTCTCACCTATTTCGATTTTTTCTCTACCTGTTTTAGTCCGCCATTGGTTGGTATCTCGAAGGGAGTAGACACAACCACAATACATTTGTTGATAGAACTCCTCTCGCTTAGCGATTTCATACATTCTTGAGGATCCACCCTTTTTACGCCAGTTGTAGTCCCAATAGGTTATACCCGGATAATGTGAGGCCGCTTTCTCTCCACAACCATTAATTTGTTCCATATTTTTCCAACGACTGATCCCAAGACTTGAAGAAATTAGTGAAAAACCGTTTTCAAAGGCATAAAGAGCAGTCCTTTCAAAGCGCATATCAAAGCACATGGTGCATCTCTTTCCCCTTTCTGGTTCAAACTCCATGCCTTTGGCCCGATCAAACCAGTTTTCCACGTCGTAATCGGCATCTATAAAAGGAATTCCCATTTTTTCGCAGTAGCGGATATTCTCATTTTTGCGAATTTCATACTCTTTTTTGGGGTGAATATTGGGGTTGTAGAAAAAGACGGTGAGATCCACTCCTGATTCCACCATGGCCTCCATCATTTCACCGGCACATGGCGCGCAGCAGCTATGTAGTAGTAGTTTCTTTTCACCATTTGGGGGCAAAATTTTAGGTCTTTCAGTCATATTTTACTCTTAGCAACAAAAACTTCATTTTGTCGAACCAATTGACAAAAATCCCCTTGAAGTAAGGCCTTTAATATTCCAATATTAGCGACTAAAATCAACATCTTTAATCGGGGATTCTGCTGTGATGAATTATATCGATGATTTTAATCCACTGGGTATTATTGCCATTGATCATCTGGAATTTACCTGTGACTCCTTGGATACTAAAATCAAAGAACTTTTTTATACTTTTGGTTTTGAAAAAACCTATGAAAACAAGGGAAACAAATCTGAACTTTTCTCCCAAGGCCAGGTCAAGTTTTTATTAAATGCTAGTGTTGATTCTCACTCTAGAGAATACTTTAATAAGCATGGTGAAGGCGTTTCTAAAATGTCTTTTCTTGTGCAAGATTGTGAACATGCCCTAAAAACTGCGGATCACCGTGGAGCTGAAGTGATTCACGCAGTTAAAACTATTGAATCAGAACATGGTGAATATAAAATTGCCCAGATTAAGGGTTTTGGCGATGTGGTTAATGAATTCGTCCAAAGTCCTAAAAGACATTACTTTAGACCTGAATACACCCAAGTTGAAAATGATCCAAAAAACAAACCACTAGTCAATCGAGTAGCGCGAATTGATCACCTGACCAATAATGTACCCATTGGCGAGATGGATAAGTGGGTGCAATTCTACAAAGATATCTACGGATTTGTGGAAACAAGATATTTTGAGATCAAGGGTGATAACACAGGCCTGCAATCTAAAGTTGTGCAGCTTAAAAACAACGCTGTGATTATTCCTATTAACGAACCTGATACAAAAAATTCCAAATCTCAAATTCAAGAATTTTTGGATCTTCATAAAGGAGCTGGGGTTCAGCACATTGCTCTTACCTGCGGTGATATTATGAGTACGGTAGGAGAACTCCAGGAACGAGGAATTCAATTCCTAAACATACCTGATACCTACTACGAAGATATTCCAAATAGAAACTTTAGTATTACTGAAGATATTAAAAGATTAAAAGACCTAAGTCTTCTCGTCGATGGAGATCCTGAAGGTTACTTACTTCAAATTTTCACGGAAACTTATATCGGGCCGGCCTTTTTTGAGTTCATCCAAAGAAAAAAACATATGGGTTTTGGGGAAGGAAATTTTCAGGCGCTATTTGATTCAATTGAGCGAGATCAAAAGAAAAGAGGATATCTCTAAACAAAAGGAAATATTATGCATAAACTAGTTGTCACTTACAAAGAACCGGAAAATACTGAAAAATTTGATAAGTACTACCAAGAGGTTCACACTCCGCTGGCCCACAAAGTTCCAGGACTCAAAGAGCTTAGAGTAAATAGAGTATTTGGAACACCAGCAGGTCATTCAGATATTTATTTAATTGCTGAAATGTGCTTTGAAAATAAAGACGATTTTAAAGCGGCCATGAAATCAAGTGAGATGATGGCCTGTGGAAAAGACTTGGGTAACTTTGCCAAAGGCCTTACTAATCTTTATTTTGCTGAAGAAAACACTATGTAGGAGCAGTTGTGGAAAATATTCTAGTAGAACATCCCTACCGTGATAATTCTCAAGTCGCCTTGGTTAAGCTTAATAGACCTAAGGTTTTAAATGCTCTCTCTACTCAACTGATGAGTGAACTGGTGGAGGCCTTTTTTGTCCTTGAAGATAACCCTGAGGTTCGAGTCATTATTTTAACTGGTGACGATCGGGCCTTTGCCGCCGGTGCAGATATTGCCCAGATGGTGGAAGATAATCCCATTGACCAGATCAACCAAAAAAGATTTAGAACGTGGCAACAACTCTCCCTTATAACCAAACCAATCATTGCTGCTGTAAATGGATTTGCGCTAGGTGGTGGTTGTGAGCTTGCCATGTCTTGTGATTTTATCATCGCGGGTGACAATGCTAAATTTGGTCAACCAGAAATTAGCATTGGAACCACACCTGGAGCAGGCGGTACTCAAAGACTTACCCGGGCCATAGGAAAATCCAAGGCCATGTATATGGTTTTAACCGGCGAGATGATGGATGCCTTTGAAGCGGAAAAAAATGGACTGGTGGCCAAAGTGGTTCCAGAAAAAGCTCTCATGCAAGAGGCCTATGAAGTGGCCTTAAAAGTTGCTGATAAAGCACCTGTTGCCGTTAAGCTGGCCAAAGAATCAGTTAACAAGGCCTTTGAAATGTCTCTTCGCGATGCCATGGATTTTGAGAGAAGAAATTTTTACTTAACCTTTTCTTCTAAAGACCAAAAGGAGGGGATGCGTGCTTTCCTCGATAAAAGAAAACCCCACTACCAAGGAAACTAGCATGGGTGATTTTAAATATATAAAATATATTACGGAAGGTCAGACAGCGATAATCTCGATGGATCGCCCGGAAGTTTACAATGCCCTCAACTTTGCTGCTAAAAAAGAAATAATTAAAGCTGTCAAAATGGCCAATAGAGACCCTGATTGTAGATCTATTATTCTGACTGGCGAAGGCAAGGCCTTTTGTACTGGACAAGATCTAAATGATCGAACCATTAGGAAGGATGGAGATAGCGCAGTTGACCTTGGACATACTTTAGAAACTGAATGGAACCCCCTGATTAAGGCCTTAAAGAGTTCTAAAAAGATTATCGTTGGCTCTATTAATGGTGTTTGTGCTGGGGCCGGGCTTTCCATTGCCTTAGCGCTAGATTTTTTAGTCGCAAGGCCTAAGGTGAAATTTATTAGTGGTTTTGCCAGGCTTGGCCTGGCGCCAGATGCAGGCTCAACTTTTGGTTTAACTAAAACGCTTGGGCCTAAGAAAACTATGGAGTTTTTTCTTCTAGGTGAACCACTTATGGCCGAGGAGCTAAAAGATGTTGGAGTTGTTAACTGTATAGCTGACGACCCCTTAAAAGAGGCCAAAGAGCTGGCCCAAAAGATTAATGGGCTCGCTCCCAACTCCGTTACCATGATTAAAACCAATATTAACTTTGCCATGGAAGAGACTTATGAAAAATCCATGGCCAGAGAAACTTACACCCAAAGATTTCTTGGCAATACCAGTGATTATCAGGAAGGCCTAACTGCTTTTTTTGAAAAAAGAGAACCAAACTTTAAAGGAATTTAAAAATGAATCTAGAAGTACGCTATACCAGCGAAGAAGAAATACTATTTGAAGAGATTAAAAACGGAAGAACCTTTGATAAGGGCGACGAACTTCCCCCAATCTATAAAAAACATTTGATGAACCTTTTGTGGATGCAAGGAGATTCCGAGTACGCCGGTTCCCTTGGTTATATGCCTTGGATTGAAAAGGCCCCCACTTTAATGGAAAAAGTCCTGGTAGCACAAATTGTAAAAGATGAAATGAGACATGCCCAAGTCGTATATAAAATCCTGGAAGACCTTGGTGAAGATACGCAAAAACATGTTGAAACCAAAGAACTTGATTTTAAACTAGAAGATGATCTTGCACAAATCGGCTTTAAGCGAATGAAAGATGATTTTCGAGTGAACATTTTTTATTACAATATCACCCACTGGACTGATTTTATTTTATTTAACTTCCTAATGGATCGGGCCGCCGGCCATCAGTTAGAAGATACGCTAGAGTCCAGTTATATCCCATGGAAGGCCGGTCTGGGTGGAATCTATAAAGAAGAGATTATGCATGTTGCCCATGGGGACAAGTGGATAAAAAAGCTTGCCACCGATCCGAATGAAAAAGCATTCTTGCAAGAGAGATTAAATCTTTGGTGGCCTAGAGTTATGAACGTATTTGGCAATGCCAGAGGCTCATCCAATCCAATTTATGTACATCTAGGGCTTAAAAGAAGAACCAATGCCGAAGTTAGGGATGCATTTGTTAAAGAAATTAAAGGGATGGCAGATGAATACGGACTCACCATTCCTGAATACCGACAAGATGATCAACCTGTTTAAAAGGATGTTTTAATGCTTAAAAAAGTATTAGTGATAGGCGCCGGAACCATGGGCCAGGGAATTGCCCAGTGGATGGTGCAACAAGGACTTGAAGTAGAATTGGCCGACGTTGTCTTTGATTTACCAGCAAAAGGTGTGGAAAAGATAAATGAGTCCTGGAAAAGATTGGTGGAAAAAGGAAAGTTTACGGCAGATGAGGTTTTAAACTGGTCAACAAAACTTAAATCCGCCACTCTAGAAACTTTTTCTACTGATCCAGATCTTGTAATTGAGGCCATTGTAGAAGATCTTCAGGCGAAAAAAGCTCTGTTTAATGATGCCGATAAGATGATTGACGAAAAGGCCATTTTCGCCTCCAATACCAGCTCCCTGTCAATTAATGACTTATGTAGCGACCTGCCAATGGCCCGAAAAAGGAAATTTTTAGGTCTGCATTTTTTTAACCCTGTTCCCATTATGAAACTAGTTGAGATCATCCAGAGTAAAGACACCGACCAAGAGGTAATAGATAACTTAAAAACATGGTTTGAGGAAAGAGGAAAAGTGCCGGCCCTGTGCCAGGACTCTCCAGGATTTATCGTCAACCGTGTAGCGAGAAACTTTTACGGAGAACCTTTTAGAATCGTAGGTGATTTCAACCGGGCGAAAATTAATGCTACTGATGCTATTTTACGAGAGGTTGGCGGGTTTAAAATGGGACCATTTGAGCTACTTGATTTAATCGGTATCGATGTGAATTTATCGGTTACTAAATCCGTTTGGGAGGCATTTAAAAAAGCGCCAAGGTTTGCGCCCCATAAACTTCAAGAGGGAATGGTAAACTTAGGGCTTTTAGGAAAAAAGACCGGAGAGGGATATTATAATTATGAAAAATGAACTCCTAGTATTTGCATCAAAAGATCATCCACTTTATAAAAAATTAAAAGAAAATGACCTGCTCACTCACGAACTTAAAAAAGAAGGTCTCGATCCTATTCATGAAAAAAATATTGATATTAAATACATTTTTGATTTTTCTCTAGGAAGGGATGAAGAAAAAGCGCATATTCTTACTCACCTCGCCAAAAAGTTTGAGGTACCGATCTTTTCTGATCTTTCATGCGTTCATGGAGAGCGTATAATAGAACTTTATCCCAGTGTAAAAGGCGCATTTTCTGCTGCCTTTTTAACTCCGACCAATACCTTTGAAGGATATGCAAAAAATGATGAGGATTTTTTAGTCATGGAAAGCTTTTTTCATCTCATAGGAATGAAGCTTTTCAGAGTGGAAAACCCTGGGCATGGATTTACCTTAGGTAGAACCCTATCCATGATCATCAATGAAGGTTTTTTTGCTCTCGATGATTATCTGGCCACTGAAAAAAACATTGATTTGGCCATGAAATACGGGGTGAATTACCCCCTTGGGCCTATGGAGTGGTATCAAATGATCGGCCCTAAACCGGTCTACCAGTTACTTGAAAGTCTTCACCTCACTACCGGAGATAAAAGATATATTCCCGCCAGTGGTTTGAAAGAGGCCTTCGAAAGGGAATAAATTATGGAAAACACTTATATCGTTTATGCCAAAAGAACCCCTATGGGAAAAATAAACGGCGTTTTATCACCTGTTAGAGTGGACGATTTAATGTCCTATCTCTTTGCCGATGTGAAAAACTGGGCCAACTTTGATTTAAAAGAAGTGGATGATGTGATGGTTGGCTGCGCTAACCAAGCGGGTGAAGATAATCGAAATCTCGCCCGAATGTCTCTACTTTTGGCGGGTTTTCCTACGGAAGTCCCAGGCACCACGATTAATCGCCTTTGTGGTTCCTCTCTCGACGCTGTAATCGGCGCTAGCGGAAGAATTTCTATGGGGCTTGCCGATTGTATTGTGGTAGGCGGCGCTGAGAGTATGACTAGAGCACCATACGCCCTGTCAAAAGCGGAAAGGGCCCATGGTAGAGGCCAAAAACTATATGATACCACTCTTGGCTGGCGCTTTCCTAACCCACGCATGAAAAAGATGTTTCCCCTATTTGCCATGGGAGAAACTGCCGAAGAAGTGGCAGATCTTTATAAAATTGGCCGAGTGGAGCAGGATGAGTTTGCCTATAACTCTCATCAAAAAGCTCTTAAATCAGATTTCAAAAAAGAGATTCTTGCCGTTGAAATTGAAACTCGAAAAGAAAAAATTATTGTGGATACTGATGAGTGCCCAAGAGCAGATAGCACCATGGAAAAGCTAGGGAGTCTTCGCGCTGTTTTTAGAGATGGAGGTTCTGTCACTGCTGGAAACTCCTCTCCCATGAATGATGGGGCCAGCTGTGTCGTGGTTGTTTCTGAGAGCTTTCTAAAAAAACATAACCTGACCCCCATGCTTCGCTTAACAGGCGCGGGAATTAGAGGGGTTCATCCAAACACCATGGGACTTGGGCCGATATTTGCCACCAGAAATCTATGTGAGCGGTTTGAAAAAAAAGTAAGTGATTTTGATATCGTGGAATTAAATGAAGCATTCGCCGCCCAGTCTTTGGCCTGTCTGCGAGAGCTTGAACTAGACCCAAGTATTGTAAATATTAAAGGTGGCGCCATTGCTCTTGGACATCCCTTGGGTTGTTCTGGAACCAGGATACTAACGACTCTCGCCTACTCTATGATGGAAAATAAAAATTTAAAACAAGGACTTGCCACCATGTGTATCGGAGTGGGACAGGGAATTGCCTTAAGTGTTGAAAACTGTAATTGAAGGAGAATAAAGATGAAAGATGTAAAACTCTATATTAACGGTGAATTTAGAGACTCAAGTGATGGAACAACCATTGATTCCATTAACCCTGGAACAGGTGAAGTCTACGCCAAGGTTCAGATACCCTCTACAGATGACGTAAATATGGCGGTGGAAGCGGCCAGGGATGCCTTTTACTCAGATGAATGGAGATCTTTTACTCAGGACCAAAGAGCAGACCTGCTGCTTAATATTTCCGAAAAATTAAAAGAGAGAAAAAGAGATTTTATTGAAGCAGAAATCGCTGATGGTGGTGCGGTAGTTAGAAAGGCCAAGGCCGATCTACATAACAGTGCCTCCTTTTTTAAAGTTATGTCTAAGATGGCCCGAAATTTTAAATTTGAAGAAAAAGATGAAAATGCCTCAAGAGCAGGCTTTTCTTCCAACACCCGCATCTATGAACCAGTTGGTGTTTGCGCCCAGATTATTCCCTGGAACTTTCCCCTGCAGATGGCCTGTTGGAAAATAGGGCCAATTCTTGCCACTGGTTGTACTACTGTTTTAAAAACCGCTAAAGAAACTCCCGCCTCGGCGATACTTTTAGCAGAAATTCTACGTGACGCCGGAGTCCCAAAAGGGGTTGTTAATATTATCACTGGGGGAAGAGAGGTAGTTAAACCCCTAGTCTCGAATCCTTTGGTTTCTAAAGTGGCCTTTACCGGGTCCACCGAAGTTGGAAGAGAGATTTTAAAACTGGCCGCCCCGGGAATTAAAAACACGACTCTTGAGCTAGGTGGAAAATCGGCCAATATCATTTTAGATGATGCTGATTTAGATATGGCGGTAGACGCTGCTCTTTATGCCTTTTTATATCATTCAGGCCAGGCCTGTACTTCTGGTACCAGACTGCTCGTTCAAGAGGGTATCTACGAGAAATTTATGAATAGGTTCAAACAACGCGTGGAAGAAATCAAAATTGGCAGAACCGATGATCCTGAAGTTGGATTTGGCCCCATGATCAATGAAAATCAATTTAAAAGTGTGATGAACTACATCGACATCACAGTAAAAGAAGGCGCCAAACTGGTTATGGGTGGCGAGAGGATGACCGGTGGTGATTTTGATAAGGCATATTATATTCCGCCAACTGCTTTTGAAATCACTCCTGATAACACCATCTTTCATGAAGAGATCTTTGGCCCAGTACTGGGGATTACCAAGTTTAAAACAGAAGCTGAGGCCATAGAGCTGGCAAACAATTCAATCTTTGGACTGGCCGGTGCCGTTTGGTCAAAGGATGAGAAAAAGGCCAAAAGAGTGGCAAAAAAAATGGAAACAGGAACCGTCTGGATCAATGAATACCATCTGCTCAATCCGGGAATGCCCTTTGGTGGTTATAAGCAATCAGGAATTGGCCGAGAAATGGGGAGAGAGGGAATTCTCGGTTATCTGGAAGTAAAGCATCTCTGGGAATCAGAATGTAACTCCCGGGATAAAAAGCCCTGGTTTAATCATCTCTGGTAGAATTACAAAACTTAAGGGCCTTAAGACTTGAGGCCCCTTTCACCATTTTTTTAAAACAAAATTCAAATCCCTCGTCGACATCTTTGCAAAAAGCGAGGGACTTTTCTCTGCCCCAGTGGGTGGAAGATTTTTTAAAACAAAACAAAAAATCCTCGCCAGCATCCCGGCAAAAATTAATAGTTTTGGTTCTCGATTTATACTTACCTCTTAAAAATTTGAAGCAATCTAAAAATCCAGACCGCAGTCCCAGACACTTTTGCACTGATGGACTTTGCGGATTAGTTTCATGGGCGGCGCTAAAACATTCTTTAAACCCCTTGTCGGCCCCCACACAGGACCGTACCCAAAAGTTATTCGCCTCTAATTGAGTCAACTTTTTATAGCAATAATTAAATTCCTCTCCCGCTTTGGAACAAATATAAAGCGGATCTTTACCACGAATATTTCCCTTAAGGGTGAGGTAACATTTTAAAAATCCATCGCCAGAGCCCAAGCACGCCTTAAGTCCCTCTCTTGGGCCAAGGGAGGTGAAGGCCGCTTCAAAGCAATTTAGCAGACCTTGATTGCTTCCACCTCGCCTAGAACAAAGCTTAATTCGCTCTATAGGATTTGGAATAGTTCTTTTGGCAAAATCAATACAGGTTTTGAAATCTTCCCCCGCATTTAAACAGGCCAAAGCTGCCTGTTTAAAAGGCATATCCCTGATGGCCTGGTTCAAACAAGCAGAAAAACCTACGCCCGCTTTTCTGCAAGTTTTTATTACCATTTTTTTAGTCATGGTCCCCTGCAAAGACTTGTAACACCCTTCATTGCCCATATGGGCATATCCGAGTATTGGCATTAATAGGATGAGCAGCTTAATCATGGTGTCTTATCGTCCCATTACCGCTAAATCTTTAAATTTCTGGTGGAATCTCATAAGGATCCCCGCCGACTTTTAATTTTAATTCCTGATAAGGGGGGGAAAGGGGTACGAAGTAATAGTTTTTACCACTTTTAAAACCTGAAATAGTAACGGTTTTATGGCCATTTTTAGGAATTGCCACAAACTTAGCATAACTTCCTCCCTCCTCTATCACTTTTCCATAAATGCTCGAGAGGGACTCATTCTTTATAATAATCGTAACGTCTTTGTTAGCTTTAGTGGGCGAGATTACGTGAATTCTTTTTGGGGTTACTTTGATAATAAAAGTATAGGATGTTCCAATTGCCAACACATTAGGGGGCATTAGCATTAATATAATAATTACTATTTTCATCTCCCTATTTTATCCCCTATGGCCCTTATATACATTTGGAATTAATTTCCCCCTAAGGCATTGGATCTATAAATAGCTGAAAACCTGTCGAAAAAGAATCATGTTCTTTAAAAAAAGATCCCCACTAGAGATAAAAAGACAATTTAGGTTGGACTTTTTCAAAAATTCTCTCCATGACTGGATATTGAAAGACCCATGCATTAAATACTCATTTGATGTCTTCTTTAATTCATTTAACCGGGAGCTCTTTGAATTTTTCACCCAGGACAAAAAACTCATGATGGTTCCCTCTAGAGGAAAATATGCCTGTGCCATTCCCCATACAGGAAGGTATCACCTTGTTTTAATCTATCCCGACCTTTTGGGCCTTTTAAAATCTAAACACTTTCGCCAAGGCCTCTCAATTTTGGCCCATGAAGTAGGACATATTTTCTTAGGACATAGTGATCGAAAGATTGATCCTATAGATGCCCAATACGAGGCGGATTATTTTTCTTATCTTCTAGGTTATGGAGAAGAATTGACTTTTTTTTTAAAAAACAGGGAAGATGTTCCTGAATGTAGCAAGAGACTGGATAAGATCTTAAAAATCACAACAAAAGAAGGGCCTCGCTAAGCTCTTTTATTTCATCGCGATACCTCGCCGCATCTTCAAACTTTAATTCCTTGGCGGCATATTTCATATTTTCTTTTAACTCTTTGATCCGAGCTTTGATCTTTTCAACGCTAATATCTTCTGGCCCAAAGACGGCCTTTTTTGCCCGGGACCGCGTGGATTTTGCTCCTCTTAAGGTCTCTAAAACTCCGCCATAAATATTTTTAGAGATGGTCTTTGGCGTGATGCCATTATCCTCATTGTATTTTTTTTGAATGGCCCGTCTTCTATTGGTTTCAAGAATTGCCTTTTTCATGCTTCCAGTTTCTTTATAGGCAAATAAAATAACCCGTCCCTCAGCGTTTCTAGCGGCCCGTCCAATGGTTTGAATGAGGGAGCGCTCGGATCTTAAAAACCCTTCCTTATCAGCATCCAAAATTCCCACCAGGGTGACCTCTGGAAGATCAAGTCCCTCTCTTAAGAGATTAATCCCCACTAAGATATCAAACTCCCCTTTTCTTAGTTCTTGCAGGATTTCCATTCGCTCAAGAGTTAAGATATCTGAATGCAAATACCGAACTCTCATTCCCGAGGCCTCATAAAACTTGGTTAGCTCTTCTGCTAGCCTTTTAGTTAGGGTCGTTATTAAAACCCGTCCCCCGGCCTTAATATCCCGTTTGGCCTCAACGAGCATAATATCTACCTGGTTGGTAGCATCTTTTATTTCAATTTCAGGATCAAGCAGCCCTGTAGGCCTTATGATTTGCTCGGCAAACTCTCCCTTTGTTTGGGACAGTTCATAATCTCCTGGAGTGGCGGAAACGTAGAGCACCTGATCTGTTTTATCTTCAAATTCAGAAAACTTTAAAGGCCTGTTATCAAGAGCACTAGGAAGCCTAAATCCATAGTTTACTAGGTTTTCTTTTCTTGATCTGTCCCCGTTATACATGCCTCCCACTTGGGATACGGCAATATGGGATTCATCGATAATGAGCAAAAAGTTCTTTCTAAAATAATCAAGCAGGGTTGGCGGTGGCGCTCCTGGAGGAAGGCCGGTGAGGTGTCTGGAATAGTTTTCTATTCCCGAGCAAAACCCCATCTCCTCCATCATTTCAAGGTCTAGTAGAGTTCTCTGCTCTAGCCGTTGATTTTCTACCAGCTTATCCTGCTCTTTAAGCTCTACTAGCCTATGTCTTAGTTCTTTGCGTATGGATTTTATGGCCCTTTTCATTTTTTCATCACTGACTACGTAGTGAGATTTAGGAAAAATAGTAATGTGATCTAGGGTGTTTAAAATTTTTCCCCGCAGTGGATCTACAATATGAATGCCTTCAACTTCTTGATCAAAAAATTCAATTCTGATGACATTGGAATCTTCATTGGCGGGAAACACTTCAACGGTATCTCCCCGAACTCTAAAAGTTCCCCGGGAAAAATCAATATCATTCCTTTCGAATTGAATTGCTACAAGATCCTGGAGAAGCTTATCCCGATCAATAATATCCCCGGTAAACAAATTCAACTTTTGTGCCTCATACTCTGCCGGATCCCCAATACCATAGATGCAGCTAACTGAGGCCACCACAATTACATCATCACGGGATAAGAGGTTTCTAGTAGTACTATGTCTGAGTTTATCTATTTCCTCATTGATCGAGGCGTCTTTTTCAATATAGGTATCACTCCCCACCACGTATGCTTCAGGCTGGTAGTAATCATAATATGAGACAAAGTATTCAACGGCATTATCTGGGAAGAACTCTTTAAACTCTCCATAGAGTTGAGCTGCAAGAGTTTTATTGGGGGCCAACACCAGAGTTTTCTTGCCAAGGTTTTTTATTATGTTGGCCATGGTAAAGGTTTTACCGGAGCCGGTTACCCCAAGAAGAGTCTGACAATGTTTACCCTCTTTATAGCCTTCTGTCAGTTCTTTGATGGCCTGGGGTTGATCACCAGTGGGTTTAAACTTTGATTTAAGATTAAAGATCATTACTTATAATGCCAAGAATAGGTCCCGTCGGGATTATCCTTAACTACAATTCCCGCCTCATTTAGCTTGTCTCGAATTTGATCACTTTTGGCCCAGTCTTTACTCGCTCTTGCTTCTTTTCGATCTTTAATCAACTGTTCCACTTCCCCATCAGTAAGCGTTTCACTAGATTCACAAAGGGCCTTTCGGGCACGATTGATATGTCTTAGTACTTGCTCATAATTTTGGTAGAGAAGTCCGGTGGCACTTGAATAGAATTTAAGCAGTGATATTATATCACTTGCCAATTTTTCACTTATTCCCTCTTTGCAACTACTGATAAATTCCCGGTTAAAATATCTAATTAAGGAAAAAAGCTCTGAGGTAGCACCTGGTACATTAAAATCATTGCTGATTTCGGCCTCTATTTTTGAGCGGGAACTAGCGACTTGATCAAAGTCCTTTTGACTTTCTCTCTCACTTCTTGGCATCTCCATCAATTCTTTATAAAAAACATGTAGTCTTTCAATTTCACCAATGGCCCGATCAATGACACTTTCCGTCCAGTCCATTTTTGACCGGTAATGGGCCGAACTTAAGATATGTCTTAGGATCTCTCCAGAATAAGTTTCAACAAAAGATCGAATGGTAATAACATTCCCAAGAGATTTAGACATTTTTTCACTGCCAAAGTTTAAAAACTCATTATGGCACCAATGATCAGAAAAGGTGCACCCATTGGCCGCTTCCGATTGGGCGATTTCATTTTCATGATGGGGAAACATAAGATCTATTCCACCATGGTGCAAATCAATTTCATCCCCTAAAAATGTCTTGGCCATGGCCGAACACTCAATATGCCAACCAGGTCTTCCTGCTCCCCACGGGGAATCCCAAGAAGGCTCTCCCTCTTTGGCAGGTTTCCATAATACAAAATCACAAGGATTTTTCTTTCTAGAATCCACTTCAACACGTTTACCGAATTGTAGATCTTCTATTTTTTTCAGTGATAGCTTTCCATAATCTTTAAAAAGCGGAACGTGATAAAAGACTTCTCCATCGACCACGTAGGCAAATCCCTTATCCTCCAAGGTCTTAATCATATCGATGATTTCGTCCATGGTCTCACTAACTTTTGGCGTGTGTGTGGCCGGCAAAAGATTTAAGGAGGCCATATCTAATAAACACTCATCGATATATTTTTGAGAAAGAACGAGTGGGTCCACTCCCTGCTCATTGGCCCGCTCAATAATTTTATCATCCACATCAGTGAAGTTGCGAACAAAGTTCACCTCATATCCGGAGGCCTTAAGGATTCTAAAAATTAGATCTCCCACCACGAGTGCGCGGGCATTTCCTACATGGAGTAAATCATAAGTGGTAGGGCCACAAGAATAGAATTTTACTTTACCTTTTTCCAGGGTGTTAAATTTGTCTTTGGATCTAGTTAGGTTGTTATAAACGGTAATCTCTTTTACTGACATAGTTTTGCCTCTTTGAGATTTTGTATCATTAAATGGACTTTTAGAAAACTATGGGGTGGTAAGATTTGAAAACTGAGCATCAATTTTAGTCTTAACCTGCATCTTATCTTCGCCACCGGCCAGAGCGATTTCTTGAGCTAGCAGGTCTCTACATTGTTCAAGCATCTTCTTCTCACCAAAGCTTAGATTTTTAATCTTTTTAAGCAGAAATAAGGCCCGGAGAACTTCCGCAATCTCTGTAAGAGATCCGGTCTTAATCTTTAGCATATACTCACGGTATCTTCGGTTCCAAGTAGAGTTATCTACTTCTACGTCTTGATCCTGAAGTAGGTTAAAAACTTCACCAATTTCATCTTGAGAAATAAGACCTCTGATTCCTTCTTTTGACTCAGTAGGAACCATAACAGTCATGCCATTAGAGATAATTTTAAGAACATAAAACCGTGTTTGAGTGCCAACGAGTTCACGCTCTTCAATGTCAGAAATTTGACCTACACCGTGCCCTGGACATACTGCGTAGTCTCCAATTTTAAACATCTTAACCTCCCAAACAATTGTTTCAATGTCCTAATGTACAGGTTTAAGGCCCCCGTTTCAACATCTCATGTAATGTTTACCTTATAGTTGTCGGGTTAAGACCATGTAAATCACTGAAATTAGGTGTTTTTTAGAAACGATCCATGACTTCATTCTTATCGAAAAAATATGCGATTTCTCTCTCAGCAGAGGTGGGTGAATCCGATCCATGAACTGCATTGGCCTCAATAGACTTGGCATATAGCTTTCTTATGGTTCCTTCTTCAGCATCAGCTGGATTGGTGGCGCCCATAATCGTTCTATTTTTCTCTACAGCATTATCACCTTCAAGAACCATAAGCATTACCGGCCCTGAGGTCATAAAAGACACTAAAGAACCAAAAAAAGGTCGTTCTTTATGCTCAATATAAAAGCCTTCGGCCTTTTCTTTTGACAGGTGAGTCAATTTGGCCGCTGCAACTCTTAGCCCTTCTGATTCAAATCTGTCGATTATTTTTCCCATTACGTTAGCTTCAACAGCATTGGGCTTTATAATGCTAAAGGTTTTTTCCATTTTTCTACTCCGCTTAAAATAATTACTTTCTGGCTTTTAGCACCTTTTCCATAATTTGTCCAAGGTCTGCCGGTGATCTGGAGATGTGAATGCCACATTCTTCCATTATTTTATATTTGGCCTCAGCGGTGGTCTCTCCCCCTGAGATAATGGCCCCGGCGTGCCCCATTCTTTTACCTGGAGGCGCGGAGGCCCCAGCGATAAAGGATACAACGGGTTTTGACATATTTTTCTGAATCCATCTGGCCGCTTCTGTTTCTGCGGTTCCTCCGATTTCTCCAATCATAATAACTGCATCTGTATCCGGATCGGCCTCAAAGAGAGTTAAGATATCGATAAAGTCCATCCCCGAAACCGGGTCTCCACCAATTCCGACACAGGTGGACTGGCCAATTTCTCTTTCCGTTAACTGATACACTGCCTCATAGGTTAGCGTTCCTGATCTGGAGATAACCCCTACTCTTCCTGGCATATGGATATGGCCTGGCATAATGCCAATCTTACTCTCACCTGGAGTGATGATTCCCGGGCAATTTGGACCAATCATTCGCGAGTTGGAGCTATCTAGGGCCGCTTTTACCTTCACCATATCCAAGATAGGAATACCTTCAGTGATACAAACGATTAAAGGAATCTCCGCATCTATACATTCCAAAATAGCATCTGCGGCAAATGGAGGTGGTACAAAAACCATGGCGGCATTGGCGCCAGTTTTTTCCACCGCCTCGTAGGTAGTATTAAAAACCGGATAACCTTCATGCATGGTTCCACCTTTTCCTGGAGTAACTCCTCCAACAAAATTTGTTCCATAGTCCCTTGATTGTAGAGAATGATAGGTTCCCTGCTTGCCGGTATATCCAATAGTGATCAGTTTAGTTTCTCTATTTACTAGAATAGTCATTTCCTACTCCTCTCCCTTTGCTGCTTTAACAACTTTTTTAGCAGCATCGTCCAATTCTTTAGCAGTAACGATATTAAGTCCGGACTCTTCAAGGATCTTCCTTCCGATGGCAACATTGGTTCCTTCAAGCCTTACAACGAGAGGAACTTTTATGCCAATCTCTTTGGCAGCTCCCACAATCCCCTCAGCGATGATGTCACATTTCATGATCCCGCCGAAGATGTTAACTAAAATTGCCTTAACATTTTCATCTTCTAGAATGATGGAAAATGCTTTTTGTACCGTCTCTTTGGTTGCCCCTCCCCCTACATCTAAAAAGTTAGCGGGCATTCCGTCGTAGAAGGTAATGATATCAGTTGTGGCCATTGCCAGACCGGCACCGTTGACTAGACAGCCAATATTTCCATCCAGCTCAATATAGCTAAAGCCTAAACCAGCAGCTTCCATCTCTTTGGCGGACTCTTCTGCTGGATCTCTTAGTCTTTCAATCTCTGGATGTCTGTACAGGGCATTATCATCAAAGTTTAATTTTGCATCAAGCGCCATAATCTCCCCAGATTTGGTTTTAATAAGGGGGTTGATTTCCGCGATGGTACAATCACACTGAGTATAAAGATTATAAAGGCCTTCAAAAAATTTAGTGGCCTCTTTAACTTGATCTTTTTCTTTAATACCGATTCCGTAGGCAAGCTTTCTTCCTATAAAGGAAGTGAATCCCACAGAAGGCTCGACTCCTACCTTGATAATTTTTTCAGGTGTTTCCTCGGCCACTTTTTCAATATCCACTCCGCCTTCTTTAGAGGCCATGAAAGTTATTTTATTGGTAGAGCGGTCAAAGACAATGCCAGCGTAGTACTCGTGTTCTATTTCACAACCTTCTTCAATAAAGACTATGTTTACTTTTTTACCTTCAGGCCCGGTTTGATGGGTTACGAGCGTGGAGCCTAAGATATCTTCGGCGTATTTTTTTACCTCGTCTAAAGACTTAGCAACTTTTACCCCGCCGGCCTTTCCTCTGCCACCTGCATGGATTTGTGCTTTAACAACCCAGACGTTTCCGCCGAGTCCTTTGGCAACTTTTACTGCCGCCTCTGGGGTTTTGGCGATATCTCCGTGGAGAAGTTTCATACCAAATTTACGCATTAAATTTTTTGCCTGATATTCATGGATATTCATAGTTAGGGTAACTCCTAAGGGGTCTTAAAATTTTCGTTTATACTAATCCTTGGGTATTTGTTGTTCTAGGTGTATTGCATCATAAAAGCTAGGATTGCTCAAAAGAATTGATCTTATCTAAGAGCAGACCAATTTCTTTTTCGGCCCTCCCCTTAAAACCTTTAGTTTTTTTCAAAAAATATCTGGACAAACGGCCTTTAGGGGCAGGTCCAAGTATCTTGTACTTTTTGGTTTTCACCACCATATCACTAACCATCTCACCAATATGGCGTCCATAGAGATAAAGTTTTTTATATTCATCTGAGTTTTTAGCACCCGACTTATAAACCTCTCTCATTTCCAGAATTAAGGAGCGAAGCATGGAACCTAAAAACTGATTATATTTATGTTCAAAATTCTTAATGCTTTTACCATATTTAATATCCCCCAAGGTGTCTTGATATAAAACATCCACCTTGGTGAGGACTGATAAAAAGGCCTGCCATTTTTCCAATCTTACGCGATAAGGCCCAAGCCTTTTGGCCATTAACTGCTTTTTATAATCGCTTAATTTTTTAGTAAAGGCCTCAAGTTTATCCTTGGTAAAAAGGATTTCGCCTTTAAGCGTAAATCCCTCGCTTCCGAGAGGTTCCCCCCTCATTTGCTTAATAAACCTATCTAATTTTTCTTTAGGGCCTAAAGATCTGGCGATTACTTTATAGGTGTATTTACCGGGAACTATTTTAGTTCCATACTCTAACTCAAAGGTATGAAATCTCGCCCAATTCTGCTCTAAAGTTGCTTTTGAGCTTACCCGTACTTTTCTGGTGCCAAGAATTTCTCCATCTACAGAATTTAAAACCAAATGGACGCGATATGGGCCTTCTCTTCCCGTTGCCAGCCACAACTCTCTTCCATCCTGGGAAAGGATCATTTCTCCCTTAAAGCTCTGATTTACAACCAGACTTTTTAAACGGGAGAGAGCACTTGGTTCAAGCCTGGTAAATGGAAGGTATCTTTTAGGTGGTATGGTTAGGAAATAGTAGATAAAACCGATCACCATAAAAGGGATTAAAAGCAGGGTATATTTAAAAGAAGATTTTTTTACCTCAGGTTTAGGTGCTTCTACTACCTCTTCTTTAATTTCAACTTTATCTTCTACAACTGGAATGGGGGGAGTGGGATCAAATTCTTGCAGATCACTAATATGCATCCAGTTATCGAGCCCCTGCTTCCAAACCTGGTCCTTGCCACCGATCTCTTCTCTTTCCATTTGACTTAAAAGTTCTCTATGGGTGAAAGGGCCGGTGTGGTGTCCCTTTTTTAGAAGATACCAAGTGCGTACTCGTAAATGTTCCCTAGAAGCCTGTATTTCTATTTTAAAACCCTCCAATTATTCATTCTAAATTGCAGGGTGATACTATTCCAATGGTTTTTTTAAAAAATTAGCGAGAACTTGCACGCCTGAATCTATCGCCTCCACTCTATCTTTGATATCAAAGAGCATATCCACATGCCTAAAGATCTTCTTAGATTCTTTTTGCACAATATCAATCTCTACATTGAAATGCTTGGCCTTATTGAGGGTGATTCTCCCAATATGATGCTCCTCATTTTCAATTTTTACGAAATAATCTTGAGGGTATTCTTCCATTCAGCTATGATCCATCTTTTTAAAGGAGCAATTAATGAAACTTATAATATTTTCCCTATTACTACTATCTCAACCAATTTATGCTGCAAAGAAAAAAAAGTGTTATTACACCACTACTGGAAGTGACATCACGGTAAAATTCACCGCCTTTAAGACCTTTATGAAGCTAGGTGTTGGAGGTTCATTTAAAAAAATCACACTAGAAAATAAAGTTAAGGGAAAAACCATTATTAAGGCCGCAACTGGGATTGAAGCTAAGATTGATACCAACTCGCTAGATACCGGTGATGAAGGTAGAGATGTTAAAATTAAAAAGTTCTTCTTTTCCACCATGGAAGATGGGCCAGAAATCGAGGCAGAGATAAAAAAGTTCGATACTAACAATGATCTCCTTATGCTCGAAATCGAAATAAATGATGAAGAGATGACCATTCCTCTTAATTACACTATCAAAAATAATAAACTAGTGGCAAAAGGCATTATTGATATTTTTGACTGGGATCTTGGTGATAATCTAAAGTCCCTCAATAAGGCCTGTAGTGAAAAGCATGAAAAGAAAACCTGGAACGATGTGGAAATTGAGCTGACAGCTAAATTTAAAAAGATCTGCAAATAAACCTAACTGCTCAGGTAAACTATCTTTGAAATTTCCAAAATTTAATGATTAACTTTTTTTATGAAGTTAATCATTATTTTTTGCCTAAATTTATTTTTTATCACCAATTCTTTTGCCGGAGGAGCGATCATCTATGAAATCGCTGTTCCCGATAACGGTTGGTCCTCGGCGGGACGAGCGGCCAATGCCAATGACTCCTCTACCATCTTTGGAAATCCCGCGGGGATTTCTAATTTAGATAAAGTAGAAGTTATGATTGGACTTCAGCCTAAATTTTTCAGTGCCACCTTCAACTCCGAACAAGAAAACATTGATTTGAATGAGTGGATTCCAGGTTTCAGTGCCTTTTGGGCCACTAGAATTAAAAAAGATTTTCATTTTGGTATAGGAATACTTTCCTTTATGGGAATGGGAATTGATTATGGAGAAGATTGGGCCGGGGCCCGATATGTCACCAAGGCGGGACTTGCTACTTTTGATGTTGTCCCCGCCTTTTCTTATAGGGCGGAAAAAAATTGGTACATAGGGCTTGGAGCTGATCTTTTGTGGGGAAAATTCGTACAAGAGCTTAAAACCATTACTAATAAAAAAATAGAATTAAGTGATGGCGATTTTGGATTTGGTTGGAATGTAGGCCTGCTCTGGCTGGCCTCTAAAACTACCAGAGTTGGTGCAAAATATCGCTCTCAGGCCAAATTCAAATTTGAATTTGAAGCAAATGGACTTAAACCTAGTTTAGATATGTATGTCCCTCAAGAAGTTATGCTCAGTAGCTACAGCGAGCTTGGTGCGAATTGGACTTTAATGGCCAGTGTAGGTTGGCAGGATTGGTCTAAGTTTGGAAATATGACCGTTAATTTTGGACTTCTTCCAGATATTCTCGACCTTAATTTAAAAGATACCTGGCATGTTTCAATTGGCGCTAAGGTAAAAACCGGTGAATATGGCCATGTAACTTTTGGTTTTGCTTATGATACTTCTGCAGTAGAAGACGTTAATAGAACCTTGGTAATGCCCTTTGACCAACAAATAAGAGCGTCAGTTGGCTACCTGTTAGAGGTTAATAAATTAAGTGAACTATCCTTTAACCTAACT
>SMWT01000106.1 GCA_004356615.1 Deltaproteobacteria bacterium | reverse complement strand
TGCCCATCTCTGTTATGAATTTTCTTGAAGGAACACGGCATACTCCCACTAAGCATGAACTTAAAAAATCGCCCTATAAGAACCTGCTGCCACCAAAGGCCGGGGGCCTTGCTTTCGTTTTGAGTGCTATGGGTGATTATTTAACCAAAATTGTGGATGTAACAATTTATTACCCTGGAGGAAAAAAGTCTTTTATGGATCTAGTTTTTGGTAGGATTAAAACTATAAGAGTTAAAGTAAGACTTATGGATATACCCCAAGAACTGTTAGGGGACCCTGAAAAAAATAGAAAACAGATTCAAGAGTTTGTTAATAATTGGTGGCATGAAAAAGATCAGGACTTTGAAGCGCTAAAATTGATTTAATGGCCACCTTCTAAAATACCCCCAAGACTCTTTATGATTTTATCCATTTCTTCGGTGGATTTAGCTAAATCCTTGCTGATCTTATTGCAGGCGATGGCCTTGGATACACTCACTTTTGAAATATTATTCATTTGGGCAATGCCTTCATTTAAAGGGCCCATGCTTTCACTTTGGTTTTCCAGGGAAGTATTTACATTTTTAACGGTATCAAGAGATTGGGAAATATTATTTATAATTTTAATAATAATGTCTGAATTCTCTTTGGCCACAATAGAACCACTTTTTGATTTTTTTATCGCCTCAGAAATCAGCTCAGATATTTCTTTGGCCGATTCAGAGGTTTTTCCGGAGAGCTCCCGGATAGAGCTGGCCACAACTCCAAAGCCCTTTCCTTGTTCTCCTGCTCTTGCTGCCTCAACGGATGCATTGAGAGATAGAAGATTTGTTTGAAAGGAGATATCTTCGATGATATCGGTTATGGAGCCTATGTTTTCCGCGGCCTGTGCCATTTCATTCATGGATTTTATCATTTCAATATTACCCACTTCAGATTGCTGGGCGATTTTGGACGTCTCAAGGTGAACCCGATTTGCGGACTCAGAAGACTTTTTGATAGATTCCTGGGAAAGATTTATTTTTTCCATTGATTTGACAATGTTTTCCATACCAGAAGAGCTTTCAATTGAGGCCTCGGCCAGCTCTGTACTGGTAGTTTCTAACTCCGTTGAGGCCTTCTTAGATAGGGCACTTGAGCTTTGAAGCTTATCTAAAATATCTTCGAGTGGAGAGATGTATTTTTTAAGAAAATATAACAATAAAGGCACTGTTATAATGGCAAAAAGAACAATAATTCCAATTAGTAAATTACTAAAATAGTCCCATGGCCCATAAATTATTTTATTAGGGAAGTATAAAACTTTGGTTGTTTTTTCCTGTCCCCTAATTTTACTTTTAACTTCCCCTTTAACAAATAAGTTTCCTTTGGGATCTTTGTAGAGATTAATACCATCTAGAAAAAATAATGGGGGAGCATCAGGAAGAAGTTCCTTGATGGTAAAAGGTTTGCCAAAAGTGCTTATTCCATGCTGGTTAAAAATAAATACTCCAGATTTATCTCCCAATTTATTTTCTCTTAACCTGGGGACTTTAGAGGAGGAAGGAAGCAAGAGGAAATTGGCAACTATTAATATTTTAGACCCTCTATATTCGAGAATCATTTTTACACCTTGGTTGGTTCTAGCACCTATTTCTTTAATGACCTTGAATTTTCCAGCGTATACAACATAAGGCTCGAGATTTTTAAAATCATTTAAGATCTCTGATTTTTTTTCCTCAGATATTTTTGGGAATTTCAAAGCGTTAACTTTCTCACTTAATTTACTGTCACTTATGAAATCTTTTCCAATTGTATATAGGGCCGAGCCATCTTCAAGATAAATTGCGTAATGATAGTATGTCGTGGCATTAGTGGGGAAAAGTTTACCTTCTTCAATAAGAGTCTCATCGAGAAAATTATTAATTGATGGATCATTTTTTATATTATTCAAATTTTTATTTACCTTCAAATATCTGAAAATTCTCCTTACCACTTCTTGATGATCATAATCTTTCATGGTCCGGCGCATATAAGTTTGTTGGGACTTAGTAATCATCAACTCTGTTTTTAATTTACCTTTGGCCATCTCCGAGATTAGTTCTGTTCTATTAAGTTCACCAAAGGTCTCAGAGAAAATGGAAAGGATAATCAGCGGCAAATAAACTGCCCCGAGAATAAAAATTGTAATTTTGGTTTTTAGCCCTATTTTAGATTTATTCATTAAAATTTCACCCAGATACTTATCGAAAGTTTTAGGGTGAAATTTTACCTTAGAATAAGGGGGGCCAATTTTTGCCTATAAGGCCCTCAAAGCAGCAATTCGCTTTTTAAGTGGGGGATGGGAGGCAAAAAGTTCCGCCCATCCATCTTTGGAGGATATTTGAAAGGCCGCTTGATTTGATTCGACTTTGCTAAGTTGTGGATAGTTTCTCTCAAGCGCTTCCAGCGCCCTTATCATTTTGTCCTTGCCCGCAAGTTTAGCTGAACCGGCATCGGCGTGGTATTCTCTCCAGCGAGAAAAACCCATGACTATTGGGGCCGCCAGGATGCCAAAGATCACTGTGAAAAACATATAGACCATATGGCGCATGAAAAATCCCATGCCTCTTCCATTATCATTATCTCCTCTCATAACATTATCAAGCGCCATGGTTGCCAGTTGGGCAAAAAACATAACAAAGGCGTTAACGACCCCTTGAACTAAGGCCATGGTAACCATGTCTCCATTAGCAATGTGAGAAATTTCGTGTGCTAGTATTGCTTCAGTTTCATCGGAACCCATTTGGTGGAGCAGACCTGATGATACGGCAACTAATGAACTATTTTTTGAATGCCCGGTAGCAAAAGCATTTATCTCATTTGCTTCATAAATACCCACTTCTGGCATAGTTGTAAGGCCCGCCGCTTTCGCCAACTGGTGAACCTTCATTACCATTTGTCCATGGCGTCCTGTGGGTGATTGAACTTCAACTCCGTAGGCCCTCTTGGCAATCCATCTTGATAAGCGAAGAGATATGAATGAACCGGCCATACCCCAGACAAAACAGATAACCATCAAAGAGGTGTAGTTAATCCCTTGAGCAGTTAAGGCAGGCCCAAGACCAAGTAGATTTAAGACCACACTGATCAGAAAGGATCCGGCGATCATAACTAGTATATTGACTGTTAAAAATAAAAATAAACGTTTAAACATTTTTAAATTTCTCCTAAAAAATTCTTAATTCTATTGTGGTAGTAGATTTTCAAAGGTCAAGCTTTCTAAGTCTATTCCCTCATGATCCAGTAGCCACTCTTTATAGGATAGTCCCGAGGCATAGCCAACCAGTTTACCATCACCTCCAATGACCCTGTGACACGGAACAATAACTGACACTTTATTGCGGTTATTGGCCATTCCCACAGCTCGAGAGGCCTTGGGGTTTCCAATCTTTTTGGCCAGCTCCCCGTAAGATAGGGTTTTTCCGTGGGGTATCCTCTGTAGTTCCTGCCATACTTTCTGCTGAAAGGGAGTTCCCTCCATTTTTACAGGGATCGAGAAGGATTTTCTCTCTCCCCCAAAATATTCTGCAAGTTGAGTCAGACATTTACTTAAGACCTGGGGGATTTCATCCGAGATATTTTTTACAGGCCCTTTATTAAACCTAAGGCCTTTGATATGGGTTTTAGTAGAGGTCACCTCCATAAACCCAAGTGGAGATTTAAAGGAAGCGGTAAATAATTTAGTCATGAGTAAAAAACCTATTTGTATTATTGATTGTGCGATTAAAGAAAAATCCCTCGATTCCTACGAGCGGATTAAAAGTAATTACAATCACCCTTTTGATTATCATATTCCCTCCACGGAGGGTATGAAATCTTTAAGGGAAAGCGATCCTGCTAGGGCCTATATTATTTTTGGTAGTGATTCATCTGTAAGTGATCGTCACCCGTGGCAGGTTGCTTTGGCCGATTTCATTATAGATAAGTGTCAAAGTAAGGTACCCACCATGGGAATTTGTTTTGGCCATCAGCTAATGGCCGACGCTTTTGGCGGAAAAGTAGAGACTAGTAAAAGAGCAAAATCTCCAGAGGCGAAAAATACCTTTTCTGGATACCGAGAAATTGAAATAATTAAAGATTGCTTTGGTTTTAAAAAAGGGGAGTCTTATAAAGTTTTCAAGGCGCACTCCCAAGAAGTGACTTTAATAAGCGAAGAAATGGTTCATATGGGAACCTCTGATGAGTGTTTATATGATGTTCTCTCGCATAAGGAGCTTCCATACCTTGGTCTTCAGGGACATCCTGAGGCGCATATAGAGTTTGTAGAGAGAGAGCTGCAAGGTTTACTAACTGAAAAAGAGATAAATGAAACCATTGAAGGTGGAGAAAAAATAATAAATAATTTTATTAAGTTCGTATTAAAAAATTATTAATGAAGCAGATTAATATTATCTTTATTGCTCTTTTAGCATTTCAAATTGATCCAAAAATCTCCAAAGAGGAATTATCGCAAGGGCCCCTAAAATGTGCCAAAGAGCGTGTCCGGTAAAAATATGGTTTGTTGGGTCGCAGACAATTTTAAGCATATCCAGCCACCAAATACCCCAGGCAAATAAAATGGTCCCAAGACATAGAACTAATGGTTTATAGCTTAATCCTTTAGGTTTATCGACTTTAGAGAAATGGTATTCGGTAATTAAAATTACCCCTAGGATAATTTGTAGAAAGAAGATGGCCGAACCAATGGACTTACTAAGTAAAAATAAGGATCCTACACAAGCAGTGATCATCACTATAAAAATTCCCATGAGGATGGATTTTTTAAATTTAAATCGCTGTTCGAGACCTACAACAATAATATAGTTAATTAACATGAACATGGATGAGACATCCATAAGCTCGCCCATAAAAGAACTAGTGGCATGAAGTACAAATGAAGTGATTCCTATCAGGGCCACTAAAGGAATCATTGGCCAGAGGTTGTAATGTTTTCTTTTTTTAAGCTGTAAGTAGATATAGTAGGCAGCAATGACGAAGGCAAAACTTGACCAGGCCTCAGCAGGTCTTTGCACCCAGGCACACTGTATTGCTTCCTCACAGAAACTCAATTTTGCGGGCTCTAATCCTGCCCAAGGACACATACTACTCATGGCAGGGAATATTTATTTAGCGGCCGTGTAAAGTCAAGGATTGACGCAAAATGCCTTAGGACAGTTTTTCTAAAAACTTGACTCGCTCTAACGCTGGAGGGTGAGAGTGGTAATAAGCACTGTAAGTAGGATCAGGAGTCAGAGTACTGGCGTTGTCCTTATAAAGTTTCACCAAGGCCGTAATTAACTTTGAGGCACTAGCATTTTCTGAGGCAAACTGATCCGCCTCGAACTCGTATTTTCTTGAAACAGCAGCATTTAGCGGAGTTAAAAAGAAAGTATAGATGCCAGAGACCATACTAAAGAGGAGAAGCGCCATGTAATCTGATTGTAAGTTTACCCCGTGCCCTTGATAAAAAGGTAACCAAGTATAGACTTTTCCCAAGATGAAAAATCCCACTAAGCTAAAAAAGATAGCTTTGATCAGCCCTTTTAAAACGTGCTTTCTTTTATAATGGCCCAGCTCATGGGCCAGAACACTTTCAACTTCTTCAGCTTCAAGGGTTTTAATTAAGGTATCAAAAAAGACGATCCGTTTGTTTTTTCCAAACCCTGTAAAATAGGCATTTCCATGGGAGCTGCGAAGAGAGGCGTCCATGACAAAAAGCCCATTACTGGTAAATCCTGTTCTATCTAAGAGTGCTAAGACTTTATTTTTTACATCACCTTCTTCTAGGGGAGAGAATTTATTAAAAAGAGGGGCGATAAGAACCGGGTAGGCCCAGAGCATTATGAGTTGAAAGGAAGTTAATATACCCCATGCCCCTAACCACCAGTAACTAGTTTTAGAGAGAGCATCTCCCGGATGAGGCATAATCCATAGAATAAGCGCTAGTAAAGGAGCACCAATAATTACACCTAATAAAAGGCCCTTAACCATATCTTTAATAAAAATGGCGGGAGTGGTTTTATTGAAACCAAATTTTTCTTCAAGCACAAATGTTGTGTAGATAGATTGGGGAAGACCAATTACAAGAGAAATCCCTCCAAAGGCAAAAATAAAAACAAGCCCCATGTAGAGTGGAGAGATGCCAAGCCCACGAACCCACCGATCAAGTAATTCAAGTCCTCCTCCAAGAGTCCAACCCAGCAGAACGAAAAAATTAATAAAACTAAAAACCTGGTTAAGCTTAATTTTTGCAATGGTATAATCCGCCGCCTTCTGGTGTTCCTCCAGACTGACTTGATCTTTAAACTTTTCCGGCACCGCATCCCGATGTGCCAGAACATAAGATCTATTTTTTTGATCTAGCAGCGTTTCAATCGCCTCTTTGACTAATAAAAAGGTTAAAAATACATAAGTAACAACTTTAAAATCCATCGCATTTTTTCCCGTATGAAGGTATATTATCCCCACAAATTAACAAATTGGATGCGATATGAAAATTCATCAAATTTATACTTACAACTATCTGCGCAATTTTACCTACCTGCTAGAAACGAACGAGGGAGATTTTTATTGTGTTGACCCCTGGGAGGCCCAGGAAATTATGGATAAAGTGCCTCAGGGAAAACTCAAAGCGGTTATTAATACCCATGAACATGAGGACCACACCAGAGGCAATGCCGATTTAGTAAAAATGCAAGGCTGTGAGATCTGGGCCCATGAAAACGCTAAGGGCAAAATTCCTGGTGTTACTAGATTTCTATCTAAGGGAGAGAAAATTATCCTTGGCGGGGAATGGTCTATTGAGGTTTTGGATACTCCAGGACATACCTTCGCCCACCTCTGCCTACTAATAAAAGAAGGTGATAAACCCCATGCGGTTATCACCGGAGATACGCTTTTTAATGCTGGAGTCGGAAACTGCTATAATGGGGGAGATTCGGGAGTGCTTTATGAGACAATTTCCTCGCAGTTTATAGATCTTCCTGACGAGGTGCTTCTTTATCCAGGCCATGAATACCTGGAAAATAATTTAAAATTCACCTTAGACCGTGAGCCTGAAAATACGCAGGCCTTAAAGCTGCTGGAAAAAGTAGATAAATTAAATATGGACGAGGATTATTTTACTACTAATTTAGGGTTAGAAAAAGAGGTTAATGCTTTCTTAAGACTGGGAGAAAAATCTATTAGAGAGCATTTACCAATTAGTCCCTCAAGTGATAAGGAAGTATTTGTATCCCTTAGAGAACTACGGGATAAATGGTAATAAAGGAGATATTATGCCATTACCAAAAATTGGAAACCTGCCCCCTTCTTTCACCCTAGAAAATCAAGACGGAAAAAAAATATCGCTTAAAGACTTTAAGGGTAAAAAAAATGTTGTTTTATATTTTTACCCCAAGGCCCTTACCCCAGGCTGTACTGTTCAGGCCTGCGGAATTCGCGATGCCAAAAAATATTTTGCAAAACTTAAAACGGTCGTTTTGGCAGTAAGTCCGGATCCAGTCAAAAAATTAAAAAACTTTGAAGATAAAAAAGATTTAAACTTTAACCTTCTCTCAGATGTTGATAAGGCCTTGGCAAAAAATTACGGTGTCTGGGGCAAAAAGAAATTCATGGGCCGAGAATATATGGGTGTTAAAAGAATCACTTTTATTATCGGTAAAGATGGAAAGCTCAAGCACATCATGGAACAGGTTAAAACTAAAACCCATGACCAGGATGTGATGGACTATATTAAAGAAAATCTAAAATAATTTTTCATTTTTAAAAAATAAACCTTTTTGAGTTTTAATCATCAGCGGTCATGGATAAATTAATGCCATGGCCCTACTTCTATTTTTACTACCCTTAAATCTATATGCTTTAACCATCGCCACTTATAATGTGCAGAATCATTTCGACAATAATCCAAGCAAGAACGCTCAATTAGAAAGAGTCATAAAGGCCATGGGATATCCTGAATTTTTGGCGCTTCAAGAAGTTGAAAGTACAAGAAGTCTATCCAAATTTACTAACTATAAAATCATTATGGCCCAAATTAGAGACAAGAGAGGAATGGGAGTGGCCTTACTTTATAGGAAAGGGAAACTATTAAAAAAAAGAGAGCTAAAGGTCGCAAATTCTAGAAGCATTCTTGAAGCAAGAATAAAACTGGAAAATTCTACATTTACTTTTTTTGTTGTTCACTGGCCCTCACAGAGAAATCCCCCAAATAAAAGGATTCAGGCGGCAAAAACTTTAATTAAAAGAATAAGGGAACTAGAGAATGAATATTTTGTGATCCTGGGTGATTTTAATTATGACCCCGATTTTGAAAGCATTCCTTCCATGGAAATGAGAGGGATTGTGAATCTCGATTTTAATGGGGGTACCTATTTTTATATTCCCTATAGACGGTGGAGCAAATTTGACCGAATCTTATGGAGCAGGAATTTTAAAGGGATTTATGAATATAAAATTTTCCAACCTGACTTTATTGCTAAACAAATGATTTATAATGGAAGGCCAGAAAAGATTCCGTGGAGATACGATGCAAAAAAACATGTAGGGTATTCAGATCATTTTCCCGTATATTTAAAATTTCATTTGTAAATTGAATAAAAATTAAGCCCGGTCATTTTCTCAAGCTTTTTTTTGATTTCTATCGCCTCATCTTTGGTGATCACTTTTAAATTGCTGATCTGGTGATCATGGATACCTAAATGATTTCCCCGGTTTTCTCGATGCCAGGAAAGGGGATAGGCCCTTTTCGGAGTGTTGAGCTGAACGTATTCAGGGCCAATTTCTTTTAATATATTGGCAAAGGCCTCCAGTTCATTGGAATTAATTATTGGCATGAACATGGTTTGCACTTCTACAGAGCCTTTATAACTTTTTCTAAAACTCTTAATCCCTTCTACAACGCTTTTAAGGGTAATTCCCTCGGCCGGGCGGTTGACCAGGGAAAAGGTTTTTTCATCACCAGCATCAAGCTTTATGA
This sequence comes from Deltaproteobacteria bacterium, assembly GCA_004356615.1. Lineage (GTDB taxonomy): Bacteria > Bdellovibrionota > Bacteriovoracia > Bacteriovoracales > Bacteriovoracaceae > SMWT01. The sequence continues at coordinate 1,403 of SMWT01000106.1, read as the reverse complement.
TTACCTTATCCATATTTTTAAGATTTTCCTGAACTAGGGGATTTCCCAGCTCTGTGGCATTTGTGAGAATGAACTGAGGAATTTCGGGGGCCATTTCTTTTAATGAAATCACCATCTCTCCTAGATTAGCGGCCAGGGTTGGCTCTCCACTTCCAGAGTAGGTTATAACATCTATTTTTTTATCTAAGATTTCTTTGAAATCTTCCACCACTTTGCTAGTTGGAACATATTCTTTTATCTCATTGGTGATCTTTTCAATATTTCCTAACTGACAATAAATACAGTTAAAGGAACAGGTAGACTGGTGAAAAATAGGATCAATTCCCAGCGATTCCCCGAATCTCCAAGAAGGAACTGGGCCATAGACGGTTTTTGTATTAGGGAAATCAGCTGTCAACGATCACCTCATTTTTTAAAAACTCTAACTTAGTGGAGTCCTTAAGTCCGTTAAGGAGGTTTAGGGCCTCTGCTTTAAGCTCAAGCGCTCCCTTGATATCGATATCCCGGTATGACTGTCCAGGAAGAAAGTTTAAAGTGGAGTAAAAACCTAAACCTTCGCAGGCCTCCATTTGAAAATAGATGAAAGAACTGTGCTCTTTTGGGACTCTGATGATGAAATGGAATAGTTGCATCTTAGTTATCCTGCATTGACTTAAATATCTCATCCTTTAAAATATATAAGTATAAAGGCCTTATAGGACATGGAGCACAAAGGTGGAAGTAAAATCAATAAATATGGTATTTGACAATATGCATAAAACCATCTTGTTTGTCCTTTTAATACTTGTGTTTGGCTGTTCCTCCACCAAGGAGCAAACCGTCCCTAAAAAACGCTATGATGAGCTGTTATCTAAATACAATAATTTGAAAAATAAAAAAGATCCCTCAAAGGCCATTGATGAGATAAATATTGAAATTATCGATGTGGTAGCACCACCCAGGTCAATGGCATCCAAAGCGCAGGTGGAAACTGATATCGAGAAGTTAGATTTATCTGAAAAATATATCGCAGTTGGAAACTTTGACCAGGCCACCAATTATTTAAAGCAACTTGAAAATTCAGGAAATAGACAGGTTCAGGTTAGGGCCAAATTTCTATTGGGGGAAATGTATTTCACCCAAAAAGAATATGACCTGGCGCTACAGATTTTTGAGGATATTATTAAAAATTATAGCTTTTCAGGAGTCGTGATTAAGGCCTTAAATAAATTAGAGGCCTGTAGTAAAAATTTAAATTTACCCAAGAAACAGGAGCGTTACCACTCCATGCATAACTTTTTTGCATCATAGAGCATTGAGTTTCCCCAGGATGGGGAGGGATAGAAATGAGAACCTATTTTTTTCTTCTTTTGATTTTTAGCTGTCAAATATTCGCGCAAGATACCGTTGAAATCGATTTGGTA
>SMWT01000105.1 GCA_004356615.1 Deltaproteobacteria bacterium | reverse complement strand
TATTTTGTACAAAGGTTGGAATGTATCCACCCATATCACCTAGGAATTCAAATACAATTTTAGTTTCATTTTCAGATTCACGGTAAAGTTTTATATCAATTAGATCCACATCGGCCCTAATGTGATCTTTAGCAAAGTACTTTTTATCTTCAATTGAATGGGCCATTATGTGGATATAGTTTCCTGTTAATTCGACCTGTCCCTTTAATAAAAATTGTCGATCATAAAATGGCCAGGGGACTTTGTAGTATTCACTAAATATAAATTGGTTTATCCCCATTTTTTTATGGATTGTTACGCCTTTTAGTTTTGGGGCCCAATTGCTTTTATTCTTATAATCAACCAAGATATAGAGCAGTCTTCTAAGGGGAAGGTTGACTACCTTTTCTGCGCGAAAAGGAAGCATGTCTCGATCAGGTGGATCGGTTAGTTCATAGAGGGAGATTCCCCGCTGCTTAGAAACCAAACTCCATTTTTCACTGGAGCTTACCAATGGGAAAGTTAGGATAAGTAAAAGCAAAACATATTTTTTAAGCATAAGTTATGGGCCCAATATTTTTTCTAAACATTTTTTTACGGGAGGGGAAATAGTATGTCCTTCTCCCACAATTCCATAAAACTCACCCTTTATACCCCTTTTTTTAAGAATATTAAAAGACTTCTGTGCCTTGACAGGGTCGACGAGCTCATCTTTTTCACCATGGATTGCATCTAACTTAAAATTTACCGTAGTGTTCATCATGTCATAGCGAAAACGACAATTAATACCCACTACGTGGGTGGTATTTTTAAGTTTTTGCCCCACAAACGGTGCCAAATAACCCCCTTGTGAATATCCAATAATTGTTAGAGGCAGTTGGTCAAGGCCCTGGGAGACCATGAAGTTGTGCAACAAAGTAGCTGGAAGATCATAATCAATAAAAAATTGTTCCGTGATGGGGTCAAAAAAATACCATGCATAGGACATTTTAAATCCCTCATTGGTTTTTTTAGGCATGGGAAACGGCCCGTTAGGGCAGATAACTCGATGATCTTTTGGAAGCATTGATCTAAGATTTTTAAATATAGTCTTTGCTTTCTCTCCATATCCATGAAGAAGAAGAATTAGTTTCTTGGCATCAGTTGGCCCTTCATCGATAAAATCAACAAGGTGATAACCATTTATTTTAGCGCGATTTTCATTCATAAAAAGGTGTATATCACTTAAGCTCTTCTAATGGAATGGGTCTGGTGACAGACATATTTTTGCAAGTTAGGCCAAGGGAATACCTAGAAGGCCGCAAAAGGTCCAAAGAACGATGCCAGAGAATACTGGTAGAAGAAAGTTGTCATCAATTCTTAGAGGAAGTCTTTCAAATGCGGTAATAGTAAGCGAGGAAAACAAAGTGAATATAAATAGTTTTCCAAACCCAAGAGATGGGACGCCGATTAAAAAAGTTATAAAGATTACGATGAAACTCGAAATCAAAAAGGCAATTGAACCTTCAAAAGATTTTCCTGCCTTATTTTTCTTTCCCTTAAGTTTGATCCCAATGATTGCTGAGGCCGGATCAGATACCGCCAAAACAAAAATAGAGGCGATAGCAACAGTTTTTGGATAGGTGATAATACTTAGTAATACCCCCATAATAAAAGGCAGCAGGGCAGATTCTCGCAGATGTTCCTCAGCTCGTAAAAAAGGCCCGGCGATTTTACCAAAAACTTCATTGTATTCAGGATATTTGGATCTAGCGTGCTCAAAAATAAAAAAGATGCAGGCCGAAAAACCCAAAATACGGACAGCTGTAGCGTAGGTAAAAAAACTGGAATACAAAATGGCCACAGTGCAACCACCAATAATATGAAATAGCCTTCTAGGAATTTGTAAGTCGTGCTTAGTATATTGGCGAGGCCCATCCTTTTTAGGCGCCTCGACCTTTTCTTCCTTTTTGATTTCGGCCTTTATTTGAATAACTTTTTCTTTGGCCTTGTCAGACGCTACTTCAGTTGTTTGCATCTTCTCCACTTTTTTTGTTTCTTTTTCTATTTTGGCAGTTTTTTCACCCATATGCTATATTCGGGTTTAATTTCCTATAAATTAAATTTTATTTCTATAAATAAAGGTTAGTTATGTGTTTTTCAATTGAAATTATCAGGGACCTTAAGTCTTTAGCACAAGAATTTGGCTCAAAGATTGATAAGGCCGCTTTTGAGAGATTAAACAAAAATCATACTAATGATCCCAAAACATATAAAATACCTGGCGCTGATAATCGAATTTTTCCCAATGTGTATTCGCCGGTAATTGTTAAGGGCAGAATTATTCGTCCCATGAGATATCGAATAAGGCCAAAGGGCCATGCTCAAGAAGTACCCGGTAAATATAATATGTATAATGCCCGGTTAGATGCCCTGGATAAAAGGCGTACCTGGAAAACCCTTTTTGGCAAAAACCACGGGTTAGTTCCCTTTAAAAGGTTTTTTGAATGGGTGCAGGTTGAAGGAGGAAAAAAGCAGTTGGGAGTCTTTTCACCAATAGGAAAAGACTTTATGTGGGCGCCTTGTCTAACAGATACCTGCTCAGTTGGAGGTGAGAAATTAACGACTTTTGCCATCATCACCGATGATCCGCCAGAGGAGGTGAGAGCGGCAGGACACGATCGATGTCCTCTTTTTTTAGGCCAGGAGATGATTGATGCCTGGCTCTGTCCAGAGGGTAAATCGCAAAAAGAGCTATTAGAGTTGCTTACCCACCAAGAACCCGTTAAATACTCTTTCTTATTATTGTAAAATTTTACAATTAATTCGGCGCGTAATATGCTCACCCCTTCATTTGTTGCTATAGGGAGATGGATGAAAAAAAATAACTTTCTCGGGGCCCTCATTGAAGAGTCCTTAAGATATGGCCAGATAGAAGAAATTGAAAAGTTAGTTCAGCATAAGAACGATCTCTCCAACCTGCCAGTTCAGCCTCTTTACATGGTCTTTAAAACCATGACCCCAGAAAAAGCGGCCCTCCATTTAGATAAGCTAGATTCTTTTCAAAGGCAGGCCTTTTTAGATATTGATTTGTGGAATAAAGACGAACTGGATCTGGAAAGTTTTAGTTTTTGGATTCAGGCCTATAATAACTGCCCTAAGGAAGAAATTAAGAATGAATTTTTACAAGGGCCAGAGTTTGGCCTTTTTATAAAATCCAAATTTAATATTTGGACCTTTGATGTTGAAGAACCATTATATCCTGAACATGATAATTTTTTTCTAACGGAAGATAGTCTTCTTTTATTTGAATTTCATGAGGATTTTGCGCAGATGGAAGAGGTCCATCAGTTGGTTAAAGATATATACACTGCCCTTGGAGTAGAATATGCCTATGCTCATTTGTTTAAGTTTGTGGCAACCTCATTCATTAATTTAGTGGAAGAAGAGTATCACTGGAAAAAAAATCGTATGAGAGACCTCGGTTTTGTGGACTATTTCGATGCCCTAGAAATTGATGCTGAAATTCCTGTATTAGATAACTTTATTGATAAAAAAATAGTGAACACAGGAGATATCGACATATTAGGAAAGGCGCAAGTGTTGCCTAAGAACTCCCTTATTCCCTTTAAGGACGAAAATGTTGCCATTTTAGATGAGCTGGCCAAGGTAGATGATGATAAAAGACGAGAGTTTTTAAGGTTTAATTTTATAAGACTCATAAATGCCACCCATACCCTCAATAATTCTTTGAAAAGTGGTTCAGTTTCCATGGCCAGAACGGGGAAGAAAACTAGATGTTTGATTGATCTTGGTTTTGACTATTTAAAATTAAAAAGAGATGCAGAAAATATCTTTGATCGTTTTGAGTTTGAAGATCTTTATAAAATTGGCAATACCCTAGTTAAGGATGTGCAGAAAAAAATAAAAACGGTCCTTCACAAAAACAACATGGAAGACACCCAAGGTTTTTATGGGAATTTCTGGAGCTCATTTTTGGATCAATCATTTTCTGAAATAGTTAAATATAAAGAAATTGAAATATCAGATGTAAAAAAATATTTAGCATGGAAAGAATGCGCGGTTTTATTCTGTCAGCTCTTGCCCTTTATGGAGAAGTTTTATGCAGTTTATTTAAAATTGAATAAATCAGGGGCCCTTCAGGCGGATTATTACCTCAACTACACGCCCGAGGATATGGATTTTGAAGCTCTTTTAATCAGCTGTTATGGCAATTCTAAACTGGGGCATTCCTCTAGTGAAGTAAACAAACTTGGCATAACGATAGTCGAAGCAAAAAGTTTACTGGAAGAACTGCTTGATAGTTCTAATAAAATAAAAGAGGATGTGAAGGGAATTGAAGATTTTACCAAGGCTTTCGCTCTAGGCCAAGTAGAGGGGTTTATTCCCTATTTTATCTCCTGCCTAAAAAGAAATTTTGAAGATCTGGATTTTAGAAAACTCCGTGATGACGAATTCAAACATATAGGTGGATTTATAATTTTAAATTCGCAGTGACTTCTTTATACATTTTAAAAGTTTATAACTTGCTCTACTGACTCTTTGGCAGCGGTAGAGGGCCTTATAGGTATAGCTTTTGCAAATATCATCATTTCTGAGTTTGGGATGTTTTCTATTTTTCATGCAAAAGATTACCATGTTTTGCTCTATTGCCACAGGGTAGTTTATTTTTGCCTCAGCGCTTAGGCTGACTAAAATAAAGATTAAAACTATTCTAAACATTAAAAATCCTCCAACAAGTTTAGTATTTCAGGATTATCAATAAAAGGATTTCTATTTCCTTGATACTCCTCCACCATATCATTTTTTTCCATTTCAAATCCATCAACAGGATCTTCTTTGTGCCACTTTCTTAAATACCCTTCCTCGAGATCATCTATAGATACATTATACCGAATTGAAAAATAAAATAAGGCCCTCGCCAAATCACCTTTTACATCATCTGGAGGAGTAAAGGATTTTAATCCCCTTTTGGATGTAGGACATCCTGGAATTAAATCACTTCTTTCATCCTCGCCAAAAAGCAGATTCCCACGATAGCTATTGGCCCAATTTGCTGTAGGAAAAAGGTGGAAAAGGTCGGACTTTTGCATGTGATGGGGGAAATCTTTAGAAAATCGAGTTTGCGGCCAGGCGTGTTCGGTATTTAATCTTTTATGTTCTGGAATTTTGAAAGGCCCCACACCATCGCTCTCTGTAAAATTGATCTGACAATAAATATCTTGAATAAGGCCGTCTGG
>SMWT01000104.1 GCA_004356615.1 Deltaproteobacteria bacterium | reverse complement strand
CTGAGAATGGGCTTTTGCGCCGTAAATCGGATATAGGACGTGGAGCCACGGTAAGACCCAAAAAGGATAAATCCTTGAGGGCGCAGGCGTCGAAACGTCAAGAAAGAAGGAAAGTCGCGGCCTAGGCCAAGACGATCTGAAAGCTCGCTTGCTTTAGCAGCGAGTAGTTCACTTGCACATGATATCTTGGATAATATCATTGATGATAATGTCTTTTTGTGATCTTTCATGGCCATTTATAATGGGGAACTTACCCTCATCAAGAGACTTGTAATAATTTTTCACATCCTTCTCATTTTGCATCAGGATGCCTCTTGAGTTGGAGATTGAGGAAACGCCTAGACCGATTAGAATATGGCGCCTGAAATTAAAATCGGCAATGATATCGGACAGGTTTTAACTAATTTAACTATTTAGAATTACGGGGAAATAACGTTTGTTTAACTCACTAAATAAACGAGGTCTAAAAATTCGTGAAAATCCTAAGTGATGATATAATCGTTACTTAGTTATTTAATCTGGAGCTGGGTATGAAATTTTATATAAGCTTACTAATACTTCTGCCTATTTATGCCCAAGCTGATTTTTTAAAACTTTGTGGCAGTACAAATATAGGCCAAGGAATCAAAAACACTGTTGCCATATTAAAAATCATGCACCTTGAAGGAAAAATATCAGTTACTGATTTCTCCAGTAAAAAAACAACTGGGGCCTCGGGTGAGGTCGTTGCATCAAGTGTTAATAGTAAATTTAAGCATTATAAATTTCCCACCAGGAAATATTATGGAAAAAATAGAAAGGCCTTTCAACAAAGGTTAAATCAAGTTTTTGCCAAAAAGAGTGACTGCCAAAAGGCCTTTAATAGAATTAATAAACAGGAAAGCATAATATTTAATACCGGGATATTATTTCCCCGGGACCGGGTGCAAAATTTTCCCATAAAAAATTTAGAACCTTTTAGTAATCTTAAAAATCTTAAAACCCTTATTTTAAATTTGAATAAGGTTTCAGATATTGGCCCTCTTTCCGGGCTAACGGGCCTCTACCATCTGTCTCTTTACAAAAATAATGTCAGTGATATCAGGCCCCTTAAAAGATTGAATAATTTGATAAGACTTGATCTGGGAAATAACCGGGTTGCCAATTTAAGGCCTCTGGCCGGGCTTTCCAATTTGCGGGAACTTGAATTGTTTTTAAATAAAATTTCAAATTTAAGGCCTCTTGCAGGACTTATTGGACTCAAGCATCTGTCCTTAAGCCGCAATAAAATTTCTGATATCTCCGTCTTGGCCAATATGAAAAGGTTAAACTATCTAAATCTTGCAAAAAATAAAATTATCAATATTAGAGTCTTGTCCAATCTAAAAAGCCTAACCTATCTGGTCTTGTCCGATAATCGGATCAAGGACGTAAGTCCCCTTTCCAGGTTAAATAACTTAGAAGTCTTAAAACTTAGAAATAATCAAATTAGCGATCTTGGCCCTGTTATGAAATTCAAAGGGATAAAGCACTTCGATGCGCGTGGAAACTATTAGAAGGGCAAAGGCGGGAGTGTGATTCCCGTATCAGGCATCTTAAAGGCCTTCCACCATTTCTTCTTATAGTGTTTAACCCTTAAAGACTTATCAAGATATTGCCACCGATAACCTGATCTCTTCTTTTCATCACTTATAAGGTTTAATTTGAATTTTATTTCAACCGTTGTGGCCTTAAGTTGATTTGGATTATAGGGCTCACCTTCACAATAAGTAGAGACGTTTCCAGAAACTTTAAATTCATAGATGTTCATTCTTCTAGACAGCTTTTTCCAAAACATATTATGAAAGTTGGCCCCATGGGGTTTATCATTTGTTATAGCGAAAAAAGGCCCAGGACATTTTAAGGACTCTTTGAATTCTTTAGATATATCCATGAAGGTATCATCAAAATAAATCAGCAGTTGGGGAAACTCATAAGCGTTTCGTTTATTAATGGAAACCACCATGAAATCATGTTTATGCGGGAAAAGGGATGCCTTGTCTGAGTGGTTTTCAAGAGACATGGAGACTTTGATTCCAAGAAGATCTAATTTGAAATGATTTTTAACTTCATGGTGGTGTCCCAGCTCGTGGACTAAAAGGGCAACTGCATCGGACATGCCAAATGCTTTGAAATCACCTTCGGAGTTTTTGGTATATAATAGATCCGAGTTTATATAAATAGGGGAGCCGATTTTGTCTCCCGTCTTGGCAATCTTGAGATCTCCATCCAGCATGAAAAAACCGCTACGTTCTTTTTCTGAGACGAATTTAATTTGCTCTTTCCCTGTTTGTTCTCTTGGAAGGTTATCTAGTATTTTTTGTAATAAGTTCTTTTCCCAATAATTTAATTTGCAAGTTGGAGAGTGTAAGCAGATCTCCATATAGGCCTTGAGGTTAAGGTAGGAAAAAAGAATATTTTTTTCTGCAATCCCACCGCCGTTACCTACTAAATCTCCCCCAAGACCAGGTCCGGTTTCAATACTTGGATCTTCAATATTAATATGGGGACTTGATGATATTATGCCCTTGTCCTCAAAACTTTTCATTTTGACAATTTCCGCATGGAGGGAAAAAGATAAGGAAAAAAGAATTATTGTATTAATGAACTTCATAATTTGTTTCTCTTTTGGTTAAGGGGAAAACGTGGAAATTGATGGAATAAACCTCTTTAGGATTTTTTCCATCCAAAAGTTTTCCTATTTTTTTAACCGCTCGGGTTAAAATGGCCTGGGCCTCAGGTAAATTTTCGGGATCTAAGGCCAGGGTTAAGGATTGAAAGTTTCTCAACGAAACATCATCATTTATCAGAGACTCCTCTGCTAAATGCAGTTTATCTCGATGATGTTTTTTTATGGCAAAAGAGGGAGTCCCTTCACTCGTTTTTAATGGGTGCTTGATCCTTCTTAATTTGTTCCCTTCAATTAATAATAAATTCATTCTAGAGAGCCGTTCTAGGGCCAGGTTTGCCTCGGTTGTCTTTATACCTAACCTGTTGGCAATCCAATCAGGATTGGCCTGATGATCTGGTAGTTTGGCCAGGTTTAAGATGGCCAGGTAATACCAATCTGCAATTAAACGGAAAGCATCCTCTTGTAGTTCTAGGTGTTCTTTTTCTTTTTCACCTTTTCGAACTCGTCCATTAATCTCACTCACGAGTAGGTCTTTTTCCTTGGGAGACAAGGCAAGCTTCTCAGCTACCTTTTCTACGTTTTTAGTTGATAAATTTCTTTTCTGTGCCAAAACGTCAGATAGTGAAGTTGAGCCGATTCCTAAATCTCTGGCAAAGGCGCGCATAGAATAGGAACGATTCCTTGCTTTGCGGGAGGCCAATTCTCCAATTAATAATTTTTGGCAAAAACCAATATTTTCCATTTCATACCCCTAGGTATCTATAAAATACGTGAATACAAGAGAAAAAGTCACTAGTGGTCGGGACGCTATGCTATGCGCTGTCGGGACGCAGATATGTCGGTAAGGTAATAGTGTGGGTCTCTCGCAAATCCACCGGCGAATCTTATTTTCAAAGGGGAAGGGATGTCAAAAGTGTTTTTTTTGTTGAGGCCATAAATATATGAAATCTTATAAATTTTATTTTTATATTTAGAACTTTTCGGGACTAATGAGGAACAGACGGTATAGCGCTTAGCATTATTTGTAAAACCAGAATGTCCGGCCTAAGCTCCGCAAATGATAAAAATTGAACAAGGAAGCAAAGGTTTTAGTAAAGAATACTGGAATGAAAATTATTCTGAGCCAGAAGATATGGATGGTGTTTTTAATGCTAAAAACCATGCAGTGTATCTCAAAAACTTCTTTGACCTAGAAAATGTGGAGGTAAAAAGCATGATCGATTTAGGTCATGGACTTGGGTACCTGCTAAGAGAATTTTATAAAACCTTTTCACCGCAAAATGCCTGGGGCATCGAACCTTCTGAACATGCGTTCTTACAGTCCCAAAAACTGCTTAAATCATATGATATTAAATTGGAAAATAGCGATCTACTCTCTTGGTGCAAAAAAAAATGGCAAGGAAAAAAGGCCATTGATCTGGGGATTTGTACCGGGGTGATTCACTACCTTCCAGAAGATGAAATTAAACAGATCCTGCCAGTTCTCGCCAAACGAGTACGCTATCTTTATTTTAGTGTACCCACTAATAGGGAACTGGACCGGCAAATAGACGAAATGGATTTTTTTGATCCCTATGCCATTCGACGAAGCAAGTCAAAATATCTTAATCTTTTGAAGCCTCATTTTTCCATTGTTTCTTCACGAGTGTTGGAAAGTAAAAACTTTTATTGGGAGGATAATACTAGATTCACTGACCTGTTATTTCGCTTTTGAAAACTTGACTTTGAGTGTCCAATCTCCCACTTTAATTAAACTCATTTATTACAAATTTCTGAAACTTTAGGGTATGTTTAGGGAATATATTTTTTAAAAATAGGTCTGTTTTAACATGATTAAAATCAAGAAAGGTTTATCTCTACCTCTAAAGGGTAATCCCCAACAAACAATCGAAGACACCAAAAGAACCAAGACAGTCGCCATAAATGGCCTTGACTATGTGGGAATGAAGCCCACCATGCTGGTTAAAGAAGGCGATACAGTTCAAATTGGCCAGCCCCTCTTCACGGATAAAAAAAATGAAGGGGTCATCTTCACTGCACCTGCTGCGGGAAAGGTTTTGTCAATTAATCGGGGGGCCAAAAGAGTATTTCAAAGTTTAGTAATTCAAGTGGCCGCTAGTGAATCCCAGGTGGATATCGCTCCCCCTAGAAGTCTAGACCCTAAATCCATTGCGAGTACTCTGGTGGAAACAGGACTCTGGACATCTTTTAGAACCAGGCCTTACTCCAAAATTCCTGCCGTTGGTAGCACGCCAAATTCAATTTTTATCACTGCCATGGATACCAATCCACTGGCCGCGGATCCTGAGCTTATAACCTCCGAACATGTAAAAGAGTTTGAAAGAGGACTACAAATTATTTCAAAGTTAACTGAAGGTAAAACCTATCTTTGTAAAGAGGCCGGTAAAAGCATTCCTTCAGTTGCAGAAGTTGAAGTTAAAGAATTTAAAGGAGTTCACCCGGCAGGTAATGCAGGAACTCATATTCACTTTATAGATCCCGTTAGTGATAAAAAGACTGTTTGGTACATTGGTTATCAGGATGTCATAGCTATCGGTAAGTTCTTTGCTCTAGGGGAATTTTGGACTGAGAGAGTAATCTCTCTTGCAGGCCCGCTAGTTAAAAAACCCCGTCTTATAAGGACTAGACTTGGGGCCAACTGCATGGATATTGTGAACTCCGAATTGGTTAAAGGAAAGGAAGCCCGGATTATTTCCGGCCCAGTCTGGAAAGGACATAGATGTGATCAGTCCTACTCCTATTTAGGCCGTTATCATAATCAAATATCCGTTTTAGAAGAAGGGACTAAAAGAGAATTTCTAGGTTGGAATTCCCCTGGTTTTAATAAATTTTCTATCACCAGAACCTTTTTATCTGCTCTAAACCCCGCCAAAACCTTTGCATTAAATTCTAGTACCCATGGTTCGCCTCGGGCGATGATACCAATTGGCATGTTTGAAAAAGTTATGCCGTTAGATATTTTACCTGTTCCCTTACTTAAGTCTCTAATCACGGGAAATACCGACCTGGCCCAAAAGCTTGGCGCTTTAGAGTTAGATGAGGAAGATTTGGCCCTTTGTACTTTTGCCGACACCGGTAAAGTGGATTACGGCCCAATGCTTAGGGAAACGTTAACTACTATTGAGAGGGAAGGATAAATGAGGGGATTAAGAAAGTTTCTCGATAATCTCCATCGAGATTTTGAAAAAGGTGGGAAGTTTGAGAAATTGTACGTATTTTATGAAGCAGTTGATACATTTGCCTTCACTCCAGGAGAAGTAGCAGAAGGCGAAACCCACGTAAGAGACGGACTAGACCTAAAAAGACTTATGGTCACCGTGGTACTCGCTTTAACCCCGGCCGTTTTAATGGCCATGTGGAATACTGGATATCAAGCAAACTTGGTTTTAGCGGGCCAAGGTATTGCCTCAGTTGCAGGATGGAGAGGTGATCTTATGCTCACTCTCGGGCTTGGGTTTGATCCCAATTCCCTTTGGTCCAACTTTATATATGGAGCTCTATTTTTTCTTCCGGTCTACGCTGTAACCATGGCTGTGGGAGGGCTTTGGGAAGGTCTTTTTTCTGCCGTTCGCGGTCATGAAATTAATGAAGGGTTTTTAGTAACAGGCCTTTTACTCCCGCTAATTTGCCCTCCTACCATTCCTCTTTGGCAGCTTGCTCTGGGAACCACTTTTGGGGTGGTGATTGGCAAAGAGATTTTTGGCGGAACGGGGAAAAACTTTTTAAACCCAGCGCTTACCGCCCGGGCCTTTTTATTCTTTGCCTATCCCGCAGAAATGTCAGGTGATGCCGTTTGGATTGCAGTTGATGGACACACTGGTGCCACTGCTCTAAGTATGGCAGCGCAAGGTGGGCTTGAGGCGATAAAAATGTCCTGGATGGATTCTTTTCTAGGTTTTGTTCCTGGTTCTATGGGTGAAACTTCTACCCTGGCCTGTATAATTGGTGCTGTAGTTTTAATTGCCACGGGAATTGGTTCCTGGAGAATCATGCTAAGTTGTTTCATTACTACAGGACTTATGGCGTTTTTATTCAATCAAATTGGATCTGATACCAACCCCATGTTTGCGCTGACGCCAATGTGGCACTACGTAGTAGGAGGATATGCCTTCGGATTAGTTTTTATGGCCACCGATCCAGTTTCCGCCTCGCAAACTTTAAGAGGACATTGGTACTACGGGGCCTTAATTGGGGTGATGGTGATTTTAGTAAGAGTTATTAACCCCGCTTTCCCAGAGGGAATGATGTTGGCCATTTTATTTGCTAACCTCTTTTCCCCTTTGATCGATTGGTTTGTCACCGAGAAAAATATTAAACGAAGGGAGCTCAAGCATGGCCTCTAAAGACAGTACTGCAAAAACCATCTTTGTCGCCCTCGTGGTTTGTGTTTTTTGTTCCATCTTTGTCTCTACCGCTTCGGTAATGTTAAAGGGGTTACAAAAAGAAAATGCAGATCTTGATATTAAGAAAAACCTCCTACTTTCTGCCGGAATCCTAAAAGATCCAAAAGCGAGTAAAAGTGAAATTCTTAAGGCCTTTGAAAAATTTGAACCAAGAGTTGTAAATCTGGAAACTGGTGAATACGTCACAGATGTTGATATCGCTACCTTTGATCAGATAAAAGAGGCCAAGGATCCGGCCAAAAGTATTTTAATTGATCGTTCCCAAGATATTGCCAAGATTAAAAGAAGAGCAAAACTCGCCAAGGTTTATTTGGTTAATGATAACGGAAGACCTACCATGGTTATTATTCCAGTTTATGGATTAGGTCTATGGTCTACACTCTATGGCTTTTTGGCCTTAGATGCAGATACCACAACAATTAAAGGATTTGGCTTTTATCAACATGGTGAAACTCCAGGCCTTGGTGGAGAAGTAGACAATATTAACTGGAAGGCCAAATGGATTGGAAAAAAAGTTTATAATGAAAATTGGCGCCCGGTGATTAAAGTAGTTAAAGGATTAGTGAACCCAAACTCCGCTGATGCCATCAGTAGCGTTGATGGCCTGGCCGGGGCGACGATTACTTCTAATGGAGTGACTAATCTGCTTAGGTACTGGTTAGGGGAAAATGGATTTGGGCCATATCTAACAAAGTTTAGGGCAGGAGGAGAAATCTAATGAGTGCCAAAGAAACACTTCTAAGTCCACTTTTTAAAAATAACCCCATTGCCTTGCAAATTCTCGGCGTTTGTTCAGCTCTGGCGGTTACCACAAAACTTGAAACCTCCTTGGTGATGGCCATGGCGGTTACTCTCGTTATAATGTTTTCTAACTTTTTTGTCAGTCTTATTAGAAATTTTATCCCTTCAAGCATTCGGATCATTGTGCAAATGACGATTATCGCCTCACTGGTTATCTTGGCAGATCAGCTCTTGAAGGCCTACATGTATGATATTTCCAAAGGTCTTTCAGTGTATGTGGGACTGATCATTACAAACTGTATTGTTATGGGAAGGGCCGAAGGTTTTGCCATGAAAAATGGCCCTATTGCCTCTCTACTAGATGGAATAGGCAACGGTTTTGGATATGGCATCGTCCTGATTTTTGTTGGTTTTTTCCGCGAACTGTTTGGTACCGGAAAACTGTTAGGTTATACCATTTTAAATCCCATTAACGATGGCGGTTGGTATGTCCCCAACGGACTAATGGTGCTTGCACCCAGTGCCTTTTTTCTCATTGGTATTTTTATCTGGATTATCAGGACTGTTGATAAGTCCCAAGTGGAAGAGGAATAAAATATGTTTGAACATCATTTAAACATTTTAATTAAGTCCATATTTATTGAAAATATGGCGCTGGGATTTTTTCTCGGAATGTGTACCTTCCTTGCCGTTTCTAAAAAAGTAAAAACGGCCTTAGGACTAGGTGTTGCGGTTATCGTGGTTCAAGTAATTACCGTTCCGGCCAATAACTTAATTTATAACTACCTTTTAAAAGATGGCGCTCTTTATTGGGCCGGTATGCCGGAAGTTGATTTAAGTTTTCTTGGGCTAATTTCTTATATCGGTGTCATCGCCGCTATGGTGCAAATCTTAGAAATGATCTTGGATAAATATTTTCCAGCTCTGCATAGTGCTCTGGGAATCTTTCTTCCCCTCATTACCGTTAACTGTGCCATTTTAGGTGGCTCACTTTTTATGGTGCAAAGAAATTACAACTTTGCCGAATCGGTAACCTATGGGTTTGGTTCGGGAATTGGTTGGGCCCTAGCGATTATGGCGCTTGCGGGAATTAGAGAAAAGTTAACTTATGCCAATCCACCGGATGGGCTTCGCGGACTTGGTCTTACCTTTATAACTGTTGGTTTAATGTCGATCGGATTTTTGGCCTTTTCAGGAATCCAGCTTTAAAAGCGAGTTGATCTTATGAATGAAATTGTTCTTGGAGTAGGGATGTTTACCGGGATAGTCTTGGCCCTGGTAGCAATCATTTTAATTGCAAAATCAAAGCTGGTCCCATCTGGTAATGTAAATATAAATATTAACGATGAAAAAGATATGACCACTGAGGCCGGTGGAAAGCTGCTAAATGTTTTGGCCGATCATAAATTATTCTTATCTTCCGCTTGTGGGGGAGGGGGAACTTGCGGCCAGTGTACGGTAATAATTAAAGAGGGTGGGGGCGAAATCCTACAAACCGAGCTCTCCCACATCACCAAAAGGGAGGCCAAAGAAGGCATGAGGCTCTCCTGTCAGGTATCAGTTAAAAATGACATGAAAATTGAAGTACCAAAAGAAGTTTTTGGCGTAAAAAAATGGGAATGCACCGTTAAGTCTAATCACAACGTAGCAACCTTTATTAAAAACCTCATACTAGAACTTCCCCCAGGTGAGTCTGTTCCCTTCAAAGCTGGTGGTTATATTCAAACTGAAAGACCTGGTGGACTGACCATCAATTTTAAAGATTTTGATATTGAAGAAGAATATCATGGAGACTGGGACCGTTTTCAGCAGTGGCAGTATGTCTCTAAAGAACCGGATGAAACTATTAGGGCCTATTCCATGGCCAACTATCCGGAAGAAAGAGGCATTATCATGCTTAACGTGCGGATCGCCTCACCTCCTCCGGGAACGAAGGGACTTCCTCCAGGAAAAATGTCTTCCTATATTTTCAATTTAAAACCTGGTGATAAAGTGACCATCTCAGGGCCTTTTGGCGAGTTCTATGCGAGGGAAACCAAAAAAGAAATGATCTTTGTGGGTGGCGGGGCCGGAATGGCGCCCATGCGTTCTCATATTTTTGATCAACTTAAAAGGATTCATACTGATCGAAAAATCACCTTTTGGTATGGTGCTAGATCGAAGAAAGAAATGTTTTTCGTGGAAGACTTTGACGGACTTCAAGCAGAAAATGATAACTTTAAGTGGCATGTGGCGCTTTCAGACGCTCTGCCTGAGGATAACTGGACTGGTTTAACCGGGTTTATCCACAATGTCTTATTTGAAGAGTATTTAAAAAATCACCCCAATCCAGAGGATTGTGAATACTACCTCTGTGGGCCGCCAATAATGAATAAATGCGTTATTGATATGCTGCTTGAACTTGGGGTAGAAAGAGAAGATATTATGCTTGATGATTTTGGAGGTTAGCCCGCTAATTTCATGTTAAAATAAGTTGGTAACAGGGAGGGAACCCATGAATGGTGAAAAGGAATTGACCCACAGGGATGAGGTCCTAAAAGAAATCGAACGGGCAGAAGAAGTCCAGGACCTAGATGAACTGCGCAGACTCTATAAAATTCTCTTTAAGTTAATGGACCAAGAGAAACCAATCACCATCGATTGATATTTCCAGGACTACTTTGCAAAAGTTAACAACCTTTTTTCTTTTGGCCTTGCTTTTCGGCTGCACCAAAAAGTTGGAGCAAGTAAAATTATTTGGTAGCACCATGGGGAGTTCTTACAAGGTTAAGTACTTTGCCGGTAGCTCTGCCCCTTCTAAAATCATCATCTCCCAGGAAATTGAAGCTAAGCTGAAAAAGGTTAACGACTCCATGTCCACCTACCTCTCTTATTCAGAAATCTCCAAAATAAACCATATTCAAGGAGATGAATGGATAAACGTAACTCCAGAACTGCACCAGGTTCTCCTTGAGGCCAAGAAAATCTCCGTAAAATCAGATGGCTATTTTGATATCACCGTAGGCCCTCTCGTTAACCTCTGGGGATTTGGCCCTTCGGGAGTTAGAAAAGTTCCAAGTATTGAAGAGATTGAAAAACAAATGGCCAAGGTGGGACACCACCTCTTGGTAGTGGATCCCACCAAACCCCGAATAAGAAAACTTAGAGATGGCGTTGAGCTCGATCTATCTTCCATCGCCAAGGGATTCGGTGTGGATCAGCTGGCGCTAGTTTTAGAAAACCACAAAATCACCAGTTATCTGGTGGAAATCGGTGGAGAAATAAAGGTAGCTGGCACTAAGCCGAATGGAAAAAAATGGTCCATTGGGGTGGAGTCGCCTGATTTTTTTACCAGACAAATTAAGAAGGTATTTTATCTAAGTGATAAGGCCATCGCCACCAGTGGTGATTACCGGAACTTTTTTAAAGGCGGGGGGAAAACCTACTCGCACACCTTTGATTTTAAAACGGGAAGGCCGGTCACTCATAACCTGGCCTCGGTTACGGTGGTTGATGCCACTTCTTGCATGATTGCCGATGGTTATGCCACCACCTTAATGGCACTTGGAAATAAGGCCTTTGAATTTGCCGAGAAAAATAACCTGGCCGCTTTTTTTATCTATCGGGGGAAGGATAAATTTATAGAAAAATCCACCACTAAATTTAAAATTATGGTACAAGGTGCCTCGAGATGAAATATTTTCTACTATCTCTCACCATCATGACCCTCACCATCCTCGCTATGGCAGTGGGAGTAATCTTTTCTAATAAAAGAATCAAAGGCTCCTGCGGCGGACTTGGCGCTGTCATGGACGATGATTGCGATTTCTGCGACAACAAGGATGACTGTCCTGAACGAAAAAAGGTTCCACTTACGACCTAATTTTAATGACCCCAATCAAAATCTTTTCTTTTCCAGTGAACTTTCATTTTTATATAATCTTTAACTTTTATGGGCATGGCCTCGATATATTTTTTTACTCTAATGCCTATATTTTTGGTTTCAGGTCTCGCATTAGAGAGACCGGTTAGTGGAATATCCTTGGCATTGTCCACGTCAGGATATTTCTTTTTCATAAGTTCATGACGAAAGCGCATCCTGGCAAATTGACCTTGGGTATGAATTAGAGGAACTAGCATTGGGTTACTTTCTCTGGGGTCGGTGTAGAGATCAAAATAATCAGCTCCCACCCCCGAAGCGCCACCAGGATCTGAACTTATCCAGTGCTTTTTATAACGTCCTTTAACTGTTGCTCCTAAAGTATGCCCCTGATAAATAAAAACATAATCTCTGCGACTAAAAGTATCGCCGTTTAAAAGCAGTGAACTCTGATCAATGCCATCAATAACCCTATCTCTTGGAATATATTTTTTAGCACCGGCCAGTCCGGCAAAAGTTGTATAGAGATCGGTTACATGAATGATATCACCTACAACCTGCCCCTCTCCAATTACTCCAGGCCACCAGGCAAAAGCGGGTACTCTAACTCCACCTTCGGTAAAATCTCCCTTGCCTCCTCTATATATACCTTCAAGCATTCCCCAACCCGGTGGTGGATTATGTACCATGGGCCCATTATCGGCCATGGCGATAAAGAGGGTATTTTCCGCAATACCTAAATCTTTTAACTCTTTCATAACACGAGCTATAAATGCATCGAGTTTAAGGAAGGCCTCTGCTACTTTTCCTCCTGAGACTGTTTTTTTAGGAACATCTGGTTTAAGAAAGTTCATCATATTAGGCCAGTATTGAACGTAAAAAGGTTTTTT
>SMWT01000103.1 GCA_004356615.1 Deltaproteobacteria bacterium | reverse complement strand
TACCTTATCCCCAATTTTTGATACTCCCTGCCCTAGGGAATCTATATGTTCTATTTTAAAGGGTAGCTTTTCTATGACAGTATCTCTGAAAGAAAGTTTTCTATCGATTTAAAGGCCCGATTCTTTGCCGTTTCGTTGTAGACAATACCAAGCTCGGGAGAATTAGCATTTGGGTTGGTGAAGGCATGCAAAGTATTTCCATACATATGAATCTGCCAATCAACTCCGGCCTCAGTCATTTCTTTGCTTAAACCCATGACTGCTTCATGACTGACCATAGGATCATCGTTGCCATGCAGGGCCAGTACTTTTGCGGTAATCTTATTTTTAGAAAGATCTGGAGGGACAAAAAGGCCATGAAGACTAACCACTCCGGCCACATCTGCACCACTTCGCGCTAGATCCAATACACAAAGGCCGCCAAAACAAAAACCGATTGCGGCAACTTTATTTTCATCCACATTGGGAAGAGATTTAACTTTTTCCAAGGCCGCAACCATTCTATTTTTTAAAAGTTCTCGATTTTCCAGGAAAGGAGTCATTAATTCATTGTTTTCTTCATTGCTAGAGCCCGTTTTGGCATCTCCATACATATCTAGAGTAAATCCTACATAACCAAGTTCAGCTAGGGTTTCGGCCATTTTCATATGCACTTCATCTCTTCCCGCCCAGGCCGGGGCCACAAGGACTGCGGGGAGCTTTTCTCCCTTAGACTCATCGTGTGCCATATACCCGATTTGGTTTTCTCCATAACTAATTTCTTCTTTTCTCATACTCTACTCCTTACAAAGTCCCAATTTTTGTACTAAATTTTAACCAAGGAATAAAGGATAATTATGCAACGAAAAAAAACCATTCTTATAACCGGTGCAGGTAGAGGCATAGGTTTCGCGCTCAGTAAGGTTTTAGCGGAGAGCGGGCATAAAATAATAATGACTGCTCGCGATATCACCAAATTGGAAAAAAGACTTCCAGAAATTTCGGGAGAGGTCATTCCCCTGAAAATGGATGTTACCAACATCGATGATATTAAAAGGGCGGTGGAAGAAGTTAAAAAAATGGGCCATCTCAATGTGATTATCAATAACGCTGGTGGAAGGTTTGATAGCGGAGATTGGCATGAGGCAAATCTGGAAAACCCCTGTATATCAGAACCGGATGAGGTTTTAAAAACCATCGATTTAAATCTAATGGGACCTTATAGAGTGATAAAATATTTTTATCCTCTGCTAGATAAAGAAAATAGAGCAGATATTATAAATATTTCTTCCGGAATGGGAGGGATCGCCGAAATGGGGCCTGGTTCTCCTGGATATCGTCTATCTAAGGCCGGATTAAATGCGCTAACTTCTACTTTAAGCGCAACTTTTGAGGGAACAAAAGTCTATGTTAATTCCTTTTGTCCGGGATGGGTGAGAACTGATTTAGGGGGAATGGAGGCCACTTTAACTCCTGAAGAGGGAGTTAAGGGAATGGTTTGGATGATCAATGATGAACCAGATATACGGGGAAAATTTTTGAGAGGACAAAAAATTCTTAATTTTTAGATTTTAATTTAAATAAAATATAGGAAATAAATTGGGAGATTTTTAATGGAAGTAAAAACTTTTTTTGATGGGGAAACCTTTACCCTTACATATGTTGTATATGATCCCCAAAGCAGGGATGGAGTGATTATTGATTCCGTTTTAAATTATGATCCCAATTCAGGAAAAGTTACAACAGAATCTGTAGATGAGGCGGTGGAATTTATAAATGGCCATGAAATAAAACTACACTATATTTTAGAAACTCATGCTCACGCCGATCATATTACCGGCTCTCAAAAATTAAAGGAATATTTTCCTGATGCCAAAATAGGAATTGGTGCCAATATTACTACCGTTCAAGAAACTTTTAAAGACGTTTTTAATCTAAAGGATTTAAAAACCGATGGTGGCCAATTTGATATCCTTTTTGAGGATAATCAAGAATTATTGGCCGGAAGTCTAACCATTCATATCCTAAATACTCCAGGCCATACCCCGGCCTGCCTTTCTTATTTAATTGGAGAAAAGGTTTTTACCGGAGACGCTCTTTTTATGCCAGATTATGGCACCGGAAGATGTGATTTTCCCGCCGGCAGTGCAGAAAACCTTTATGATTCCATTACCAATCGACTTTACACTCTACCCGATGAAACGGAAGTTTATGTTTGCCATGATTACATGCCTAGGGGACGGGAACTAAAATACAAGAGCACCATCGGTGAGGAGAAGACCGCCAATATTCAGCTTACCGGAGAAACTTTAAGAGAAGACTATATTAAATTTAGAACTGAAAGAGACCGGAATCTTCGCGCCCCAAGACTTCTTCTTCCTAGTATTCAAATGAATATATTGGCGGGAAGAAGACCTCAACCTGAAGATAATGGTACTAGCTATTTAAAGTTACCAATTTCAGAGTAGGAGATATAAATGGATTGGATGAATTTTATGTACCCCCTCGCGGGAGGTGTTATGATAGGGCTTGCCGCGACTATTATGCTTTATTTTAACGGCAGGATTACCGGAGTTAGTGGGCTTATTGGCATGAGTCTTACTAAAATCACCAGGGCCAATGACTGGCGATACCTCTTTCTGGCCGGACTTATTTTAGGAAGTGTTCTACTTTATTTTATTAATCCCGCCTTTTATGCTTATGGGCTACCTTATGGATTTGGTAAGGCCATTGTAGCGGGTTTACTGGTGGGCTTTGGCACCAGACTTGGTAGAGGTTGTACTTCAGGACATGGGGTATGCGGGCTTCCAAGACTTTCTATGAGATCTTTGGTCGCAACTTTAACTTTTATGGGTGTGGCGATTATTACTACATTTATCATGAAACAATTTTAAGGAATACGTTATGCACGGATTAGTAGCTCTACTTTCAGGAATAATTTTTTCATTAGGTCTAGGCATCTCTGGAATGGTTAACCCCAATGTGGTGATAGGATTTTTAGATATCTTTGGAAGTTGGAACCCTGCTCTTGCTTTTGTTATGGGTGGGGCCGTTTTGGTGAATTTAGTCTTTTTCAATGTGATTATCAAAAGAAATAAAACCTACTCTGGTGGAAAACTTCATCTCCCCACCAATACTAAGTTGGATAAATCTTTGATAATTGGATCTGCACTATTTGGAATAGGTTGGGGGATAGGGGGAATTTGTCCAGGGCCTGCCGTTGCTAATCTCTTTTTATTAAACCCAGTCATACTCGCTTTTGTAGGCTCAATGATTGCCGGAATGCTGATTTATAAATTTACCCTAGGTAAAAATCACTAGGACTCAGGCATTTCTTGAAGATCTGCGTGAGTTCCATCACAATAGGGCCGATTACTAGAAAGCTGGCAACCACAGGCCATTATGGTTTTATCTTCTTCAAAAGTAACTAAGAAAGGATTTTTTCCGGTATTTTCTCTGGCGTGAGAACCATCACAATAAGGAGGATTACCAGTCTTATTACAAGCGCAAAAGGCAATAGTTTGACCGGCCTTTACTTCAATTTTATAGGGAAATGTTTGCCATCCGTGTTTCATGTCTAATAATCCGTTAACCTTTCACCACAATGGGGCATACTAGGCATATAAGGGTTGTTGCTTTTTTTCATTTTTAAAGAGTTTTGCACCCATTTTTTCTTTTCCATAGGGCAGTAATAAATATTGTATTCATTTCCCAAATCGTACTTATTTATTAAGTGAGTTAGTGCCATGGAAACCATATTATATAACTGATTGTTTTTTTCTCGGGTTTGAGTGGGATTTATTTGAGTAATTTGAGACTTGGAATAATTTAAAAGTTTTTTAACTTGTGGATCGTTAATTTTATCCATCGCCTGGACTAAATCTTTGGCATTTTTTTCCACTTTCCCTGCATCATATTTAAAAAATGAAGCATGGAGGTTTTCATTCACCTTTAAAACGTTGATGATTTCCATTTTTGTTTGCTCTGGAAGTTTCACTCTTTCTGTTGCGGCAAAGGTAAAGTTAGAGATTAAAAGTAACCCAAGAATAATTTTAAACATGTTTTTCTCCTTTGATTTTTCGCTCTTCAAAATAGCTGAAAGTCACCGGAACCACAAATAAAGTGATAAGTTCCACCAGCATTCCCCCAATAACAGGAATGGCCATGGGCCTAATTACCTCACTTCCCGTGGTGGTGGACCATAACACGGGTAATAGAGCAAATATAGTTGTTGTTGTTGTCATTATCAGAGGTCTGATTCTTCTGCTTCCGGCCTCCAAAATACAATGCTTTAAATCCACCCAATCCTTGGGTTTTTTTTCTCTTAAGGCCTTTTGAATATAGACCATCATAACCACTCCATCATCGACAGCGATTCCAAATAGAGCGATAAACCCCACCCAAACCGCCACTGAAGTGTTTAGACCTGCAACCCATAAAAGAATAAGGCCTCCGGCCATGGCAATAGGGATGGCGCTGAAAATAATGGCGCTGTTTCTAAGGCTTTTTATTCCCAAAAAGATGATGATTAAGTTGATGAACAAGGCCAGGGGAATAACCATGGCAAGTCTTTTATTGGCCCTTATTTGATTTTCATATTGACCGGCCCATTTAAGAGAGTAGCCGGGAGGTAACTTTATGGTTTTATCAATATGTTCCTTGGCCTCTTCAACAAAACCGATTAGGTCTCGACCTTCAACATTTAAAAGAACTAAAGAGCGAAGCATGCCATTTTCCGATTGAATGGCCGATGGGCCTTCAACTATTCTAATAGTTGCAAGTTGCTCTAGTGGTATATGTTGTCCCAGAGGACTGGGGACCAGCACTCTTTTTAACTCATCAATTCTATCCCTAAACTCCTTTTTATATCTGACTCTGATGGGATAGCGCTCTCTCCCTTCATAAAACTGGCCAATGGGCATTCCTCCAACAGCGGTTTGGAGGATATTGTTTATAGTACCGGTATTTATACCAAACCTGGAGGCGGCAATTCGGTCGAGCTCAAATTCTATATAGGGTTTTCCAGTAATTTGTTCGGCATAAACACCATAGGCACCACTTATCTTTTCAACTTCTTTTCCAATTTCTTTAGATAACTTTTGAAGCTGGTTTAAATCTGGGCCAAAAATTTTAATCCCCACCTGAGTCTTTATACCAGTGGCGAGCATGGCGAGTCTCGTTTGAATGGGAAAGCTCCAAGAGTTAACCAGACCTGGCACTTGCAGCTGTCCATCAAGCTCACTCATAATATCATAAATGGATTTTCCCGCGGGCCATTTATCCCTATCAACCAGTTTGACAATAGTCTCAATCATGGCAATAGGAGCAGAATCTAGAGAAGTATCGGCCCTTCCAAGTTTTCCGTAAGCATCTTTAACTAAGGGATGATCTTTTAAAACTTTATCGGTGTAGGCCAAAAGCTCGCGGGCCTTGGACATACTAATAGATGGAACCGAAACCGGCATATAGAGGAGTTCACCCTCATTTAAGGCAGGCATAAATTCTTTTCCCAGCTGGAAAAAAGCGCCTATGCCAATTAGTAAGAGGAAAGTCGGCGCTAAGATAAACTTTTTCCGATTATCTAGGACCCAGTTTAGCGTAGGACGGTAAAGCTTTAAGATAAGTTTGGAAATGGGGTTTTTCTTAATGGGTTTTATTTTTCCCTTTAAAACAAAAACAGAAAGAGCAGGTACTAGAATGAGGGCAACTAAAACCGAGCCAAACATGGCCAGAGTTTTTGCCCAGGCCAAGGGAATGAATAATTTTCCCTCTGCTCCACTTAGGCCAAAAACGGGGAGAAAGGTAACAATAGTAGTCATTACGGCAGTTAAAATTGCAGGACCTACTTCTTTAGCGGCATCTATAATATGTCCAACTCTTTCTTTTCCACGAGAGTTGGGAAAATCCGCAAGGCGGGAATAAATATTTTCCGTCATGATGATTCCCATATCTACCATTGAACCAATGGCGATAACGAGACCTGATAAACTCATAATATTGGAATCTATTCCCAGAAGATTCATAAAAATAAAACTTATGCCTACTCCGAAGGGAAGAGTTAAAGATACGAGAAAACCAGACTGCCAATGCAGCAAAAAGGCCATAATGACTAAGATAGTAATTATGACCTCTTGAGAAAGGGCGGTATAGACAGTGTTAAGGGTTTTATTAATGAGTTCTGATCGATCATAAAAAGGTACGATCTTAACGCCTTTTGGTAATCCCTTTTTGAGCTCTTCAAGGCTAACTTTTACATTTGCAATTACATCTTTAGGGTTTTCACCAAAGCGCATGGTAACAATACCACCGACTGCTTCTTGGCCATTTTTATCAAGCGATCCTCTTCTAAAGGCGGGGCCAATCCCCACAGTTGCCACATCTTTAACCCGAATAGGGGTGTTATTTTTTATGGCGATGACGACATTTTCTATATCTGATAATTTTTTAAAAAAACCAAGGCCGCGGACTATCAATTCTCGGTCGCCTTCTTCGATAACTTCGGCGCCAACATCTAAATTGGAATTTTTTATTGCTTTTATTAGGGTGGAAAAATGAACATCAAAGGCAAAAAGTTTTCTTGGGTCCACATCGATTTGATATTCTTTTACAAACCCTCCAATGCTGGCCACCTCACTAACCCCATCAACTCCTTGTAAGTGATATTTAACAAAAAAGTCTTGAATTGTTCTTAGCTCGGCCAGTGATTTGGGATGGAGCGCATCTTCTTCATTTTCTATGGTGTACCAAAATATTTGTCCCAGGCCCGTGGCATCTGGGCCCAAACTTGGAAGGACGCCCTCTGGTAGGA
The DNA here is from genome assembly GCA_004356615.1 of Deltaproteobacteria bacterium. Taxonomy (GTDB): domain Bacteria; phylum Bdellovibrionota; class Bacteriovoracia; order Bacteriovoracales; family Bacteriovoracaceae; genus SMWT01. The sequence goes on along the minus strand of SMWT01000103.1, from coordinate 2,312 downwards.
GTTTTCCAGCATTAGATAGTTTTTCCAAAACCCTTGATCTCGACCAGTAATAATCAATCTTTTCTTTAAAAACTATATAAATGACTGAGAAACCAAAAGCGGAGGTTCCTCTGACATCCATAACACCAGGAATACCTTGAAGGTGGATGGATAAAGGATAGGTGACTTGCTCTTCAATATCTTTGGGGGAACGTCCAGGCCAATCGGTAAAAACTATTTGTTGATTCTCACCAATGTCTGGGATGGCATCCTTTTTTGATTCTTTTAGACTGTAGATAGAGAGAAGAGCAATTATCAAAAATGATAAAACCACCAAAATTCTATTTTTAATTGAAAATTCAATTAATCTTTGGATCACTTTGATCTCCTAATGATTCCCATGTCCAAAATCCTCATATCCCCCAAAAAGTTGAGATTGAGCATCTAATAAAAAGTTTCCTTCAATAACCACAAAGTCACCTTCTTTTAGGCCGTGTACCACCTCAACATAACCTTCTGACTCAAAACCGGTATGGATAGTTTTGGCCTGATAAGTGGTATCACTTATTTTTTGCCAGATAACTTTTCTTTTTCCTGTGTCGATGATGGCGGTCCTTGGGATAACCAGTCGATTGCCGTCTAAAACAGTTTTTAAAGTCGCCTCTGCAACCATTCCAGGGCGTAGTTTTCCATACAGGTTTTCTATAGTGGTTCTTACTTTTAAGGTCCTGGATTTCGGATCAAGGACGGGATTAATAAAATCAATTTTTCCTTTTATAACTTGTCCTGGCAGGGCGCTAAATTTAAGGTCAACCTCTTGCCCGATTTTTACCAGTCCCGAATCCTGTTCATAAACGTCCATCTCGACCCACACTGTAGTTAAATCAGATAGTTCAAAAAAGTTTTGCCCTTCCTTGAAATATTTCCCTACTACAGCATTTTTTTTCTTAACAATTCCCGTGGCCGGAGAGTAGATGGTAATAGAGCGAGGGATTTTTCCTTTTTCATACCAGTTTTGTAGTTGAAAATCTTTAACCCCCCAAAGTCTTAATTTTTCTCTACCTTGTTTATATAAATCTTTGAAGGCCTTATTTTTAGTTTTATTATAGCTTTTTCGGGCCAGTAAATATTCTTCTCCACCAGTTATAAGTTGGGGGCTATAAATTTTAAGAACAGGATCCCCTTTTTTTATGTAGGCCCCTGTGACGTTTACATATACCTTCTCTACTCTTCCCGGTACACGAGCAGGAATTTTACTCTCTCTTTCTTCAGATTCAAAAACTGCCCCAAGCAGTCTTATATTTTTTGACATCTTCATATTTGTCACAGGAAAAAAATCAGGTTTAAAATGATGAAGTTGTGCCTTTCTAAGTTTTACCTTAGAAATAACCTTCCCCGCTTCCATTTCCGAGGTTCTCTTAATCATAGGAGTTCCATCCATGGGGCATTTCATGGGGGTTTCACTAGTAACATCCGGAAAATCCTTGCATTGCCATACCTCTGGCATTTTATGCTCGCTAGTTTCAGTATCATCCTTGCTTATTTCAATTTTAGTAAGAATCATTTCACAGATTGGACAACGACCTGGTTTATCTGATTTTATCTGTGGGTGCATGGCACATGTATAGTATACCTGTTCCTGCTTAACCTCTTGATGGCCACTATGATCTTCTTTCTCAACTTTTTTGGTACAGCCAAATATTAAAAGGAGAAGGATAAGACTAAATATTTTCATCGAGCTTTCCTCCTGCGACAAACTTTCTTTCTAATCTTAAGCTTTTTAAGTTAGCATTCAGCCCATTTTCTCGCAGTAAAATGTTTAATAATTTGATTTCAGCATCTAATAGTTCAATATAAGTCGAGTTACCAAGTCCATAAGACTTAGAGTTGATTTTTCGAAGAGATCGGGCAAATTGTAGGGTTTTTGATTCTAAGATTTTTATTTCTTTTTTTAATTTATCAATAGATTCTCGCAAATAACCTAAGTTGGATTTTTTATTGATTTCATAATTCCTAAGGATATTTTTCGCCTCATACTTTCCAAAAACCGCTTTTTTGTAGGAGGCCGATCTTGTGGAACCTGTCGGGATAGGAAAATTGATAAAAGCACTTACAAAGTCTCCTTCTTTCCAATTCTTGGAGCGAAACGTATAGCCAAAGGAAAAGGTTAAATCGGGGATTCTATTTGAGCTCTGGGCCCGCATTTCAAAGTCTTTGCTTTCTAAAACCTTTTGGTGAAATTTTTTCTCAAAATCATATTTAGGGTTGGTTTCCCTATAAGTTAATACTTTCCAGGGAATGGACTTTAGATCCAGGTTTAGTTCCTTCCCATT
>SMWT01000102.1 GCA_004356615.1 Deltaproteobacteria bacterium | reverse complement strand
TTCCAATGGCCATAAATCACTTCTGTGAGATCATTTTTTACTTCAACGCCCAGTTCATCCCAAGTCAGGTTAGTAAGCGAAAGTGTGGGGGAAATGATAAGGGAGGAGAATTTCTTATTTTCACCAGATTTGATAAACCGAAAGTATATCCTATTTAAAATTTTTCTATCCACCTTGGCCTGCAGGGATAGGAATCTAGATTTGGGGTATTTAGGTGAACGGGTAATGGTTTTGATGGCATAAGAGCTAATGGCCCTTCCAAGGGAGGAAAACTTGGTTCTCAGGACTAGTCTTTTGGCCCGCAACGCTTTTTTATACTTTTCCTGGACCTTAGGATCTATTTTTTCCCCTTCCTGAATTTTGTATTTGGTTTGAAGAGTTTCTTTGATTTCGGCAAAAGACTCTTCAAATTTTTGATCAAATATTTCCCAAAACCGTTTATCGTTTAGGCCTTGATGCTTCAGGTCCTTGTTTATAACGTTTCTAAAGGCGTTATAGAGAAGTTGTTTTTTTATAAATTGAATTGAATCGCCATCAGCTGCGTAAAATCGCCCTTGACCACTTATATAATCAGAGGCCTGAGATGAGGCCATAAATAGAAATATAAAGATAGAAATAAGGATTTTGATCACTTTTCTCCTGTGGAACCTATTATCAACTTTACACTATTTGTCTTAAATACGTCATTAATTTTCATGGAAAGTTGCGGCGAAGGAGAGACCAAATAATCTTTTCCAAGGGACATTCTGGCCTTGCCTTCTTCCCCTTGGAAAAATAATATCAAGGGTTTAGTCCCTGGATGGGCCAAAATTGACTCCTTGAGGCCCTTTAACCTATCTGTGCCTAAATTTTCTATTCCAGCAGTCACATAGACGGCGGAAACCCGCTCCTCGCTAACATCACTGAGTTTTCTTATTTTACTAGGGAAGAATTTCTTGGGATTTTCCTGATAATTCACATTACCTTCCATTACCACCAAATCCTCACGCATGAAAAGGCCTTCATATTTTGCGTAGGTTTTAGGAAAGACCACGCATTCAATTTTGCCACTTTTATCCTCTAAAGTGGCCATACACATCTTATCCCCTTTTTTAGTAAGTAATTTCCGCCCGGGCATTAGTAGTCCCACTAAAGTAATTTCCCGACCTCTAGAGTCCTTCCAATTAGTGGATTTCTTCTTTTCCTCTACTATATTTTGCACTTCTTCCACAGGCATGGAAGAGACCTGGTCAATAAGATCATCAAGTCCGTCGAGCGGGTGGCCGGAGAAATAAATCCCCACCAAGGTTCTTTCAAAATCTAGTTTATCCTTGGATTCAAAATCAGGAACAACTTTCACGCCCAATAATTTTTCTAAATCTGCTCCATCAGCTATTTCTAAGGAGTCTTCTGAAAGATCAAATAAATTTCCCTGTCCTAGTTTTCTATCTTGAGCGGTTTTTTGACCGTGAGACATAAAAAGATCGAGATTTTCCAGTAAGGTTTTTCGGTTAAACTCTTCATATTTTTCAAAGCATCCAACTTTAATAAGAGATTCTAAAGCTCTCCTATTAACCATCCTAAGATCAACCCTTTCACATAAATTTAAAAAACTTTTAAAAGGCCCATTTTCCTCCCTTTCACGAACTATCTCTGCCACTGCCGGGCCGCCAACATTTTTGATGGCCCCAAGAGCAAAGCGAAGTTTTTCCGCCACTACGTCAAATAAATAAATTGATTCATTGATATCGGGAGGAAGAATTTCACATCCTCGCTTTTTGGCATCATAGATATAGGTAGTTATTTTATCCGTATTATTTAATTCGGTACTTAAAAGTCCGGCGTAAAAACAGGTGGGATAATAATATTTTAAAAAAGCGGTTTGATAAGCAATGAAAGCATAGGCCACAGCATGGGATTTATTAAATCCATACTTGGCAAATAGGGCCATTTGTTCAAATAATTCCACCGCTTTTTTCTCATCAAAGCCTTTTTCTACCGCCCCTTTCCTGAAAATTTCCCGATGACGGTTCATCTCCTCTTCTTTTTTCTTCCCCATGGCCCGTCTGAGCATATCCGCTTGACCTAGGGAGTAGCCCGCAACAACACGGGCAATATTCATAACCTGTTCTTGATAGACAATCACGCCTAAGGTGTCTTGAAGTACCGGGGCCAGCTCAGGAAAGGGATATTCAATCTGCTTTATGCCATTTTTAATATCGACAAAAGTATCTACCATCCCAGATTCCATGGGGCCTGGACGATAGAGGGCATTAATAGCAGTTATATCTTCAATAGAATCCGGCCTAATTCTTTTACAGAGGTCAATCATTCCTGAAGATTCGAGTTGAAACACCCCAATGGTTTCTCCCTGGGAGATGAAGTCAAAAACATTCTTATCTTCCATGTCAATATTTTCAATATTAAAATCTTTGGTTCCGGCCTTTTTAATATGCTCACTGGCCAGAGATATTACGGTTAAGGTTTTAAGCCCTAAAAAATCGAATTTAACTAGACCAATTTCTTCCGACCAGTTTTTATCAAACTGAATAACCTGTTCACCTTTAGCTCCAACCAAGACAGGGCAGTATTTAACTAAGGGTTCACTGGTGATAATCACCCCGGCGGCGTGAATCGAAGCATGCCGGTTAAGGCCTTCCACACCTCTTGCAACTTCAATAATTTGTTTAATCTTAGGATCACTGTCTTGGAGTTCTCCAAATTTTGGCTCCGCTTTGAGTGCCTCATCCAAAGTTATCCCAAGCTCATCAGGAACCAGTTTGGCCAGCATATCTGCATCAGCGTAGGGAAGTCCAAAAACTCTACTGACATCTCTGATGGCGGCCTTGGCCTGAAGTTTTCCAAAGGTAACAATCTGGCCGACTCGTTCTACACCATACATCTCGGTGACATGATCGATAACCTCACCTCGTCTCAGTTGGCAGAAGTCAATATCAAAATCCGGCATGGAAACTCTTTCGGGATTAATAAATCTTTCAAAAAGTAGGTTGTAGGGAATGGGGTTAATATTGGTAATTTGCAGAGCGTAGGCAACAATGGAGCCAGCACCAGAACCCCTTCCAGGCCCTACCGGTATATCTCTTTTTTTCGACCATTGAATAAACTCGGCCACGATTAAAAAGTACCCCGCAAATCCCATGCTGGAAATCATATCCAGTTCTTCCTCGGCGCGAGAAAGATAGCCTGGTTTTATTTCCATTTCCCAATTCTTCTCGTTAATTAATTTATTAAAGTGAGGCCCCTTAAATCTTTCTTCTAGGCCCTCTAAAGTCAGTCTTTTAAAATACTCTTCTTGGGTTTCTCCCGTATCAATTTTAAAATCTGGAAGATGATAGATCTGATTACCTTTTTCATCATGCCAGACAAGTTCCACATTACATTCTTCAGCGATTTTTAAAGTGTTATCTAAAGCTTTGGGATAATCCCGAAAGAGGTCAACCATTTTACTAGAGCTCTTTAAGAAAAACTCCTCTTTTTCATATTTCATTCGATCACTATCATAAAAGGTTTTTTTGGAGCCAACACACATTAAAACGTCTTGAGCGAGAGCATCCTCCTTATTTAGGTAGTGAACTTCATTGGTGGCGGCCATAGATATCTGGTGCTCTCTAGCAAAGTCTATTAATTTCGAAAAGACCTCTTCCTCTTTTAGGAAATGGTTTTGAATTTCTATATAAAAGTCATCTCCAAATATACTTTTAAGTTTAAGCAGAGACTCTTTTGCTATATCATCTTCACCGGCAAAAAAGTTATTTCCACCAGGTCCCTTTAATCCCCCAGAAAGAGCGATCAGTCCTTCACTATATTTTTCTAAAATTTCAAAATCGGCACGCGGCCTATAATGAAGGCCTTCAAGGTAGGCGGTGGAAATTATCTTACAAAGATTTTCATAGCCCAAATTATTTTTACAAAGAAGAACGAATTGATAGATCCCGTAATTGGCCTCCATCTCATCTTGAAATTTCAGATGAGGTCTGGCCTTAGGGTCTTCTCGAGATGCCCTTGAATCCAAGGTTAGATAGATGACTGCCCCAAGTATTGGTTTAATGCCGGCCTTTCTCGCTTTAACGTAAAACTCAATAGCGCCAAACATATTTCCGTTATCCGTTAAGGCAATAGATTTTTGCCCTAACTCGACTGTCTTTTCAATTAATTTATTTATCCCAATAGTACTATCTAGCAAGGAGTACTCGGAGTGAACGTGGAGGTGGACAAAATCCTCTGGAGGCATACAGTTTTCCTTTTATAGAAAAACTATACTAGCTCTTTTGCTTCAATATTTCACGACGTTTAATGCAATTGCTTTGTGTTAAGCGGCCTGATCCTCGTCATCATCGCCAGGTGGTTGATTTTGGGGCTCTAATTCTTCTGGATCTACCACTTTTAAAAAGTAGTACATGGGAGAATGCCACCCCGAGAGGTACCAGCTCATAACGATCATCATGAGGTGGGCAGGAATTGAAAATATTAATAATTGCCGAGAAACTTCCGGGAATAAGGCCATATTGGTCATTATATGGAACACAGCAGGAAGATAGGACAAAAGAAAGACAACCATAAACCTAGCGGCGTATTTTTTGGTCTCTGGAATTATAATGAAAATGGCCATCAAACATTCAAAAAATCCGGTGACCAATACGATTTGTAAATGAAACGGTATATACGAGGGCATCATTTGCAAATAAAATTCCGTCTCCAGAAAGTGTCCAAGTCCGGTGGAAAAAAAGACTAAAAATAAGAAACCGCGCAGAATAAAATCTAAGGCCTTCATCAAAATACCCCTTATGGCCAATTGTACCATACCAATCGGATATTTAAGGGGTTGATTTAGAAAATCAAATAAGATTTGTTTAATTTAACAAGAAAATTTATTTAATTATTCCCATTCTATAGTGCCAGGAGGTTTAGAAGTGATGTCGTAGACAACTCTAGTTACGCCCTTTACTTCATTGGTGATTCGACAAGAAACTTTCTCTAGAAATTCATAGGGTAGTTTTGACCATTTAGCAGTCATACCATCGGAGCTATCTACCATTCTAAGAGAGAGAACATTTTCATAGGCCCTGGCATCTCCCTTTACTCCAACAGTTTTAACTGGGAGAAGGACTGTGAAGGCCTGCCAGGTATTGTTGTAAAGGTTGTGACTGTTAAGCTCTTCAAAAAGAATTTGATCCGAGTCTTGAACCGTCTTAATCGCCTCAGGAGATAACTTACCAAGGACCCTAATAGCTATTCCGGGGCCTGGAAAAGGATGACGGTAAATCCAACTTTCTGGAAGACCTAGCTCTTTTCCTATTTCTCTAACTTCATCTTTAAAGAGTAGTCTTAGTGGCTCTAAAAGCTTTAACTTCATGCGCTCAGGAAGGCCACCAACGTTATGGTGTGATTTAATGGTATCTGATTTTCCTGTATCCCCATGCGGACTCATGGATTCAATAACATCAGGGTATAAAGTTCCCTGTAGTAGGTATTCAAAATGAATACCTTGCTCTGTTTCAAACTTGTGAACTTTTTCTTCGAATATTTCAATGAAAGTTCTGCCAATTATTTTTCTTTTTTCCTCCGGATCAGTCACCTGATAGAGCTTGTCTAAAAACTGATCTTTGGCATCCACGATTTCAATACTTAAATCAGTTTTTTCCTTAAGCATATTAATGTGGTGATAGTCTTGGGGTCTGAGAAGGCCTGTGTCCACAAAAAAGCATTTAACCCTGTCTCCATGAACCTTATGGGCCAAGGTCGCGGCAACAAGAGAGTCGACTCCACCACTGAAAGCACAAAGGATGTATTTTCCCTTTATGGTTTCCATCATTTCTATCGCCTCTTCAAGCATGGTGGAAGAAGTCCAATCTTTATCTAATTTGGCAACTTGGGTGTAAAAATAATTTAAAACATCTGGCCCATGGTCTGTGTGTTCCACCTCTGGATGAAACTGCAGTCCCATTATAGGTCTTGTATTATGCTTGATGGCCCCTATAAAACCATTGCTGCTTTCCATAGCAATATGAAAATCTGCTGGTGCCTTGGCCAGATGATCTGAGTGACTCATCCAAACATTTATTTCCATTGGGCAAGCTTCTATTTTAAAAGGAGGTCTCATATGAATCTTGGCATGTCCATATTCACCAGTGACGCCCTTTTCAACTTCTCCACCAAAATATTTGCCAATTAATTGCATCCCATAACAGATTCCAAGAATTGGCAGGTCTTCTCTTTCAAAAATAAAAGAATAATCATTTAAATCCTCAAAAACAGATTTCGGCCCACCAGATAGGATCAAGGAGTTAGGATAGAACCCCTTTCCAAACAGTTCTTTTACTTGTTCCAAGGTATAAATTTGAGCTGAAAATCCTAGTTCCCTACTCTTTCTAGTAATGAGCTGAGTATATTGGGAACCAAAGTCTACAATCCAGGTTTGCCGTTTTTTCATATTTAACTCTTTATTGAATAGTATAATTAGGTGCTTCTTTGGTAATCATGACATCGTGAGGGTGAGATTCCTTAAGAGAAGCTTGGGTGATTCTAACAAATTCCGCTTTTTCTATTAGTTCAATTAAGTCTTTTGCACCAACGTAGCCCATACCAGCGCGAAGGCCTCCTAGTAGTTGATAGATAGTACTGACAAGAGAACCTCTGTAGGGAACCTGTCCTTCAATTCCTTCGGGTACCAACTTTTTTACATCATCAATTCCCGCCTGGCCGTAGCGATCTTTTGAACCAACTTGCATGGCACCAAGAGATCCCATTCCACGGTAAACTTTAAAGCTTCTTCCCTTGTATAAAATTCGCTCACCCGGAGATTCATCAGTACCAGCAAATAAACCACCGATCATTACTGCATTGGCCCCAGCGGCCATCGCCTTAACAATATCTCCAGAAAATTTAATACCACCATCGGCGATAAAAGGAACATTTTCTCTTCTGCAAACTCCAGCACATTCTAAAACAGCGCTAAATTGCGGAACCCCAATTCCTGCAACAATTCTAGTAGTACAAATTGAACCAGGCCCTACTCCTACTTTTATTCCGTCGACTCCGGCCTCTATTAGTTTTTCACAAGCAGCACTGGTAGCAACATTTCCACCAACAACATCAATGTGGGGAAATTTTTCTTTTACCCATTTAACCATGTTAATTACGTTAATATGATGCCCATGGGCCGTATCCACTACAATGGCATCTACATTGGCATGGGCCAACATTTCCACTCTTTCTTTTTCACCAGGCCCAACGCCAACGGCAGCGGCAACTCTAAGTCTTCCGAGCGAATCTTTATTGGATTTGGGAAAATGGATGGTCTTTGTTATATCCCTAATGGTGATAAGGCCTTTTAACTTGCCTTCTTCATCGATCACCGGAAGTTTTTCAATTCGATGACGGTGAAGTAACTGCCTGGCCTCGGCCATATTGATCTCTTCCTTGGCAGTAATCAATTTACTTTTAGGGGTCATAATATCTTTAACTTTAAGACTTAGGTTTTCCTCAAATTGCATATCTCGGCTAGTAAGGATTCCTACCAGGAAATCATCTTCATCAACAACTGGAACACCTGTTATATTATGTTTGTGAGTTAACTCAACCACGGTACTTAAAGAAGTTTCGGGATTTACAGTAACTGGCTCAAGAATTATTCCCGCTTCATATTTTTTTACTTTTTTAACTTCGCCGGCCTGAAGCGCAGGAGAAATATTTTTATGGATAACCCCGATTCCACCCTCTTGGGCCATGACAATAGCGACTCTAGATTCCGTTACCGTGTCCATTGCAGCTGATACCAGTGGAATATTTAAGGGGATATTTCTAGAGAATTTTGAATAAAGCTCAACTTCACTTGGTAAAACCTCAGAAAAGCCCGGTCTTAGAAGTACATCGTCATACGATACTGCCAATTTATTTTCTATGTTTTGGGCCATGGTCCTCTCCTCGATATAAGAGGGCCGAATATAGCTCATTTTAGATAAAAAATACAGGGGTAGTGAAAGGAATTACTAGAGGTTATTTGACCGATTGGAGCTCCCTAAGAAGAGATTCTAGATCATTTTTCTCCGAGGCGATATTTCTTCCTTTAGTGCTCTTAATTCGCTTTCTTCCATAGATATAGATAGAAACTGGAGTCAGCTCCGGTTCACTTGCTGGTTTCCTCTTTAATTTTGGGGACTTGGTCTCCTTTCTTACCCCATTTTTGGGGATAAATATGATTTTTCCGGGAACTGGAGTGGCATTTTCCACACTTGAAATGCTCCTGGAGGGTGTTTTCAGGGTATAGAATTCTGACATCGCCAAATTTAGGGAATTTTCTCCTATTTTGGCAGGGGTTTGCGGTTGTCCACCTGTAAGATCGGCCTGAATAGTTGAAAATTGTCCTCCATAGACTTCTATTTTAGATCCCAGCAGAAGTGGATTTTCAAAATAGAAATGGCCATCTATCGAGAGAAGCTGAGTGGAGCCGTTACTTAAATCGTAAGATAAAATCGCCTCGCCTGAGGTAAAACTGGTCTGGGAGTTGGCAGTCTTTATATTAATCACTTTTTTGGTGGCAAATTTACTTTTAACCCTTAAAAACCCTTTACTTAGTTCAATTGAATTTTTCTCGAATTTAAGATGCCCTTCTGAGGCAAGATCATATTGACGATCATTATAATCAGCAAAAGTCAGTTGCCCTTTCTCTTCCACAAAAACCTGGGAATGAAGCTCGAGTCCATCTCCTCTTTTTAAAAGTTTGGTATTTCCATATTCATCAACAAGAAATACTTTGCCCTTAACCGAGTTTACAAAACCAAAGTTTTGACCCCAGGATATTAGCGGCCAAAACAAAAAAAATAATAAAAGGTTAATTTTTTTTAATTCTTTCATAATGCTTACTCAATATTCTCCATTCTGGAGTGTTTCTATAAAGCTCTTTAAACTCTTTAATTTTGGAGCGAAATTTTTTCTTTTTTCCCAATTTATAAAGGGTCAAGGCCTTCCATAATTTTGCGCTAAGATAAAATTTCGAATTAGGATATTCTTTTATTAGTATTTTAAAAGATTGTTGTGACCAATTATAATGACCACTTTCAAAAGAAGATAGGGCAGTATTATAGATTACCCGGTCATTGATTTTTTGGTATTTAGGATAATTTTTAATAAGAGCAAAATAGAATTGGGCCGCTTTCTCATAATCATTTCGCTCATATTCAATTTCTGCCACAAATAGAAGTTCTTCCGCCGTCCAGTTGTATTCCTTAAATCGCACCAAATCTATTTCATCTTCCACGCTTGATATTCTTCGATTAGGCCCAATTTTGGCCAAGATAGAAGCGTACTTATTTTGTAGTTTTAGGGTATGAATTTTATTTTCTAAGTTATTGATTCTTAGCTTTAATAATCTATTTTCTTTGGCCAAGTTCAAGGCCACTTTTTCGTAATTATTTACCTCTTTGGTTTTCTCGAACCAGCGCTCGCCCCATCCGCATCCGGAAAGAAATAACAAAATGGCAATTATTGGATAAAATTTAAACATCGCAAATTCCAATAAACGGTTGATTTCATATCGGAATTTCTGAATTTTCATTTAAAGAATTCTGCTCTAATCAATATTATTTATTTAGTTTTCATCGTGTCGCACAGCGCTTGTGGGGGCAATTTTAAAGATTTGTGGTACATTTGTGGCCTTGAAAGGATAAAAAATGCAAAAAATCATTTTACTTATTTTCTTATTTCTCAGTGGACCTGTGGTTTGGGCAGACCAAAAAGGAATACCTCGTACTCCAGTAAAATTCACTATTCAAAGCTTTAAAGATTCCAAAGGTGTTTTATACGCTGCTCTAAATTATGAGAACTACCCAAACTGGCATACCTATTGGAAAAATCCTGGTGATGTAGGGAAACCCCCTCAGATCTCTTTTTATCTAAATGATACCCCCATAGAACTAGAGGAATTGGAGTGGCCGGCCCCCAAACGATTTGTGGAAGAAGACAAATCTGTAACTTATGGCTACACCGGTAGATACACCATATTTTATAAGCTAAATGACGAGAATATTAAAAAGTTTAAAGGACAGAATCTTACGGTAAAATCTGAATGGCTGGTTTGCAAACATGTTTGTATTCCTGGAAAAAAGACAATTTCAGCTGAATTTGATGGCATTGAGTTTAAACTCCCTAAAACTGAAAAGTTTCATTTTAAGATTGGGGAAATGAGAGATCACTTCTTTTCACTACCTAAAAAAGTAAAATTTCCCGAGGACTTAGATATTGTCTTGGCAAAAAACAATAAAGATGATCTCTCCTTATTTTACAATTACACCTATAAAAAAAGTTTTGTCTCCATGATTAAAGAGAGAAATTTTCTTATCCCCTTCCCGCAAAGTCCATTTGACTTTCTCCGAGAAAAACTTTTCCAAGATAAAAAGGGAATTCTCTACGGTAAATTAAAAATCGAATGGGATGGAGAATTTAGTGAGCCATCAGAGCCATTGCCGAAAAATGGTATATTTAAAAACCCCTACACGCTTAAATTTTTGTTTTTCAATCCTATGTCGATGGCCTATGAAGTAATTGAAAAGAAATTTAATTCCGTCGACCAACACACTTTTGACAAATCTGAAAGTTTTTTCGCCCTACTTAGGCCTATAGATGAGAGATCGTCGGAACTGGTTAAAAAAGAGAGGCCAGGGGCGAATGAAGGTTCATTTTTCTATTACTTACTTTTTGCTTTCCTAGGCGGACTGCTACTAAATATCATGCCCTGTGTCCTCCCTGTTATATCTTTAAAAATATTTTACTTGATCAAACATCGCAAAGAATCAAGGGCCCAACTTCTAAGACACAATATTCTTTACTCTCTTGGGATTTTATTCACTTTTAGTGCCTTAGCCGCCGTTATGGTGGGACTTAAATCCACCGGTGAATTAATCGGTTGGGGTTTTCAACTTCAATCCCCAGTATTTCTGGCAGGAATTATTTTCATTTTATTCGTTCTCTCCTTAAATCTTTTTGGGCTCTATCATTTTGTCACGCCGGGGGGGAAATTCTTTGGCAATATTGAAGTAAAAGAAGGGCTCTGGGGAGATTTTCTCAGTGGTATTCTAACCACCATCTTGGCCACCCCTTGTAGCGCTCCTTTTCTCGGGACTGCTCTCACTTTTGCTTTTACTTCATCCAATCTTAATATATTTGTCATATTTTTAGGAATAGCGCTTGGCCTGGCCTTTCCCTTTTTACTAATCGGAGTTTATCCTAGGCTAATATCTTTTCT
>SMWT01000101.1 GCA_004356615.1 Deltaproteobacteria bacterium | reverse complement strand
TAACTCATCTTGATTTAATCTTCTTCCTCTTGCAGGCATTCTTCCTGATAGGACAGCATTATATAATATGCTGTTGGCGGGATCACCTTTTATAATTATTTGAAAAGGAGGATTGGTAACAACTGATCCATAGGTTGAGTAATCAAGTCCAAGAGGAGCAAATGGGCCTGAGTGGCACATAACACATTTGGCATCAAAAATTTGTTCTTGAACCGTGGCAAAATCTATAGCGTAAAGATTTAAGGTAACCAGAAATAATAAAAGATATTTCATAAATCCTCCAGGTACTTAATATATTTACATAGTTGGAGGAATAAAAGAAGGCAAAGGGAGAACCCTTTGCCTTAAATTGTTATTTTACAATTTCACAAATCAGTTCAGCACCCCAACATTTGTAAAGAACTGGTTTGGCATTTCTAAGGTAAATTCTTACATTTACATTTTTAGCGTGGTGCCAAATCTTTACAGCACGGTATTGCTCGATCATTTCTGCAGTGTTGTTTTCAGTAAATTGCTCAATAACTAAATCTAGAGCTCTCTTTGAATTATCAAAGGCCTGAAGTCCTGCAAAAGCAGAAAAAGAAAAGAAAAATGCGAAAGTTAAAGCGATTAGTTTTTTCAAAATATCCTCCTTGAAAAATTTTTGGTTTCAGTAATTATCCCCTAATATTTTAATTTGGCAAATCCAATCTGCATAAAAGCGAAAAGATCAGGTAAAGAGTATTTGATAACTAAAAGGTAATTGTTTTAATATTTAGATATCAAGGAGTGAGCTTGAAAATTTTTATCTTAATATTATTTCTACCGGTAATTTTATTTGCTAGTGATTATAATAAAATAATTTCTAACTTCAATGTATCAAGGCCTATAACACTTATTGGTAAAGATAAAAAATTTGAAACCATAAAACCTGGTAGCTATAAAATTATGCTACAAAAAGATCCGAGCTTTGTGACTCTTTGGTTTAGGAGATTAGATAAGGAATTCAGATTTAATATCCCTCCAGGTAAATATCTATCAGAGAACTTTACCCTAATGGCCAAAGTCTCAGGCCAGCCCTATACCCTAACGGTTTTTAACCAAACCAAAAAACGTAAACTAAAAGATTATGTAGAAAGCATTGAGACCGTCTGTAAGATCGATGAGGCGGTTAAATTTGAAGAGGAATGCCACCCTAAAATTAAATGGGTACCTTTCGAATATCGAAAATTGGCGGTTAAAAAATCAGGTCTTTATTGCTACAAAAGGCCTAGTCTGGCGGTTCGTTGGGGGAAAAGGATGGATAGGATTTTTGTTACCATCTATAGTAAAACGGCCAATATAGACCTTGTTGACTCTAGGAAAAGCGAAATTGTCGCATCTGCCCATTACCGAAATACAGAAACGCATAAAAAAGTGTGGAAAAAGGGGCAATGCCGCTAAGCAATAAGGTTAAGTTTTTGATGCATCTGGGGTAAAAGGTTTTCCTATCTATTAGGAGGAAAATTGCTTTTTAAGGCCAAGGACACAATTTCTAAGTCCTATGATGTCATAGTCATTGGCAGTGGACTTGCTGGCATGACTGCGGCAAACAAGCTCGCCAAAAATGGACGCAGTGTTCTTCTGCTGGAAAGTCACAATAAGCTCGGGGGATTTGCTACCTGGTTTAAAAGAAAAGGCGGAAATCAAATTTTTGATATTTCCCTCCATGGTTTTCCCTTTGGTATGAAAAAAACTTGTCGTAAGTATTGGAGCAAGGAAATCTCTGATGCCATCATTAAGATCAAAGGGGTGCGTTTTAAAAACCCTATGTATGATCTAGAAACTGATTTCACCAGAGAAGATTATACCAACAAACTTATTAATTACTTTAAAATAGAACCAGCAACAGTTCATGCCTTTTTCAAATTCCTAGAGGAGATGAATTTTTACGATCCTCCAAAGCTTACCAATGGTGAGTTATTTGAAAAGTTCTTTCCGGGCAGAAGAGATGTTCTTCGCTTTTTACTGGAGCCCATTGTCTATGCCAACGGATCAAATCTAGAAGATCCGGCCATCACTTACGGAATAGTTTTTTCCAATTTTATGAGTAAGGGTGTCTACACCTTCCAAGGTGGTACAGATCAGTTAATTGAAAAAATGAAGCTGGAGCTTATTAAAAATGGTGTGGATATTAAAATGCACTCCAGAGTAGATAAAATCCAAGTAGAAAAGGGAAAGGTCACTGGCGTGGTTTTAAAGGGCGTGGAAATCAAGTCAAAGGCCGTTCTATCCAATTCCAATTTACTCTCAACGATTTTTAAAATGACCGGTAAAGAGCACTTTTCACCTGATTATATTGAAAAAGCAAAAAAAGTTCGTCTCAATACTAGTTCATGCCAGGTTTATATGGGACTTAAATCTGGAGCGAGCATACCCCGCATGAAAGATCTGATCTTTTATTCTGAAGACGCCGATTTCAGTACTGACTTAGTCCTATCTCCAAGCGTTGGTAGTCAAACCTTTAGTCTCTACTACCCAGACTCTAGGCCTCATCTTAATAATCACTACGCCATCGTCTCATCTTCAAATTCTCGTTATGAGGATTGGGAAAATTTAACAGAAAAAGAATACAAAAAGAGAAAATATTTTTTAATCGAAAAGGCCTTATCCTGCCTGGAAAAAGTAATTCCTGGAATCAGAGAGAAAATAGACTTCGTTGAGGCGGCCACTCCTCTAACGGTTGAAAAATATACCCTCCATCCCAAGGGGGCATCTTTTGGAACTAAATTTGAAGGCCTTGAGATAAGTATGAATATGCACAAACAAGTTGCAGGTCTTTTTCATGCCGGATCTGTGGGAATAATCATGTCAGGTTGGCTTGGTGCCGCCAATTACGGGGTCATTCAGTCCCATGAAGTAGAAGGATATTTATGAAATTTAAAGATCAAAGAGTTATTATTACTGGCGGTACCAGAGGAATCGGTAAAGGTATTGCTAGAGAGTTTCTAAAAGAGGGAGCAACCGTTATTGCCACTTATATTAGAAACGATGTTGAGGCCGAGAAATTCAAACTTGAATTTCAGGAATACGGCGATCGTGTAGATGTTAGAAAGTTTGATGTTTCAAATTCAGAGGAAGTTCAGGCCTTTTATAATTACCTCGGAGAAACCTATCCTTCCATTGAAGTGCTGGTGAACAACTCAGGCGTTAGAATGGATAATTTGGTACCCCTGATGAAAGAGGATGACTTTAGAAAAGTTATTGACATCAACTTAATAGGTACATTTTTAATGTCTAAGTATGCGGTTAAAAGTTTTCTGAGAAACCGCTTTGGAAGAATTATTAATATAAGCTCTATTGGCGGTAAGCTCGGACTTGCTGGCCAGGCCAACTACGCTGCCTCAAAAGCAGGACAGATTGCGCTTGCTAAATCCATGTCTAAAGAAGTGGGTAAGAAGGGAATAACCGTTAACTGCGTTTGTCCTGGATTTATTGAAACCGAGCTGATCGCTGATCTCCCCGAGGAGCAAGTGAAGGCCTATAAAATGCAAGTTCCGCTTAAAAGATTTGGAAAAGTGGAAGAAGTGGCCTTTGCGGTAAAATTTCTCGCATCAGACGAGGCCTCTTATATTACGGGAACTACTTTAGATGTTTCCGGAGGACTCTAAATTGCAAGAAATAATCGAGAGCATCCCACAAAGACCGCCCTTTCTATTTGTAGATAGAATTGTAGAGCGTGGGGAAGGCCACATTCATACGCAAAAAATAGTTACCGGCGAAGAAGACTTCTTTAAAGGCCATTTTCCTGGAAATCCCATCATGCCTGGAGTACTTCTTCAAGAGGCCGCTTTTCAAACCGGTGCCCTTTATATGAGCGGAAATAAACCAGGGCTTGGGCTTGTTACAAGAGTTGATGGAGTAAAGTTTAGAGGGTTAGTTAAACCAGGAGATACGCTAGATATATTTGTTGACCACTTAGATACTATAGGAGAGGCCTATTATTTTAAGGCCAAAATTAAAGTGGAAAATAAAACGGTGGTAGCGCTAAATTTCACCTGCATGTTAAAGGAGAGTTAAGTTGGATTTTTTAAATCTATTAGATAAAGAGATTTTAGTCACAGGCCTTGCCAATAAAAAAAGTATCGCTTTTTTTGTCGCAAAGGTACTAAAAGAAAATGGCGCCAAAGTTATATTTTCGGTTCATCCTACCAGTCTGGAAAAAGCAAAGGAACTATTCCCAAAAGATCCTATTTATACCTGCGATGTTAAAGTAAAAGATTCTATCGAGATGCTGGCAACTACCTTGAAAAAAGATGGCCATAAACTTCAAGGACTAGTTCACTCCATCGCTTTTGCCAATTATTCACAGGGGATCAAACCCTTTATAGAAACTAAATGGGAGGACTATCTTGAGGCCCACCAAATTTCTTGCCACTCACTAGTGGCACTTTCCAATGCCTTAAAAAATATAATGGAAAAGGACGCCTCAGTAGTTACCATTTCCATCTCTAGTACCAAGGCCACCTCTTATGGTTATATGGGGCCGATTAAGGCGGCACTAGATGCGACTGTGCCTTTTCTAGCAAAATCCTTTTCAGAATTCTCAAACATAAGAGTTAATGCCGTATGCTCTGGGCCTTTAAAAACTACCGCTTCAGCGGGAATTCCCGGATATGTTAATAACTACCTCTATAGTGAAAAACTAACGCTTCGAAAGAGAAACCTGCAAACAATGGAAGTGGCCAACACTGTGGCCTTTTTACTCAGTGATAGGTCTTCGGGAATCAATGCGGAAAGAGTGGTGGTGGATGCAGGGATGAGCTGTAATCATTTTGATGGAGAAGTAGTTAAAATCGTCGCTGATAATCTCTAATCAACACTTCTGGTTTTTTTAATATGGCCATAGTTTAAGATCGCCACAAAAAAGCTGCCGCCAATAAGGTTGCCAAATATGGCGGCCCCCAAGAATTTTAAAATATTTTCTATATTAATATCCCCCAGCATGGCAGCGGTGAAGACCTCAGCAGAACCTGCAATAGAGTGGTGAAGCCCACCAATTCCAATGATGAAGGTGACAATATAAATAGTCAGAATCTGGCCACTAGAGCTTGGTAGTGCCTGAATAAGCCAACCACCCTGGGCCATGAGCCAACCGGCGAGTACAGCACTTATAAAAATAGCTTCAGGTGGATATTTTATTAAATGGTGGGCCACCGTTATATAACCCATCTTGGCCCCTATCACCGGTTCAGCGAGATGAATTAAATAGGCACTCAAAAAAGTTCCAACCAAGTTTCCAATGATAATGATGGCCCAAATGCGAAGTAATTTTCTAAAAGGCTCTTTTTTATCCAGGATGGGATAAACCGCGGTAGCAGTGTGTTCGGTAAATAGATTAGTACCGCTCATAATACAAATAATAAATCCCAGAGGATAAACCAGCGCCGTAACAAAGCGGCTTTCGATGGTATCAGTGGGAACTAGTTGAGGCCAGGGCCACTGACATGGCAGCAAATCCAAGAATCAAACCTGCGGCCAAGGCGGATAAAAAAAGTGATAAGGTAGGACGTCTTATTTCTTCCAGTCCCTCTTGAATAACTCTGGCCAAAGTATCATCGGGGTGGCGGATGGTCTCATCTATTCGTTTGATGATTACGGGTATGTAGGTGCTGTCTTCTAGCTCCCGTTCTTCGGCCCTTTCGGTTTTAACGACTTCTTTTTCAACATGCAGCTCTTTCTACCAGCTTATCTTTATCTTCTTCCATAAGAAAATTTTAAGTCATATGGTTATTTTTAGCTAGATAAAACCATTTATGGTTCTCTCAATGGCATTTTTAAGGTTTACCTGAGGGTGATACCCTAGATCCTTTTCAGCGTTGGTATGATCAAAATAATGATGTTTTCCTAGCTGTAGGGCCACAAAACGGGTTATAGGCGGTTCTTTCTTATAGATACCTAATGTTTGATAGATCTTTTCAAACATTAATCCTAAATTGTAGGCAAACTTTAGAGAAATTTTCTTTTTTATAGGATCTCTTCCCACCCCTTTTAAAATAGCTCCAATAAAGTCCCACAGAGGAATTGGTTTTTCTTGCCCTAGAAAGTAGGCCTTTCCGCCAATAGGGGATGCAATACTGAGCTTTTCCATCGCCAAGATATGAGCATCGGCCGCATTTTCTACATAGATGACATCAACCATGTTGTCCCCATTACCAACCTGGAATAATTTTTTCTTAAGTAGTCTTGGGATCAGGTGAGGGTCTTCTTCGCCAAAGATTAAGTGGGGTCTTAGGGCCACTGTTGCTAGATCTTTTTTTCCATGGGAATTTAAAATCGATTCTTCCGCCATGGCCTTGGATTTCCCATAATTTGCTATAAATTTTTTGGGGTAAGGAGTGGACTCATCAGCACCTTTAAGGTCATTTTTTCCAAAAACTACACTTGGGGAGGAGGTATAAATTAGCTTTTTAACACCTTCTTCCTGGCAGGCCAAAATAGTATTTTTTGTACCCATGACATTAATAGAGTAGAAATCTTCCCATCTGCCCCAAGGGGAAACTTTTGAGGCGGTATGAAAGACTACATTCATACCACTGACTGCTTTTTTTAGCGTTTCAAAATCACAAATATCACCTTGGAACCAGGTGATACCTTGCTCCTTATAAAAGAGGTGATCAGATCTTGAGAAGCTATAGAGCTCATGCCCTTTACCAAGTAGCT
>SMWT01000100.1 GCA_004356615.1 Deltaproteobacteria bacterium | reverse complement strand
GTGGTGTATTCTTAATCGGGCCAACGGTGGTTACTAAAACCGGTGATATCCCCAGTATGAGTTGGATTTTTTGGGGGCTTGGTTTTTTGATCTTCTTACTGGGGATGAAAAAAATTCGCTAAATTGAATCTAATCCTGAAAAAAATAAATTACAGGCCATACTTTTGAATTCTCTCGGTGGAAAAGGCCCAAAAATATATTGCAAAAAATCGCTTGTGGGTACCGTATGTCTTGATTTTTTAAATTTAAAAGTGACTTCATTATTTTCGTGACTAATTAATCTTAAATCACCGCCACTTCTTTGTTCCAGGAAAAGGCCTAGGATCTTGGGATTTCCAATTCTAAAAAGGCCTAAATATTTCAGCTCACAACTCTCTTGTCCAAGCGTTGGGTGCCATACACGAAGGTGTCTCAAGTCGTTTAAAACCTGTTCCCTGTTTTCCATTAAATATCCAACTTCGTGGACTACTCCTTTTAAATCCCCGCCTTTCCCCTGACAAAAATAGCTTTTAATATCACCTTTTACGTTTCGTGAGATATACAAGTCAGTAGAGTCTATTTTTTTTATCATCTCCCAGTGGAGATCAGCTCTTTTAAAAGTGAAATACTCGCTACATAAAACTTTGGAATAAATCTTTTTGATCTGGCCTAAATCTTTGGCATTTAAATTTTTAAATTTAGTCAAGATATAGTTATTGGGGACAATTCCGTCTACATGATGATCTAAAAATGCCCCTGCGGGAAAAAATCCGAATTTTTTATACAACTCTGTGAGATCACTCCATAAAATAAAAATGCCGACACTTTTTTCATGTTTTTTAAGGACGTCATTTAAAAGCCTTTTTAAGTGACCTTTCCCTCGATGGGTGCTTTTCACTGCTACCCCACCTAATAGGGCAACGGGCAATACTTCGTCTTTACATATTATCTCTCTTAAATTTAGTCCCACATGGGCCATGACTTCTTGCTGGTAGAGGATATGATTATTTTTAAAATTCTTTGGGTTCATTACGGGATAGAAATCAACGGCATAGTGCTCAGTTGCGGGATAATTTAGCGATTTTTCAATAAGCCTATTAGTTTCATCAAACAATTGGGGATAATTTGAAAGGGTTGTTTGCATACAATATTGTATCAGAAGCTTATTAAGGGAAAAATTTTCCGCTTTTTTTTAAAAGAATAATCTTATTTCAATACCTTAACTTTTGTTTTTAATTTTCTTGAAATGAAAATTATTTTTTTTAATAGGGCCCAAATTTTAGGTCGATAGGACTTGTGGGAAATGGATTTCCTAGGAACCCTAAATCAAGGAGGATTTTGTGGGACTTAGAATAAACACTAATGTGGCTTCGTTAAATTCCCAAAGGCAACTTGGTAAAACAAGGCTAGCATTACAGAAAACTCTGGAGAAATTATCTTCAGGTGAGAGAATCAATCGGGCAGGTGACGATGCTGCTGGATTGGCCATCTCAGAGAACCTCAGGGCCCAGATTCGTGGTCTTGGACAAGCGGAAAGAAATGCGGAAGATGGTATTTCTTTAGTACAAATTGCGGAGGGTGGATTGGCAGAACATTCCAACATCTTAATCAGACTTCGAGAGCTGGCAATTCAGGCCGCCTCGGATACTGTATCTAATACGGAAAGAAAGTTTCTCAATGTTGAATTTGAGCAACTTATTGATGAGATGGACAGAATCGCTAATTCAACTGAATTCAATCGTGTTCCTTTATTAAATGGTACAGGAGCAGTGTTTGATATTCAGATTGGAACTAGAAATGATCCTCTCGTGGACAGGATCACTTTTGATGCTGCCAGTGCAGATGTGAATGTTTCGGCGCTCGGACTAAATCTTGCCTCAGTACTTGACAAGATTTCTGCGCAAAACTCACTCGCGGCCATTGATGATTCCATTTTGATGGTCAATGGTATTAGAGCTGACTTTGGTGCTCTTCAAAACCGACTTCAATCTACGATCAATAGTATTCAGATCAGTAGAGAGAATTTGGCGGCGGCGAAATCAAGAGTTAGAGATGCTGACATCGCTAAAGAAACTGCTGACCTAACTAGACATAATATTATGTTTAGCGCTGGTACTGCGGTTCTTGCCCAAGCGAATAGTATATCTAAAAACGCTCTTACACTGATTAACTCGGCAACCAACATGTAGGTTGAAGTGATTCATGGTTTGGATATTAAAAATCAATCACTGAAACCTGCATGAAGTGGTTATAGATTTAAAAATTTTATACAACCAATTCCAATTTTTTGGACGAAGAGAAATTTTATTAATTAAAGAACAGTAAGTTCGATTTTTTACAAGGAGGTAAATATGTAAAAGGAGTTTGAAATGGGTTTAAGGATTAACACCAATGTGCCATCGCTATCGGCACAGAGGTCACTTGGAAGAACACTTGCTAGACTTGCATCTAATTATAATAGGCTTTCTTCCGGTGAGAGAATTTATCGTGCGGGTGATGATGCCGCAGGACTTGCTATCAGTGAGAATCTACGTGGAAACATAAGAGGAATCAGGCAGGCCAAAAGGAACGCAAACGATGCGATCTCATTAACCCAAGTGGCAGAAGGCGGGTTAAATGAAATATCCAACATTCTAATAAGGATGAGGGAATTAAGTGTTCAAGCTGCATCAGATACTATAGGAGTTGCCGAACGTGCATTTACCGATACAGAATTTCAACAACTCAAAGATGAAATCGATAGAATTGCTAGATCAACGGAATATACAGGAAATAGACTATTGGATGGAACAACTCCGGACATGGAGTTTCAGATTGGCATCCATAATGATCCCCTCCTCGATAGAATTTATTGGAGTGGATCAGAAGCCGATTCAAGCCTCGTCGCGCTTGGACTTACCGGAGAAAGTATCAGGACCAAAAATGGAGCGCAAAATACTCTTTCAATCCTTGATGAGGCGCTACTTGGGGTTAACGGAACCAGGGCCAAATTGGG
Source organism: Deltaproteobacteria bacterium (assembly GCA_004356615.1). Taxonomy (GTDB): domain Bacteria; phylum Bdellovibrionota; class Bacteriovoracia; order Bacteriovoracales; family Bacteriovoracaceae; genus SMWT01. The sequence goes on along the minus strand of SMWT01000100.1, from coordinate 30,592 downwards.
GGCATTTCAAAATAGATTGGCCTCCATCATCAATAATTTGGAAATCAGTGATGAAAATTTTAGTGCCGCAAAATCTAGGATTAGAGATGTGGATGTTGCCTATGAAACGGCAGAACTCGCAAAAAATAATATTTTATACCAAGCAGGAGTATCAATATTGGCCCAGGCCAATGCGTATCCAAACGCTGCTTTAAAGCTGATTGGATAGGTTGTATAAAATTATGCCCTTTGCTTTGAATAAAGCAAGGGCATTTTTTATTTTTAAGACTTCTCTTTAAAGTCTATACTTAAGTTAAGAGAGGTTAAAGATGAAAAGTGATCAAAAAACGGTTCTAATTTTAGGAGTTTCTTCCTTTTTAGGATCCAACCTGGCCAATTTCTTAAAAACAGGTTTCAAAGTCATAGGAACTTATTTTAATCATCCGGTCAATATTCCAGGAGTTTTTACCTTCCCCACGGATATTTTTAATCGGGATGAATGCCAGTTAATTTTTCATAGTTTTAGACCGGACTATACCATTTATTGCGTTGGCCATTCCTCTTTAAATGAATGCGCGGAAGATAAAGATATGGCAGGTCTTTATAACACCAATGGTTTAATCTATCCAACTGAGTTTTGTCATCGGTATAAATCAAGGATCATTTATATTTCAACTTCTGATATCTTCTCTGGTCTAAAAGATGAGTATCGGGAAATAGATGTCTCTGATTCTGATACCTATCTTGGAAAAACAAAATCGGCCGGAGAATTTTATTTAGAAAAGAACTCCCTCGATTATCTTATATTTAGAAGTTGCCCGGTCTACGGTCGAAATTTTATCCCTTGGAGGCCAAGCTTTTTTGAGTTTTTGCAACGAGGTTTAATAAATAAAGAGCAAGTAAACTGTGATCAATTTTTAAGTTATGGCCATTTAGATGTTAATTATCTTGGAATAGTTGTTGAACTTGCAATGAAAAGAAATATTAAAAATCATTTACTTCAAGTTTGCAGCCGGGATACCCATAGCTTCTATGAGTTTGCTCAAGCCTATTGCAAAATTTTTGGGGATAATAAAAACCTGATAAAAAAATGGCGATGGGAATATCCCACAATCAACACTTCTAAAGTCAAATACCGTAACTTTAAAATGGTAGTGGAAAACCTTGAAAATTATTTGGATATTTCCATGCCTAGTATAGAAGAATCATTGAAGTATAGCTTTGATCGCTTTAAGGGCAGGAATAGAGAAAGTGCCCTTCTAACGGGCGGAGTTTCGGATAAACTCTGAAAGATAGTGGCGAACCATACTGTCTATTTCTAAATCCTCACCCTGAAATTTCCAATGGATATTATTAAAGGGACCTACATGTGCCCTTATCTCATGGAAAGATTTATCTCCCGGTCCAGTTGAATTGAGCCTGGGAGTATAGAAGTTCTTCCCACTGGCCATAAACCCAACAGTAAGGAGATCATTGGCCTTACGGGAAAATACTAGTCGCAGAGAATTTCTAAAAAGCATGAAATCATTGACGGTATTGGAAATCTTAAAGATTTTTATTTGGGAATGACCACTTTGATCATTTCGATAATTATTAAATTTTGCCACATAAAATTCAATTCGATCCCTCATCTGATTCATAAAATCAATGGAGGATTCCTCTAAAAGGTGAACTGGGTTTAGATGATCATCAATGTGGACCACTCCAGACTCATTCATATTGAGCTCTTCGAGGGCCAAATTTTCTATCCATGAAGTTGAAAGGCCATTATCCATAATTAAATTGTGAATGGGACTTGGATTCTTGTCAAATAAAAGGGCCCTGCCTAGCTAAAAAGATATGGTTTCCGCCCGTCATTTGACAGGGGGCCGCGATAGGTAATTACTTTAGGCTTCTCACTTCAGTTCCCCTAGGAGAAAGGTGAGCTTGCACACCATAATCAGGGATCGCTCCATAAAATCACTTGTAGGGGCGAAACACGTTTTCGTTTTTCACCAGGCAAAACCCCAGATTATTATAACAAACAATTTTTAATATGGTGTTAAAATAAACTAAATTAGTCGTTTTTAATGGGGGTAAATCACAGTTAAAATAGGCACTTAGCCACCTTGCTATGCACAAATATCCGAGTTATAATATTAAGTAAGGAGGATTAACAAAGGAATAAAAGCAAATTGCTAAGTTATTAAAATTAAAGCTTATGCTGGAAAATACCGAAGGTTAATCCAATCAGATTTTCCTGTAGGAGTGTGCCCATGAAGAAAATGTGGGAATTTCTTAAAAATGAAGAAGGTCAGACTTCCACCGAATACATACTTTTAGTGGCGGTGGTGGCCCTTATTGTCTTCAAATTTAAAGATGTAGCGACTGAAAAACTTGGCAAAATCACTGAAGGTGTTTTCTCTAATGCGGAAAGCTTTGTAGATGAAATGGGAAACCCTTAGGGACTAGGGCCTAAATGGAGGCCATCTTTGGTAACGAGAGCAACTTTCTTAATTTAGGAAGAATGTACCTGTCTGTCTTTTTATACCAGATTTAATTATCCTAAAACCATGAAATTTCTAAAGATCAAAAAAGGTCAGGCCCTTTTGGAGTATATTCTTATCTTTGGAATGATGAGTTTTGTGGCCATGAGTTTCGTTAAGGCCATTTCAACTTTTATGAGCAACTCTACCGGTTCCTTATCTTATTCCCTCACCCAAAAGTTAACCACAGGTAGTTGTGCTAGAAACTGTTTCTATAGTGCCTACGGAAATGGGGTTCAATAATGCCTTTGGAAGGCTATATCTTTCTAGGCGTCCAGTTACTGATTGTCGCCCTTATTGATTTCACAAAAAAAAAGATATCTAATTACTGGCCAATTCAAAACATCGTGATTTTTCTGGTGATAATCATTTTTTACCAGGATTTCTATTTGATCAGTTGGCAACATTTCTATTTTCCCTTAGGTATTTTGCTGGGAGGCTTTTTTCTGTTTTTAGTCAAGGTTATGGGTCCAGGTGATACCAAATATCTCTTCTCTCTTTTTTTACTCCTACCTTTTCAGGATCAAAAGATACTTTTTCTATGCCTTATATATGTGACTATCTTGGTGGGATCAATTTTACTCCTCCTGCATATAATCCAAAATTTTGGTAAAATTAAGATGGCCTTTAAATTGGCCAGTTGGGCGCCACTAAAGGGAGTTTTTGGCACCAGGTTTACTTTTGCTCCCTTAATTTTATTGGCCTGGATTTGGTACGGATGGGAAATAAGCATCTACAAACTTTAAAAGGAAACGACGGGCAGAGTGCGCTTGAGTATATTTTGCTTTTAATGGTAGTCGTCTCTTTGAGTATGACAGTTTTTAAAAGTGATGCCTTTAAAAACTTTATGGGACCAGATTCGGTTTATTTTGAAACTTTAAGGAAAAGGTTTGAATACACCTATCGTTATGGTTCTCCTCCTATAACCGGGACGGAAGAGGGAGATTCCAATGCCTATTCATCAAGACATGACAGTTACTATAACTCAACCAGAGGCCAGACGAGGTTTTTTACCCCGGCAGAACCATACCCTTGATAAAAGAGGCCAATCTACGATCGAGTTTTTGTTGACCTTTATTTTCGTCTTCTCTTTGATCTTCATGATTTTTAGAATCGGGGTGAACTTAACTAACGGATTTTTGGTTCATTATGCCACCTTTATGGCATCGAGAACTTATCTAGTGATTGATAATAATAGTAATAGTCCAAGTGGCGGGGATCAAAATGCACGAAATCGCGCTAGCATAGTATTTGAAAAATTTCCCATGAAACACACTATCCCCGGGTGGAACAGCTTGATAAAAATCAACCATCCTGGTTCCGTCCCAAATGCTTTATTTACCGGGGCCTGGAGTGAATACACTGAAAATTTTGGAATTTCTGATATTGTAGGTGGAATTAAACCAATGGTTTTAAGATCGGAATCTTTTATTGGGAGAGAGCCTACTCGAGCGAACTGTTTACAGAGGGTCTGCCGTGCGATGGAAGAAGTTGGAGGCGATTGTTCAGTTCATACCACTTTTTTTGATAATGGGTGCTAAGTGATGAAAAAACTTAAAAATAACAAAGGCCAGGCGATATTTGAGTTTATTGTTTTTTTGCCTTTTTTCCTTATTTTAATTTCAGTTTTAACTACTATGGGTGGGGCCATAAACGGGGCCATAAACCAAAATAAAGCAGTGAGGGGTTATTTTTATTATTTGGTTAAAAATAACTCAACCATTCCTCCCGCGGAAGATCTTGATTCTTTTAGAGGGGCAATCTCAGGTATTGGTATGTATTCTATTGGCTGGAGGGACTACTCCGCCGGAAATACTCCCTTTGGGCCATGTTACCGACTTTTATCCTTTGCTACAGGAGGGGAAAAGCGTGAAGAAAATTGTAGTGATCGGTTATTAGGGGTTGAAAGGATTTCTACGTTTGTAAAAGTCTTTAGTGTTTATGGTGTTTGTTCTTCATCTTACTTTATAGGACCGTCAGGAAATATGGAATTTAATCCCCTAGTGAATGCCTCCATTTCTGGGGATTGTACTATTCGGTAGAATATTCCTTTTAATCCCACAAAATTTCTAAATTTGATAAAATAAAGTTGTAAATATTTGATTCTATAGGAAAGGTTATGAACACTCGAGCATTCACTTTGGCATTAGTAATATCTCTTATCGCCATGTTCATGGTTTACACGTACATGGAAGATCAAAAGGCCGCCATGATACAAAGGTATGGAACCGAAAGTTCTGTAATAGTTGCAAAAGTCAATATTAAGGAATTGGAGCTGATAGACGATTCTAAAATTCAAGTCATAAGTATCCCGCAAAGTTTTTTGCAACCTGGGCACTTTAAATCAATGAGAGAACTTGAAAATACTATTGCAACCGTCCCTATTTTAAAGGGAGAACAGGTTACCAAACCGCGAGTGACCTATCCGGGTGCTAAAACTGGTCTTGCCAGACAGGTTAGTATTGGCAAAAGAGCTGTGGCCATCACTGTTACGGAAAACCAGGCGGTTTCCAAACTGATAAGGCCTGGGGACCGAGTGGATATTTTGGCGGCGCTAGATTATGCCGCTGGAAGAAAAGATAAATACAAAATCGTGACGGTGCTACAGGATGTGCTGGTGTTATCAACCGGACTTTCTATGACTAATGAAATCCCGTTAATAGGCATCAAAACTCCCAGTGTTATTAGAAAGATGAATTTAAACACCTACACAAGATATAACACCATCACTTTGGAGTTGGACCCATTTCAGGTGCAAAAAATTAGTTTTATTCTTACGTTCTCAGGTAGACCCCCAATTCTCACTTTGCGAAATAATAGTGATAAGAACATTGTCGCTATTAGAGGAACCAATTATTTTGATATTCTTGGATCAGATGCTAACGACGCCAAGGCTTTCTTTAAGAAGAGATATAAATAAGATATGAAAGCTTTAACCTTTTTTATTTTTCTTTTTTCTATTACCCTGTACGGCCAAGAGGAAGTTGAAGAGGAACAAATCGATATTGTTTTAGGGATTGATAAAATTGTGAAACTCGATTTTGTTGCTCACACAAAGTTGCAGGTGGGAAACTCAAGTCTTATGGGCTACACTCTGATACCTCAAAAAAAAGAAATAACTTTTAAGGGATTAAAACCAGGCCGAACTTCTGTAACGGTTAGGAACACCGTTGGGGATATCAAGGCCAGGTATCTTATAAATATAACAGCTTCAGATTTGTCCAATTTAGTTGTAGAGCTAAAGGAATTTTTAGGACAAATTGAAGGACTCGTAATAGGCATCAAAGGTGATAGTGTCTATCTCGGTGGTCAAATCGTTGTGCCGGCAGATTATGGATTGATTAATCTTGTATTAAAGAAATATTCTGACAAGGGAATCCTCGATATGGTGGAACTCTCTCCTCAGACCCAGAGAATGGTGGGGCAAAAAATGCAAGAGGAAATCCATAAAAATGGCATGAAGGATGTAACGGTTAGAATCGTTAATAAGGCCTATTGGCTTGAGGGTTTCGTAACGTCTAAATCAGAGCGAAATCTTGCGGGAAAAATAGCTGTTGCCTTTATGCCAGAAAATGTGGCCTCCTTGGCAGAAAGGGAAGGTGCAGTTCAAAGGGCCGGAGGGAAAAAAATCCTTCATGACTTTATCGTAGTAAATGCAGAAAAGGCAGAGATGCCCATTCCTAGATTGATAAAAATAACAGCGCAGTTTGTGTTATTAAATAAAGATTATAACCGAGTGTTTGGTTTCAAATGGGTGCCGGTTTTAGGCGGTGATGGGGCCCAAATCAGTTTTGGTAAAACAAATAGTGGTGGCGTTGGGACTTCGGGTAGCAGTGATGGCTTTTCGGGGACTCTCTCTAACCTCTTGCCAAAACTAGCATCTGCTAAGAGTGCCGGTTATGCCAGGATTATTCAATCGGGAGTTATCGTTGTAAAAAATAAAGTTCAGGCACAACTTAAAAAGAATCTCAAACAACCATTTACCCTTGGAACTGGAGAATTTACTCGGGCAGAAGAGGCGAATGCAGGATTTGATTTAAAAGTGACACCCACTATTTTGTCTAAAGAGCGAATAGATTTAAATATTGGGGTCTCAGTTAGTTCGGTTGAAGGAAATCCTCCTATTACCAATGAAGCAAACATAACCACTCACGTGGTTATCAAATCAAAAGAATCGGCGGTAGTCGGAGGTGTCTCAATACAACAAACCACCACTGCTTATGACAAAGACCCGGTCGGCGGGGAAGATAATTTTGAAGATGTTCAACCACTCTTTACTTTTATTAGAAGTAAAAATCTAAAATCCAGTAGAAACCAATTTGTGGTTTTTATAACACCTGAGATTATTGATAATGCCCATACCGGGACTGAAGATATCTTGAAAAAATTCAAGCAAAGGAGCAGGTAAAGTTATGGCGCAAGGGTATATTCTTTGTGTTTTAGGTGGAAAAGGGGGATCGGGGAAATCTCAGGTCGCTGCCAATTTGGCATTTGCCTTTGCTGCTGAAACTAAAAGTAAAACGCTACTGCTTGATTTTGACCAAAAAGCGGCAGGTGATTTAAATATTATAACCGGACTTAAATCAAAAAAAGATTTAAGGGAGCTTTCAGAATTCACTGGTGCAGTGGAACCAAGGGCAATCCAGGGTTTTGTTGCCAGCCATCCTGCTGGAGTCTCTTTTATTGGCATGCCAAATGATCCTTTGGCAGCAGAGGCCGTTAATGTAGATGGCCTGGGAAAATTTTTAAAGGCCATTACCGGTATTTTTCCTCTCACCGTAATCGATGCGGGAAGTGAATTAAATGATTTGGCCTTAAAGGCCTGTGAGTTCTCCACCATGATTATGCTGGTGGTTAATACCGATGTCTTAGCAGTTAATCAAACCAAGAGAATGTATTCTGATTTGATTTCCATGATGTTTCCCAAAGACATGATTCAAGTGATTTTGAATATGGCAGACAAGGGCCATCCAGTTAGTCCGGCCTTTGTAGGTAAGGCTTTGGGGAAACCAGTTTTTTCCTCCATTCCAAAAGATGATAAAACCTGCACCCAGGCCCTCACCGCTAAGAAGGTTATCCTTACGGTTGCAAAGGGGAGCCCTTTTGCCAAAGGGGTGATTGAAACTGTAAGAAAAATAATTCAAAAAAATGTTTTGAAAGTTCTCTCCGGTATTCAAAAGTCTCCAGAAACTAAGAAAAAAGAAGGGGCCGAGGCTGTAAAGGAACTGGATTTATGGATAGGTTTAAAATCTAGAATTCATAAATCTTTAGTGGAAGAGCTAGACCTTTCCAAGGCCGATGATAATGACCCAAAATCAAAGATTATATTAAAGGAAAAAACCAAAAAATTGGTGGTGGAGCTGCTCGGAAAAGAAGATATAAAGGGTATTGTTGATACTCGTGAAGATATGAATAAAATGGTTAAAGAGATTATTGATGAGGCCTTAGGGCTAGGTCCACTAGAGGACTTGCTAGCTGATAAAAGCTGTACGGAAATCATGGTGGTAGGGCCTCGGAAGATATTTTATGAACAAGATGGGAAGATTAAAAAATCGGAAACAGTTTTTACTAACGACCGGCAAGTATTAAATGTTATAGAAAGAATTGTTGCCCCCATTGGAAGGAGAATTGATGAGAAAACTCCTTACGTAGATGCTAGACTTCCTGATGGTTCCAGAGTCCACGCCATTATTCCTCCCTGTGCCTTAGGTGGTGGAGTTATAACCATACGGAAATTCCCTGAAAACCGACTCACTTATAAAGATTTAATCACTTTTGGTTCTGTTACTGCTGCCATGGCCGATTTTTTAAGAATTGCAGTTCAGGCGCACAGAAATATTGTAGTAAGTGGCGGAACCGGTTCTGGGAAGACATCATTAATAAATATTTTGGCCGCTTTCATTCAGGCCAATGAAAGGGTTATCACCTGTGAAGATTCCGCGGAACTCGACCTTCCACAGGATCATGTTGTTAGTCTGGAAACAAAACCACCATCACTTGAAGGTGAAGGTGGCGTGGATATCCGTTGTCTGGTTAAACAAACTCTTAGAATGCGACCAGATAGAATTATCGTTGGAGAGTGTCGGGGTGGAGAAACGCTAGATATGCTTCAGGCCATGGGTACAGGGCATGATGGATCTTTAACCACAGTTCATTCTAATAACCCAAGAGAGTGTATTGGAAGATTAGTCGTACTTTGCCAGTATGCAGGTGCCGGTTTGGAGCCAATGGCCATAAAAGAAATGATTTCTAAAGCAGTTCACATGATAATTCAGGCCTCAAGGCTTGATGATGGTTCAAGAAAAACAACCTTTATAACAGAAATTCAGGGAATGCAGGGTGAAACGGTAACACTTCAAGATATTTTTACTTTTGTTCAGGAAGGACAAGATAAAAAAGGAAAAATTATCGGAAAACACAAGGCTTCGGGATTTATTCCCACCTTTATAGAAAAGCTGGAAAAAAAGGGAATTAATATTCCCCGCGGACTGTTTAAAAACGAGGACTAGATGGAAGCAATTTTAAAGATCTTAGGACAAAATGGAATTGCCCTAGTTATCGGGTTGATGGTTTTTGTTCCGGTCTTTCGAAATGCCCAGAAATTATTTATTTGGGTTGAAGATCAAACCATTGGGGTTAGAAATTTTATTTTGGAAAGCTTGGAAAAGCTTTTTATAGAAATATCTCCTGAAAAAATTACCTATGGCCTCATTGGCATGGCCATCTTTTCCTTTTTACTCATGGTTGTATTATTTGGGTTCATTATGGGAGCATGGGGTATCTCAGTGGTAATGGGTCTTTTGGCCGCCTTTTTATCCTTTAAAATACCTAAACCTGTGCTTAATTATATGATTGAAAAAAGGATTAAGGAGTATTCTGGGCAGATGGTAGATTCCCTAACCCTTTTATCTAATGGGATCAGGGCCGGGCTCTCCATGCCTCAAGCGCTTGGAATGGTGGCAGCAGAAATGCCGGCCCCTACCTCTCAAGAATATAATTTGATTTTACAGCAACAAAGAATTGGGGTTACGTTGGAGGAGTGTCTGGAAAATCTCGCCGCTAGGATCCCCACTGAAGATAATGAAATGTTTGTTACTGGAGTGAATATTCTTAAGGAAACTGGGGGAAATCTATCAGAAACCTTTGATACTATTGTAACTGTTATCAGGGAGCGGATTAGAATTGCCCAGAAAATTGAGCAATACACTGCCTCGGGAATGTTTCAAGGGATGACCATAGCGGCCATGCCTTTTGGTATCGGGGGTATCTATGCCGCTACTGATCCCGGTTCTATGGAGAGGGTGTTTGCCCATCCCCTTGGAATTGCTTTGATGGTAGCGGCGGTGGTTCTTGATGGAATCGGTTTTTTTATCATTTTAAAAATAGTTAAGATTAAGGTCTAGTCCTAAAAATCCGATAAATAAAAAGTATGAATTTTAGCTAAAAAGGAACTTGCTATGAAGTTTTTTAAATACTTTTTATTTACCTTGGTACTACCTCTCTCCTTAGAAGCAGGCGTGAATCTTAAAAATGGAAACTTTTATATAACCTACTTTGATGTATTGGTTCCTGGCGGTGGTAAAAACCTGGAAATAAGTCGTACTTATAATTCCAAATCCACCTCCAAAGGCTGGTTTGGCTTTGGTTGGGGAAGTGATTTTGAAACTAAACTCGAAGTTGCGGCCGATAGCTCAGTTATTATTCATGAGAATGGCTCTGGTGCGGAAACGAGGTTTGTCCCCAAAGGACCTGTTAATGCTGCAGAAGCGGCCAGTAAGATTATCGCGGCAATGAGATCAAAAAATAAAGTATCTGATGAAGTTGCCAAAAATTTAAGTGAAAAGTTAATTAATGATGCCGAACTTAGGCAGGCCTATGCTAAAAAATTCGATGTTAAAGCAGATATAGCTCAGGGAACAAAGTTGTTTTCGAGCAGTCGCGGACTTCAAACGGTGACTCGGTTAAATAGAGGATTTAAAAGACGTTATAACGATGGAAAATATGAACTTTTTGATGATGACGGGAATTTAACAAGCATTCACGACCGTCACGGATACAAACTATTTTTAAACTACAAGAATGGGAAATTAAAGTCCATAAAAGATTCCATGGGGAAACAACTTTTCTTTGAACTCTATGCTGACGGAAAGGTAAAAAAAATAACTACCACGGGTGGTAAAAGCTCTACTTATAAATATGATGGTGGAGATCTTGTTGAATCTAAAGATATTGCAGATAATCTCTATAAATTCACTTACGATTCAAATCATAATATGACATCGGTGATCTATTCTGATGGCGCCAAAATGGAGATAACCTATACAAAAAGGACTCAATTCGTTTCACAAATTATAAACAGATCAGGTGAAGAGACCAAGTATAAATATGAAAACAACTCAAAAAACCCCAACTTTCATTATTGGACTTTGGTGACTAAGCAATCGGGTGGTAGGGAAGTTACCAATAGATATGAATATGAGATAAAGCCTCGACCTGATGGGTCCCAGTACACCTATAGAACGCTTACTAACATAAATGGATTTAAAACCGAGACAGTCTATTCTGAGTGCTGTTCCAATCCTGTTAAAATAGACAGAAATGGGGATATTACTACTTTTGCCTATGATGAAAGTGGTCTTTTAACTAGAAAAACTAACTCGTCGGGAAAATTTCTCAAGCTTGAATATGATAAAAAAATCAAGAAAATAAACAAGGTTACTAATAATGATGGTTGGACTAAATTTGAATACGATAAAAAAGGGAATTTGGCCAAGGCCAGGAATAGTGAGGGCAAGTCAGTTCTTTTAATCTATGACTTAAAAGGTCGTATCAGTAAGATGATTGATTATCACAAAAAGAAGGATAAAAAACGGGCGCTTACCTTTAAATACAATGCCGCTGGTAAACCTGTGGAAATTGCCATGAGTAATATAGGCAAGATAAGAGTTTCCTATGACAGCTACGGTGAAATTAAAGAAGTGAAATCAAGTGCTGGTAGTAAAATGGCAGTACAGGTGACTAATGCCTTTAAAAACCTTTTATCAATAGTTAGGCCTGCCGGTGTTAACTTAAATATGTAGGAGGCCTACAGTGAAAAAACTGCTTATCATTACCCTATGTGGTTTAAGCTTTACTACCTTTGCACAAAGGGATTTTGCAGACCAATTGGGAGAAAAAATAGAAGGATGCCCGGAAGGTTGCACTTGCATAACGGATATCAATAGAGAATCTAAGGCGCGAAAAAAGCTGGGGGAATCTGTTGATGAAGATAAAACCGGGGTTAAAGATAAAAGACGAAGACGTAGGATTAAATCTAAATAAATTGGTGGCAACTATGAAATTTATAAGCTTAGTTTTTCTTTTAATAATTTCCTCAAACTCTATCGCCAGAGAATTGGGTGAGGATGTATCTAATGTGGATTGCACTAATAGTATCCAAAAATCTAGGCCCTATATGGAACTGGTAAAAGTTGATATTAAAGATGATGAAATTCCAGAAGTTAAAGATAGAGAAAAGAAAACTATCTCAAAGTAGGTCTAATCAAGTCCGGCCTTTAAATCTTTTGGCCTAATCTTCTCAGGTAGGGATTCTAAAATCATTTCCTTACCCGCCCTTACTTTTTTGCGTGACTCTATTTGAACCTTATTAAAAACAACTGCGATATAAGGTTTTAAGGGTTTGTGAAGATGAAAAAATAATGGGGTGTCAGAAATAGGAATTGAAAGAATTAAAAAACTAAAAACAAAAAATATAAGATATTTTAAAATGCTCATTATTCCTTTTCGGTAATAGTTTTTTGTACATAAATAATAGATTTCTCTAAACTTTTTTTATCTATCGGGTGTTCTAATACATCAATGGCACCACTGAGAATGGCATCAATCTTTAGCTTTTCCAGCGTGAGATATGTTGTAAGGATTACCCCTAGGCCTTCATTATTTTCCGTTAGGTTTTCACAAAATTCTATACCCGAAATTTCTCCCAAATTCATATCTACCAGACAAATATTGCAGTATACATTTTTTATGATCTCTTGGGCCCTTTCAAGAGAGTTTGCTTCGCCCATTACTGTGAAATTTAGGTCTTCCAACATCTCTACCGTCAATCTTCGCGAGAAGTCAGAGGGATCTATAACTATGATTTTTGGTTCCATTCTTTTGCCTCGAATTGGTGCTATATTTCTATTTTAACTTAAAAACATAAATTTTTAAGGAGTTCTTAGATGAGTCGCATTACTTTTGAAGAAATATACATGAAATTGGCCTTTGATCTAGCAAAACGTTCAACTTGCATTAGGCTCCAAGTTGGAGCAGTAGTCGTCTCTTCTGATTATTCAAGGGTTTATGGATTAGGTTATAATGGCAATGCAGCAGGTCTACCTAACAAATGTGACACTTCTACGCCGGGAACTTGTGGATGCCTGCATGCGGAAGATAATGCGCTTCTTAAAACCAATGGTGGCCCTGAGGTGTCAAAAATAGTTTTTGTTACCCATCAACCTTGTTCTTATTGCGCCAAGAGGATGGTGAATAAAGGGGGAGTGAAAAAGGTCTTCTATGCTCTTCCTTATCGCCTTCGAGAAGGGGTGGATATATTAGAAAGTACAGGTATTGAGGTGGTTAATTTCTCTCTCCCGAGTAAAGATGAATTGTATCAGGAATTAGGCCACTAGAGGTTCTTGAATCTGATTTTTTTTATTCCAGGAATTTTTTTTCTGTTCCCAATTAATTAGTGCGAGTCCAATGACCTCAGAAAAGTGTTTAACCGGTATGAATTTAATTTTATCCAGATATTCTTTAGGGATATCCACTAAATCCTTTTGATTTTCCCACGGGATGATAATGGTATTTATTCCCACTCTCATGGCCGCTAAGGCCTTTTCTTTTAGACCACCAATTGGCAAAACCTTACCTGTAAGGGTTATTTCCCCAGTCATGGCAATATGTCGATTTACCGGGCATCCGGTAAATAACGAGACAATGGTAGTGGCCAAGGTTATTCCAGCACTTGGCCCATCTTTAGGAATAGCACCTGCCGGCAGGTGGATGTGAATTTCACTATGTTCAAAATCTTTCTCGTCGATACAAAAAGCTTCAGCATTACTTCGGATATGGCCTATAGCTGTCTGCGCCGACTCCTTCATCACATCACCTAACTGTCCAGTTAGCGTGATTCCTTTTCCTCTCATTTTGGTAGATTCTACAGAAAAGATTTGGCCTCCGGCCGAGGTCCAGGCAAGTCCGGTGCAAACGCCGACTTCATTTTTTTCATTCTTATTATCTGTTGTGAACAGTCTAGGGCCGAGGAAATCGGGAATCATCTCCGGAGTGATAACCGTTTTTGTTGTTTTCCCTTTGGCAATTTTAATGGCCACTTTTCTAAATAAGGCACCTAGCTTTCTCTCGAGATTTCGAAGTCCCGCTTCAAAAGTAAAATTTCTCACTACAACTTTTAGACTTTCTAGAGGGATCTCTACCAATTCGCTAGGGACTCCATTTTCCTCTAATTGTTTAGGAATGAGAAACTTCTCTGATATTTTAAGTTTTTCTTCTTCGGTATAGCCAGGTAAGGATATGATTTCCATCCGATCTCGAAGAGGCACTGGTATGTTTTCTAAAACATTGGCAGTGGCAATAAACATTACCTTTGAAAGATCAAAAGGAAGGTTGATAAAATTGTCGCGGAAGCTGTCATTTTGTTCAGAATCGAGAACTTCTAAAAGGGCGCTTGAGGGATCGCCTCTGAAATCTCCTCCTAACTTATCAACTTCGTCCAATAAGATGACAGGATTGTTGGTTTTAATTTGTTTTAAGGCCTGAATAATTCTACCAGGCATGGCCCCAACATAAGTTCTTCGATGGCCTCTGATTTCTGCTTCATCTTTTATTCCACCTAGAGATATACGGGCGAATTTTCTCCCCGTGGCCCTGGCAATAGATTTACCAAGAGAAGTCTTGCCAACTCCAGGAGGACCGCTGAAACAGAGAATAGGTCCTTTTATTGTCCCACCCTTGAGTTTCTGCACGGCCAAAAACTCCAGGATTCTCTCTTTTACCTTTTCCAGTTCAAAATGATCTTCATCTAAAATCTTTTTGGCATGGTCTAAATCGTAATGGTCAACACTTGAAACCGACCAGGGAAGTTCAATCAGCCAGTCGAGATAGTTTCTAAGAATTGTCGCTTCCGATGATTCCGGATGCATTTTTTCTAGTCTTTGGATGTTTTTTAAGGCCTCTTTTTCACGTTCGGCCGGCAACTTGGCATGATAGAGGTTATTTCTAAGCTCTTCAAATTCATCCTCAACTCCCTCGGGGTTTAAATCTCCAAAGTCAGGTTTAAAATTTCTCATCTGATCACGAAAATTATTAATATCCTTATTAGATCTATTATAATCGTCAAAGAAATTTCCTCGACTATTGGATTGCATATTTTGCACTTCAATTTCACGAGCAAGGATATTACTAATCTTATTTAGTCGATCAATAGGGTCTGTTGCCTCTAAGAGCATCTGTTTTTCTGCCACCCTCAGGCTTAAATTAGAGGCCACGAGGTCCACTAATCTCCCTGGGTCTGATATATCCTTAGATATAGGAATCAGATCAGGGGAAAGATTTTTGCAAACAGTAACGTATTTTTCGAGTAGATCCTGCACATGAGATGTTTTCAGCTTTATTAAGGGATCATTTTCTTCAATTTTTCCATCATCAATAGTTGATATTTTTACTTTAAAGAAGGGTTCAGTTGTATCAAAGCTTTGAATTCTCGCCTTCTTGATACCTTGGACCAAAATCTTAATCCGTCCATCAGGCAATTTGCGCATTCTCATGATCATGGCCACGGTTCCCACATCATATATTTCATGAGGTGGAGGATTTTCGGTTGTTACATCCTTTTGACTGGCCAATAAAATTAATTTATCAAACTTTTCAAATGATTCCTCAACAGCTTTTATAGAGGATGCCCGGCCTACAAATAAGGGGAGAATCATAAAGGGATAAACGACTAAATCTCTTATAGGTAAAAGGGGCAGGTTTTCCTTAATCTGAATCTCTTCCCCGTTATAGTTTGTGACCATTATTTATTCTCCTGGACAATAATCAATTCGGGATTTTTGGCACTTCTCTTTAAAATATTTCACCTAATGAACAAGCTATATTTAGTTAAAACCCATACTTGAGAAGCAAATTTTTATATGCGGTATATCAAAGTAAGCAAGTAATGCCTTGTGTAGGTTTGAGAAATTGAGTAGAACTAGGTACAAATCCTATACAATAATTTTCATTTAGGTAAATAACGATGATTGCTACATTAGAAAACGGTGTTAAATTTATTGATAAAAGACACACCTATGTTGCCGAGGGAGTTGAACTAGGCCCAGGAACAGTGATTTACCCCAATTGCCATCTTGAGGGAAAAACCAAAATTGGCAAGGATGTAACTCTTGAGCCAGGCTCTATTATAAGAGACTCCATTATTGAAGATCAGGTAACCATTAAGGCCTATTCGTATATCGAAGATTCCATTATTAGAAAAAGCGCCACCATAGGGCCTTTTGCTAGGGTAAGGCCTGGCAGCGATTTGGGTGAAGAATCTAAGATTGGTAACTTTGTAGAAGTAAAAAAATCAAAGCTTGGTAATAGGGTGAAAGTTTCCCACTTAAGCTATGTGGGAGATGCCGAGATTGGAGAAGACTCTAATATTGGATGTGGTTTTATAACCTGTAATTATGATGGAAAAAATAAGCACAAAACCTTGATTGGGAAAAAAACTTTTATCGGTTCTGATTCCCAAACGGTTGCTCCAGTAGAAATAGGTGATAATTGTTTTGTGGCCAGCGGAACCACAATCACTAACGATATGCCTGATGGTTCCTTTGCTATTTCTAGAGGAAGACAGGTGACCAAAGAAAAACTGGCCAAAATTTTTTTAAAGTGAGTAATACATGTGTGGAATTGTAGGACATATTGGGGCAGGTGATTCAGTTGATAAAGTTTTAGAAGGACTGAAAAGGCTTGAATACAGAGGTTATGATTCTGCGGGGATTTGTTTTAAAAATTCAGCTGGCGATCTATCCCTATTTAAAAAGACTGGTAAGTTGGCCAATTTAATTAATTTATTAAATAATCAAGATCATCATTCTTCTTCCTCTGTTGGCCACACCAGGTGGGCCACTCATGGGGCAGTTAATGATATGAACTCCCATCCCCATCTTTATAAGAACCTGGCGATTGTTCACAATGGTATTATTGAAAATGCTGAGGAACTTAGAAAAGGTCTTACGGCCAGAGGTTTTAAGTTTACCTCTGATACTGACTCAGAAGTTTTTCTAGGCCTTTTAAGCTTCGAGCTAGAAGAGGGTCGCGATCTTCTTGCTGCCACCTCTAATGCTTTTAAAAAATTAAAAGGGAGTTCGGCATTTGTTATCCAATCGAGCGATTCAGATGGCATTGTTACCATAAAAAGAGGGGCCCCTTTAGTTTGCGGAATTAATGAAAATCTTGGTGAGGCGATGGTTAGCTCTGACCCCTACGCTTTAATAGGCTTTGTTGAAAAGATCTTTTTTCCCGATGATGATGTAATGTGCTTTTTAAGCAAAGGTAGTATTAACTTCTACGATTTAGATGGATCTCCTAGTACTCGCTATTTGGCCAAAGACTTGGAAACTAATTTTGAAATTTCTACCAAAGGGCAATTTGAGCATTACATGCTTAAAGAAATTTATGAACAACCAGTGCTGATTAGAAAATTGTCCGATATCTACCTGGAGGGAATCGACCTGGAGCTTGAAAGACCAAAAAGAGTTCACCTCGTAGGTTGTGGAACGGCCTTTTACGCCGGAATGGTAGTGGGACAGATGCTAGAAAAGCTATTAAAGATTCCCGTTAGTTTGGAGTTCGCTTCTGAATTTCGTTATAAGGACCCTCTTTTACTTCCGGGAGACCTGGCCATTTTCATCAGTCAATCTGGGGAAACTGCTGATACTTTGGCGGCCCAAAAACTTTGTAAAGATAAAGGAATAAAAACCATCTCTATTGTAAATGTGGAAGGTTCAACCCTATTTAGAGAGGTGGATCAAAACTTTTTAATCCATGCCGGTCAAGAGATTGGTGTGGCCTCCACCAAGGCCTTCACTCAACAGGTTTTAACGGGCAGGATAATTTGTGAGGCCTTTGCGGGTACTAAGGATTTTAAGTCGTTAAAACAAAAGTTTTCCCTGCTCTCCCATAGGATTGAAGAGCTTTTAAACCAAGCAGAACTCTTCAAAGAGATGGCCCAAAAAATATATAACTTCCAGGGATTCTTTTTCACCGGAAGAGGGCCTTATTATCCAGTTGCCCTTGAAGGGGCGTTGAAGTTAAAAGAAATCGCTTACGTTCATGCAGAAGGTTATGCTGCAGGAGAGTTAAAGCATGGGCCGATTGCCTTGATCGATGAAAAAATGGTCAACATTGCCATAGTAGGCCCAGAGCTATTTGATAAAACTGTTTCTAATATTCAAGAAATTAAGGCCAGAAAGGGTATCATTATTGGAATAGGTCCAGACGTGGCTGATCTTAGAAATATTTGTGATCTTTTTATTCCTTTAACATTTGAGGGCCTAGAAGAGCTCTCCCCGCTTTATGTCAACGTGGCCAACCAACTTCTCTCTTATCACATCGCCAAGCAAAAAGGGACCGACATAGACAGGCCAAGAAATTTGGCCAAATCGGTAACAGTCGAATAGCATCACCGGTAAATGGAATTAAAAGATCTAAATCCCAATCAACAGGAAGCTGTCCGACTCACCGACGGGCCTATCATGATTTTGGCCGGGGCCGGATCGGGAAAAACTAGAACCTTAGTTTCTCGAATTACCTATTTGCTTCAAGATAAAATGATAAGCCCTTATAAACTATTGGCCTTGACTTTTTCTAACAAGGCGGCAAGAGAGATGAGGGAGCGGGTTTCTCAGTTAATTGATATAGAACTAGGTGCTCTTCAGATCACAACGTTCCATTCCTTTTGTGTGAAGGTATTAAGATCGGAAGTTGCCCAATTAGGACTAAGTAGAAACTTCACCATTTACGATAGCTCGGAATCTAAGGCAGTAGTCAAATATCTTTTAGGTAAAAGGGGAATAAGCACTAAAGAAATATCTCCCTTTGAAATATTAAACTATATTGAAGAGATAAAAAACTTAGGTCATTACATAGATCGGGCCGGTGAATTTGGATATGAGATTGATTGTGATCATGAATTTTATTCTTTTTACGTCGAATATGAAAGAGAACTGGCCAAGGCCAATGCGCTAGATTTTGGCGGCCTTATCAGTGGGGTAATCCAGCTTTTTGAAAAATTTCCTGAAGTTAAAACCCGTTACCAAAATAGGTTTGAGTATCTTTTAGTAGATGAGTACCAAGATACCAACAAAGCGCAATTTGAACTTTTGAAGATGCTTACAGGAAAGCGTTGTAATATCTGTGTTGTGGGTGATGAGGATCAATCAATCTATTCATGGAGGGGGGCGGATATTTCCAATATTTTGGATTTTGAAAAAGTTTTCCCTGGTGCAAAAATTTTAAAATTAGAACAGAATTACCGGTCTTCAAAAAATATAATCGAGGCCGCCACTTGTGTGATCGAAAAAAACTCCCTCCGAAAGGATAAGAAGATGTGGACGGAGAATCCGCAAGGTGAATCCATTAAAATCATTGAATGCAAAGATGACCGGTTAGAAGCAAGCTTTGTTGCCGAAGAGATATTAAAGTTAAAAGGAGAGCAGGTACTCCTAACGGATATTTCTGTTTTCTACCGGACCAATTCTCAATCTCGGCTTATTGAAGATAGTTTGAGGAAAAAAAATATCCCCTATCGAATTATTGGGGGAACTAAATTTTATGATAGAAAAGAAGTAAAGGATATGTTGGCCTACATGAGAATCGTGGTCAACGAGAAGGATTCCCTGGCCATAAGTCGAATCATAAATGTTCCAGCAAGGGGAATTGGTGCCATCTCTCTTAGAAAATTGGAGGATGAAGCGATTAGAATGTCGGTATCACTGTGGGATGCCTTAAAAGATATTGTGGATAACCCCGAAAAATATCTTCACTTGAGATTGAGCGCTAAAATGAAATCCGCTTTGCGCGAGTTAGTTACAATTATTTCTGAAGCGAAGGTATTGGAAAAAGAAAAGACTTCTCCTGTTTTTATTTTCGAAAAACTTTTGCAAGAAACGGGGTATTTGAACTATCTCAAGGCCAATAAGGATTTCGAGTCCTTGGCCAGGCTAGAGAATTTGGAAGAACTGGGAAGTGCCATCAAGCAATATGAACAAATTACACCTTCGCCAACGCTAATAGGATTTTTAGAAAATATTACCCTTGATTCCCATGTGGAAGACCCAGAAGAAAAACAAACTGGTGAAATTTCCCTAATGACAGTTCATGGTGCTAAGGGGTTGGAATTTCCTTATGTTTTTTTAGTGGGAGTAGAGGAAAATCTTTTTCCCTCCTATAAAAGTTTGGACCACGGTATTGAGGCCCTAGAGGAAGAGAGAAGGCTTTTTTATGTTGCCATGACCCGGGCCATGAAAAGCCTCTATATTTTATTTGCCAGGGGAAGAATGCTTTTTGGCCAGGTCAAATTTAACGGCCCTAGTAGATTTATAGATGAGATCCCCGAACATTACTACACCTGGCAAAGAGAAGGAGGAGAGGACCAATCCTTTTACCTCGGTGATGATGAAAAATATTTTTCTCAAGAAGAGGCCTCCTACGATGAGGTTGTATATCAGGTGGGAAAAAAGGGTACGAGTAAAAGTAGGAATATTCTTGGCCCTAAATATCTGGCCGGCCAATATATTTTTCATGATCTTTATGGTGAAGGAAAAATATTGGAGACTAAAGGAACCGGGGAACAGGAAAAAATAGTTATAAAATTTAGGGATGGGGCAAAAAAAAGGTTTATGGCCTCTATGGCCCCAATCAGTCTCATTGAATGAATACTTTGACGGAAAAGTTAACAAAATTATTACACGATAAGGGTATTGAGTTTGAGGAGAGAGATCACCCGCCAGGTGAAACTTGTGAGGCCGCGGCAGATGCTAGGGGTGAAGATTTAAAAATTGGCGGCAAGACTCTACTATTTAAGGATAAAAGAGGATTTCATTTATTTGTCCTATCTGCCGCTAAAAAGGTCGATAATAATAAAATAAGAAAAATTTTAAAATCTCAGAAACTAAGATTTGCCACAACCGTTGAATTGAAAGAATTGGCCGGAGTCGAAAAGGGGGCCCTTCCCCCAATTGGCCGTGATCTTCTCCCCTTTGATCTCTACCTAGACAAGTCTATTCTAGAAAATGAAAAAATCGCTTTTAATGCAGGAATACTCACAAAATCTTTTATTTTAAAACTAGAGGACTATCTCAAACTAGTTGATCCAATTATTTGCGAATTTTCAAAAGAGGAATAGGTTGCTAGCATCAGATATATGAAAGCTTCCATCGATATTGGTTCTAATTCTATTTTGCTTTTGGCCGGAGAATATGAAAATGCTAGATTCTTTGAATCAGTTAACATGGCCAGAGTAACAGGCCTTGCCAGAGGAATAGATAAAACTGGAGAACTCTCGGTAGAAGGAATGAAATCTTCTTTTGAGGTTTTAAAAGAATATAAGGGAAAGCTAGATAGTTTGGGGATTACCCCGCAAGAGACTTTGGTCACCGCCACCGAGGCCTCAAGAGTGGCAAAAAACTTTTCGCAGTTTTCCGCCAAAGTTAAAGCGGAGCTGGGTTTTAAGATAAACCTTTTAAATGCAAAAGGTGAGGCCTATTTTTGCGCCAAAGGAGTCAATTTAGGAGACGAGTCTCTTTTTGAAGACTCAGTTTTAATTGACTTGGGAGGGGCCTCAACGGAGCTGATCTACTTTGGTTCAAAACCGTTTTCATTTAAAAGGTTCGTGAGCCTTCCCGTGGGTTCCGTGCGGGCCAGTGATTGGATTAAAGAGGGAAGCTTTGATAAAAACATGAACACGGTCCTTGAAAATTTTGATGTGAATAAATTTAGGAGTGATGAAGTTATCGGAGTGGCAGGAACGATTACCTCCCTAGCGGCCATGATGTTGGAGCTTTCCCAGTATTCAGACAAAAAAGTGATGGGAAAGATCTTTGAAATGCAGTTTTTAGAGAGGTTTGTGAAAAAATTAGAAGCTATGTCGGTGAAAGAAATTGAAGCAACTTTTCCGGTAGTGGGCAAAAGGTTGAGCACAATTGTCGGTGGAAGCAAGGTTACCCTTGAGATTTGCAAAAAATTGAAGATGGAAAAACTTTTTATATCTACCTATGGGCTTAGATTCGGGACTATAATAGAAGATGAGGTAGACCCTAAATTTTTACAAGATGAGAAATGAGATATGGATAATGCATTATTAAAACTAAAAGAAGGCGATGTTTTATTTGTTGAAGGAGAGATGATTAGTGAGCTTTTCATCATAAAATCCGGAGAGATTGGAATATTTAAAGAAAAGGGTGATCGGTTGGACCCTTATCGAAATATAGACGCTGGCAGTTTAGTGGGTGAAGTTTCCATCTTTACCAACGAAAAACATCGTGGGGCCACTGCTGTGGCCACCATGGATTCAGAAATTGTCAAAATTTCTAAAGAAGCTATTTTAAAGGTTATGAACTCCAGGCCTCTTTGGCTGGGAGAAGTGATGAAAAATATTACGGATACTCTAATCTACACCGGAAAATTAATGAAGGATCAATCGATCTTTCAAGATGACATGACTAGAGAATTTAAGATTTTAACTCCCGATATGGAAGGCCGGTATTTAAATTCAATAGATGATTATCGCAGAAAATCAGGTGTAGTAAGGACTAACGCTTAGAGTTGCTTCTAATTATTTCAATGACGATTTCAGAAACCCTATTGCGGGCCCTTTTTATATGAATGTTTTCATCACCAAGATGACTAATAAGCGTGTCATACGCGCTTTCGGCATATTTTCTAGGGGCCAGGGTAAGTACTCTTCTTTGAAACTCAATATTTAAATTTCTAAGCGCCACACCAAAAACCTGAGGAGGTATTTTAGCAAAAATGTTGGTTATCTCACTATCTTTTAATTTAGCAATATCTTTAAAACTGTAACTGTTTTCCATCAACTCTTCTGCAAGTTTGGGATTTTTAAGCTGAATTTTCTTTAAAATATTTACCTTTTCCGTTTCATTTAACATCTGGATAATTTCAAAGGCCTTGGCACGTCCATTGATAAAAATATCCCTTTTTACTGTTTCCACTATCTCTTCTCCTTGGCCGTTGCAGGTTCAAATTTCTCTCTTTCTAATTTGTATTTCCTGATGGCATTATCGAGTTGTATCTGATGTTCATCTCTTAAACTTTGCAGTTGGCCCTCTTGTGTGGCCCGCAGTCTTATTATTTGATCATTATGAATTGTTCTAAGCTCAGTGATGGTCTTCTTGGCCCGCTGATTTTCAAAATTGACAGCTTTTATGATTTTAGTTTGGAGTTTCTTTACCACAACCCCTTGCCTTTCTTTAAGCGAGCTAAGTTGCAGATAGTAGTCCCGCTTGACCGATTTAACCGCCCTTATATTTTCTTCTCTAACTTTTACAAGCTCGTCTCGTTGTGACCGATTCATTTTGCGGACATTACGCACATGACGCGCCTCTTGAGCTGCTCTTGCGTTTTGTTTGGCCAAAGCTACGTGTCTACTGGTACTCATAATTCTTCTATTCTATGGGTGTTTCTTATATGATACGTCCTATCAAAAACAATGGCAGGGAGGAAAATATGTCGCAGGTTTATCCTGGAAAAATTTATCTAGTTGCTGGAAAAAGAACGCCTTTTGGCTCTTTTGGCGGATCTTTGATTAAAATTAAACCAGTTGATCTGGCAGTTCATGCTACTACGGCCATGCTAGAAGAGATTGGCCTCTCACCAGATAAAATTGATCAGGTTATATTGGGTAATGTAGTGCCCTCTTCTACAGATACAATGTATGGAGGAAGACACCTCGCTTTAAAGTCTGGAATGCCTGAATCAACTCCGGGAATAACCATAAACCGACTTTGTGGCTCGGGGATTGAGGCCATCTTGCAGTCCTTTAACTTAATCAAGCTTGGTCAGGCCCATTGCCTACTGGCCAGTGGAACTGAAAATATGTCCATGGTTCCTCATCTTACTTACGGTGCCCGCTTTGGAACTAAGTATGGCCCGCTCAAATCAATAGATATGTTGCTTGATGCTCTGACTGATCAGCATTGCAATATCCCGATGGGAGTAACCGCCGAAACCTTGGCGGAAATGTATGAAATAACCAGAGATGAATGTGAAGTATTTTCTGTTAACTCCCATAAAAAAACGTCCAATGCCTATAAGGAAAATCTGCTTCAAGGTGAATTGGCACCAGTTAAATTAAAAAGGGGTGAGCTTAGTCGCGATGAACACCTAAGAGAAGATGTCTCACTTGAAGCAATGAAAAAATTAGCACCAAACTTTAAACCAGGCGGAGTTGTAACCGCCGCCACGGCTTCAGGAATTGTCGATGGTGCTGCCTCAGTTCTTGTGGCCTCCGAGAGTTTTGTGGAAAAAGAAGGACTGACTCCATTGGCCGAAATTATAGATGGCCATACGTTAGGGGTGAATCCTAAAATTATGGGTATAGGACCGGTACCGGTTATTAGAGAGATGTTGGAAAAGAATAACTTAAAGATGGACGAGATCGATCTTTTTGAAATTAATGAGGCCTTTGCTGCACAAACTTTGGCGGTGGTTAAGGAATTGAATCTAGATTCTAGTAAATTAAATATCTGGGGAGGCGCCACGGCCATAGGTCATCCTCTAGCAGCGACGGGGGTGAGAATTTCTCTCACTTTGGCCAGACAGCTAAATGAGCTTAAACTTAAAAGAGGCATTGCTTCCGCCTGTATTGGTGGCGGACAAGGGATAGCAATCCTTTTGGAATCTATAAGATAGTTAATGGAAGAAAAAGAAATTAGGTTTTTAGACCAAGACATTCGAGAGTATCGAAAGTGGCTCAAGTTAAATATTTACAGTGTTACCTGGAAGGGAAAATATACCAAGGAATTTGAAGAATTTTGGACTTTGTTTTTTGGCCAGGATCAAAATTTAGCGCAAATAATCCAGCGTTTTGAATTTGCCAAATCTATTGTAAAAGTGGGGCCTTTGATTTCATGGCTCAATTTTTTAATGGAACGGCTCTTGGCCTACACCTTTATTTATAAAAAAACTTCCCTACTAGAACTTTCTAGGGAGACAGGCATTCCTGTTCCTAGGATGGCCACAATTCTTCGAAACTTTTTTTTAGAGGCCTTTCCCTATTTTGATGAATACTTTAACAATATTTTTCATGTGGGAAATTTGGCCACTCACAATTTGCACCTGACCTTTGACAAAGTGGCCATCGAGAAAAAACTTTCTAAAGATTTTTATGGGCCGGCCGATGATGACATCCTTTCAAGTTTAGAAGTCACCCTGTTTGATGAATGGCCGATATTTATTAAAAAATTAAAAAAACATCTACATATTCCAGTAAAACAATACAAAAAGATAAATGCCAAACAGTTGATAAAAGATAATATTGGACCCTTTTTAGAAGTCATGGCCCTTTTGCTTCTCGGGTATGCCCTTATCATCGGTATTAAACACTTCAACAAATGGTATGAAAAAATCCTAATAGGTAAAATTGAAATTTTTGAGCCGCAAAAAAAAGGGGAAGGAAATAAAATTTTTTTTAAAAAAGTAAACCCTAAGGAATTGGCAGCCTTAAAAGCTCCAGCGAAAAATTTAGAGGAGATCACAAATCTTGAGACTAAAGAAACTATCGATGCTGAATTTGAAACCGAATCAGAGGTTATTCTAACCTCCTGGAAGGCCCTACCAAAAGATTTTAACATCACCGATTTAGAACA
Source organism: Deltaproteobacteria bacterium (assembly GCA_004356615.1). GTDB lineage: Bacteria > Bdellovibrionota > Bacteriovoracia > Bacteriovoracales > Bacteriovoracaceae > SMWT01. The sequence continues at coordinate 5,157 of SMWT01000100.1, read as the reverse complement.
TTCAGAATATGAAGAGTTTAAGAAACGAGCGATTAGAGATAATCGCTATGGTAATAGAAAAATATATCGCATTATGATGGAATCAGTTCATCCGGGAGCAATTAAGAAAAAATTAGATACTCTGCTCACAAAGTACCAAGTCACCCAAGTAGATAATGTAAAACCCGGTACCTACGTTCCCGGCGGTCTCTACTATAATATTTTTGTGCCTAAAAAATTCCTCAAGGAGTTCTTGGCCCAAGTAATGGAAACAGAAGAGGCCACTCTCTACGAAACCCGGACCAAAATAAAAAATCCACTCGGCAAAGGAAGGGTTTTTATTTGGATTAAAGGTTTATAGCTACATAGCGTTATCAGAAATTGAAAAAAGAGATTTTAATTTTCTAAGAGTTTTATGGGCCTTCCCCAAGTAGTACCACTGACGAACAGAACCGATAAGCATTGCAGCAATAAAGCCGTAGGCCAAACCGGAATGAATAGGTTTTGAAACCATTCCAGTGTCATAAGCACCACCTAACAAGAATGCAAACATACCAAGAACTAGCATTAACATGGTCCAGGGAACAGTCTGTCTTTTTCCTACGGTTGTTTCATGAAGAAATTGCTTGGTTTTCTTTACATAAGGATCGAGGTCTTTAGGAGGGTCTTCGAATAATTCTTCTAGGTTAGCTCCCGAAGTTAATATTTGATAAATATTACTAACTAAGCGCGAAACTCCAATAAAATAAAACATCACAAAGGCCTGGGCAAACATGGTAAATAAAAATGCAGCGATGGCCAATTTAATATGGGAAAAAGAAAAACTGAGCCAGCCCAAAGCTGTCATGGATGTTGCACCGATTAGGAGCACCATTAATATAATTAAAGTTCTAAGTAAATAGGCCATAAAATTATCTAGCTTTCTGTTATTTGTTTTGTTAATTTCCCCGAAACTAATAGCAGTGTATTAAAACTTTTGCAAGAAAATGGATAAACCTAAAAAACTTTTGGATAGCCCCCTATTAGGCAGCCTCGTGATGCCTATCGCTATAACTCTCGTGGCGGTGCTCATCGTATTTGGTGCTTCAAAGCTCCTATTTACCGATAGATCCCATCAAGACCTCATTTATGAAATGAAATCTAAAACCTTTGGCAATAGATGGGTAGCAGCATTTGAACTTTCCAAGTTAATTGCTACCTCTAGTATTCCACAGGAAGATATTCCCCAATTCGTGGATGATTTAATTGGCATTTATAAGGCCAGCCAGGATCCTCGAACTCGGGATTTTATCATTGTTGCCTTTGGGGTGCTTAAGAGCTCAAATGCGCTTCCCACGATTACCTACGCTTTAGAAAATGAAGATGATGCAAATATCTTATTTCATTCCATCGTTGCCATAGGGAATATGCCACAAGATATCGAATTTGATTGGGATGTTCTAATACCCTTTTTAGATGAATCAGATAACGGATTAAAACAAGCTGCTATTTTGGCCTTGGCCTCTCATCATGTGGATAAGGCCTATCCTAAAATAGCAACTCTCTTAACTAGTGATGACCGGGGTGTGCGTTTTTCCGCTGCTACGGCCTTGATTGCGCCCAAAAATAAGAAGGCCCTACCGGTTTTAAAAGAAATTATGACGCTAAATGCAAGTGATGGCTTTAAACCTCACGAGTTAACGGGGCTTAAAATTAATGTTTTAAATGAACTGGAAAAAAGTAAATGGACCGAGGCGAGTAACCTAGTTGTTGAAATGATGCAAAATGAAAAGAATATTCAATTGAAAACTAGGGCAGAAGAAGTTTATAAATATTTGAAAAATTGATTTAATTTAAACATAATTCCTTTTTAGGAAAAATTTGATAAGTTAAGGGTCATACCCTTAATTTATGAATACCCTTGCAATAAAAGGTGGAAAGGTCATGAGCGAAGAGACCAAGACCAACATTAATAGAAGAGAATTTTTTAGTTATCTAACCGTTGGTTGGGTTGCCTTTACTGCAGCAGTTGCTGGACTTTTAGGGCTAACCTTTCGGTTTACCTTCCCCAACGTCAACTTTGAACCAGAAATGGATTTTCTTGCTGGCAATCCCGCGGATTATGAAGAAGGGGTTGATGAACGGTGGAAGGTAAAATACGGAGTTTGGATTATCAAGTTGGAAGGGAGGCTGGCCGCTCTTTCTAATATCTGTACCCACCTGGGCTGCATTCCAAACTGGCTGGCCGGCGAAAGGAAATTTAAATGTCCTTGCCATGGATCTGGTTTTTATCAAAACGGTATCAACTTTGAAGGGCCTGCACCAAGGCCTTTAGAAAGATTTAAGATAACCATGACACCTGAAGGAACAATCAAGGTCGATAAGACTAAAATTTATCGTTACGAAAAAGGTCAATGGGATAATCCCGAGTCTTATTTGGAAGTTTAAAGGGAAGAGAAGATGTTTAGAAATGGTATAGAAGGATTTGCAAAAAAAGTCCGTGAAACTCAAGTTTGGAAATCTATATTTCGTCATGGGCCACCTAATAATTCAAGAAATAGGGCCGCGGTAGTTGCTGGAAACGTCTTTTTACATCTACATCCAATCAAACTTAAAAAATCTGGCGTTCAACTTGGTTACACCTGGTGTATGGGCGGATTAACCTTTTTTATCTTTTTGGCCTTGACCGTAACCGGTGTTTTATTAATGTTTTATTACCGTCCAACGGCGGAATATGCTTTCAATGATATTATTGCTCTTCGTGAACATGTGCCTCTGGGAATTATGAGAGAGATTCACCGTTGGGGTGCGCACGCCATGGTTATTACCGTTTGGCTGCATATGTTTAGGGTTTTTATGACAGGATCATATAAACCACCGAGAGAATTTAACTGGGGTGTAGGGGTTATTCTACTTATACTCACCCTGCTTCTTTCATTTACTGGTTACCTTCTTCCTTGGGATCAGCTGGCCATTTGGGCGATCACGGTTGGTTCTAATATGGCAAAGGCCACTCCCTTTCTAGGGCATGGTGGACCTGGTGCGACGCTGGCGCAAATTGGCGACTTTGTAATGGTTTCTGATAAAAACGACGTCCGTTTCCAACTCTTGGCCGGACGATTTGTTGGGGAACCTGCACTGCTTAGATTTTATATCCTTCACTGCGTTTTTATCCCTCTGGTAGTGGGAGTTTTGATTGCCATTCACTTTTGGAGAGTAAGAAAGGATGGTGGGATTTCGGCCCCACTTTAGATAATTCAAGAGGAATTTATGATTAAAGAGTTTATCAACTACATTTCTGATCCCATCAGGTCTTTTCCTATCATGGCAATTCTTTTTTTCCTTCAAATGAAGTTTTACCGTACCTTTGGGACCAAGAAGTTTTATGCTCTGCTTATGCTCATTGGTATACCGCTGGTTTTTCTCGCGGCCACGGATCCTAACTTCCTATTAATCCTAACCTGGCCGGATAACGTTCCCATCTCTCTTTTAATATTATCTCTTGGCTTTTTTACCTGGCTTAGCTTTCATAAAGCGGCAGTTAATGATGCTCGAATAGAAGCTGGGGAACCACCAGTTGAAGGAACTCCAGAAATGAGAGAAAAGGTTTGGTGTTGGCCTAACCTTGTCTATACCGAACTCTTTATGATGATTGCCGCCACGGTTTTCTTAATTGCCTGGGCGATTATCTTTAAGGCGCCACTTGAAGAGCCGGCCAACCCTACTTGGGCACCCAACCCGGCGAAAGCTCCTTGGTACTTTCTTGGACTTCAAGAAATGCTTGTATACTTTGATCCTTGGATGGCGGGAGTTGTGCTTCCGGGTATTATCGTAGTTGGTCTCTTGGCCATTCCATATTTAGATACCAATCCAAAGGGAAATGGTTACTACACGATTAAAGAAAGGCCCATGGCCATATCTCTATTTCTCTTTGGGTTTTTGGTCCTATGGATTTTTCTAATTATTATCGGGGTCTTCATGCGGGGACCAAACTGGACCTTTTATGGGCCATTTGAATTTTGGGATTTTCATAAGGTTCAAGCAGCCTTCAACATTAACCTATCAGAGTTTTTCTGGGTTAAGGGTCTTAATATGCCCATGCCACGGAGTATCTTCCTAAGGGAGATCGTGGGAATTGTTTTAACTTTTGCTTACTTGTCCCTTCCAGGATTTCTTTTTTCCAAAATGAAAAGGGGAAAAGAGATGCTGGAGAGGATAGGAAATATTCGTTATTACTTTCTAGTTTTTCTGGTTCTATCAATGGGTACGCTACCTATCAAGATGGTTTTAAGATGGCTTTTTAGTTTGAAATACATAATCGCTATGCCGGAATTTGAATTTAATTTGTAGAGAAAGGGTTTTAAAATGACCAAAAAACATGAGCCAGGAATGGCCTATGATATGGAAAACTTGAACAAGGTGTTTGCCTTTCTATCCGTTCTTCTTTTGGTAACGGTGGGATGGGTTTTTCTCGATGATTACCTGAGACCGTGGAAAAAAGTTCAAATTGAAGCGCAAAGTATTAAGCGCAAAAAATTGCAGGAAAAAATCGATGTTGCAAATAAAAAAATAAGTGGTGAAAAACTAGAAGAGTTTAAAAAAGAACTATCACTTGAAAAACAAAATTTAGCTCAAAAACATGATCAAGTAGAAGTCGCGAAGGACAAAATTCATCAAATTAAAGGGAAGCTTAAAGCAGAAAATATTATAAATGGTGTTTTAAATGCCATTGTTGGCGAGACACAATTTAAATATGAGACGGCCCATGATCACCATAAACCAGAAGCTGTTGATCTCTTTAAAAAATTGCGCAAGCTCAAGGCAGAATTTAGCGTCTCGAGAGACAGACTAAAACAATATAAAGAAGATGAGAAAGAGGCCAAAAAGAACCTGGCCGCTTTGTATGCAGAGGTAAATGCAACTAAAGAAAAAATAAACAAGCTAGTTGGCAGTCGAGATAAATTAGTGGCCGCCCAGGATCAAACTAAAACGCTAGACAACCCCATCTGGCTGCTTAGAAATGCACCAATTATTGATTATCTTGATCCTACACTTAAGATTTCGCAAATTGTTGTGAGCAAAGTTAAGGATGATCGTTATTTTGTTCAAGTTCCAAAAGTGGATAGATGTATTACCTGCCACACTTTTATCGATCAAAAAGGCTATGAAGATCAAAAAAATCCTTTCATGACCCACCCC
>SMWT01000099.1 GCA_004356615.1 Deltaproteobacteria bacterium | reverse complement strand
GTTTTTATTTCAATCCTTTCCAGAATTTAATCCAAGTGATCTGGGGTATTTTGCTCAACAGCTATTTAAAGAGGATATCGAAAAAAACCTCAAGAAGTTAGTTGAATTTGGAAAAGTAGATATCGGCCCTTATTTAGATGAACTGAAAAATGAAAGGACTGGAGTTGAAGGAGCGAAAGAGGAAAAAGAAGAAGAAAAGATTGAGGAGAGAATTGGAATTAAAAAAGAACAAGTTTTAGACTTCGGATTTGAGAAGAAGGAGAGAAAATTCAGCTTTAAGGATCTAAAAAAAGGACAAACTCGTTCAGGGCAAATAGTAAAAAGTAAAGATGGTGAAATAGCTTTTAAAGATAGTGCGGATAAAACTGCTCAGTTGACCTCTGGAGGATTAAAAATTGAGAAACAGACTCCAAGGGCAACTGGAGGCCTGGCGGAAAAAGAGAAAATAAGGCAGAAAAGAGAAGAAAAGGCCAAGAAGTTAGAAGAGGCCATTCAGGATGGATCCGATGAAGTGGTGGTAGGAGAAAAAGGATCTAAAAAGAAATTTATTCTAGTTGCCAGTATTCTTCTAGTAGCAGTTTATTTTGGTTACAAAAAAAATAAACCCATGATGGATAAAGTAATAGGCAACCTTTCAGGAGAAGACTCTCAGAAGGCCAAACGGGAAGTTTCATCGGAGAAACAAAAACCTCGAGTTGCTGAAAAAGGTTATTTAATATTGTCTAATTATGATCCCATTACCAACCGGGTTTTTTTAGACGGTGCTTTGACCAAATTGGATGTATTTGGAGAAGTAAAAATACCGGTAGGTAAAAAAATAATTTTAAGGGTTGAGATAAAGGAACGAGAGAATTTTGTAAAAACAATCATGCTTGCGTCCCACGATAAAAAAATAAAACTTGATATACCGGATACGCCTTACGCTAAATACTCATACCTTAGGACTGGGAATGAATGTGCTAAGGGAACTTTAGAGTATGACCTTTTCGGAGAAAAAATAGTGGAGAGTATCCCCATTAATAAGCGAAAAGGTTTGCGTTTTCCCATGAAACTAAGTTCTGAAGGCACTGCCATAGGAACAACTCATACAGTGCTATTTAAAAGCTCCGGTAGAAGTGTAAAGAGAAGTTTGAGCCTGAACTTTAAGGCCGAAAACGATATTCTGGATTTTTGCCAAGTGTTGTTTGAGTAATAGATCTATTTTTTCCTTTTTGCTTGCTTGAATATATTGTGCTCTCTCATATTAATCAGTCTCATGATTTCGGCCGCCGTTTCTTCAATGGCCTTATTCGTAACATTGAAAATAGGCCATCTTTTATTTTTCCTAAAGAGTTGGTTGGCCCATTCTAGCTCTTCTAATACCTTTTTTTCATCGGCATAATCACCTGAGTGCATGTCGGCGCCAATTCTTGAAAGTCTCTTTTTTCTAATCTGCATGAGAGCTTCAGGTTCAATGGTAAGGGCGAATATCTTTCGTTGATCAACTTCAAAAAGCTCTTTAGGAAGTGGAGCATTCTTTATTAAAGGAATATTACAAGTCTTCATTCCAAGCTGTGAGAGATAAACAGCAAGAGGAGTCTTTGAAGTTCTAGATACTCCGATCAAAATTACATCGGCCAGATGAAGAGATTTTAAGTGTCTTCCATCATCATGGTTTAAAGTAAATTCCATGGCCGCAACTCGATTAAAATAATCATCGTTAACGGCATGTAACAGTCCCGGTTCAGCGCTTGGCTCCTGTTCAAAGTAGTTTGCAAAAATAGTCAATGTGGGACCTAAAAGGTCTATAGATCTCACATATTTTTCTTTAGAAAGTTTGGCGGTGAAGGCCCTGAGTTCTGGGGAGACAATGGTGTAGATAATAAGATCATGGTGGATGGCCGCTTCGTTGAAAATGGCCTCGATCTGCTCGTTTGACCTAATATTTTTATAACGGGTAAAAAAAACATCTTTATCTGGAAACTGGGCCATTGCCGCTCTAGAAACGGCCGTGGCCGTTTCACCAGTTCCATCGGAGATGATGATGATTTTTAGTTTTTTGTTCACACCCACGGGCATCCTTTCAATTAACCTAATCCTAGATTAGAATAGTTAATGTATCCTTGAGGGATGAAAAAATATAGGTCAAATCGTGATTTATGGATGATTTTAAGGAATTACAGAGTGAATTTAGAAAATTTATAAAGGATCCTGAAGGGCATCCTATGCACCCTAGTGATCTGGGGAAGTATTTAAGGGCCCTTCGGTCAAAGGATGTTGAAAAATTTAAAAATACTCTGCTCAAATTTCCTCATGAGATACTTGGCCCAGTATTACTAGAACTTCCAGAAAAATTACAAAATGAGGCCTTTGCTTTTTTACCCCACGAAAATCTCGCTAGGGCAACCGAAGAACTCGAATCTGATGATGCCACAGACCTAGTGCAAGAGTTGGTGGATGCGGATGAATCTAAAGGCCATGAGGTTATTTCCAAGTTAGAAAAAGATGATCGGGAAGAGATAAATGCCTTGCGTCAGTACTCAGAGGAACAGGCCGGGTCTATCATGCAGGTGGAAGTTTTTAAGGCCACTGCTGAGGAAACTATTAGAAAGGCCATACACAGGTTGGCCGACGATAAAGAAGATAGAAAACTTAGAAATATTTATCAAGTTTTTATTGTAGATGGTGAAGGAGTTTTAGTGGCCTCGGCCGCTCTCTCAGAGCTTATCACCATGAACTTTAACTCTTCTTTTAGTGAAATAGTGAAAGGAAGGGAATTCCCAGAAAAATATAAAGTTAATGAATTTGAGTCTATTGAAAATGTCGTTAAGCTCTTTGAACACTACGACTTAACTTATGCTCCAGTAGTAAATGGTAGAGGGGAGCTGCTTGGACGTATCACCTCTGATGATATTTTTGATGAGATTGAAGATTTGGCCACCGAACAGATTTATAATTTGGCCGGGGTTGATGATGAGGCCGAAGAGGAAAACTATTTAAGAGTGGTTTTTCAAAAGCGGGCCTCTTGGCTTTTACTTAATTTATTAACGGCCATCTTTGCTTCGCTGGTTATTGCTCAATTTGATGAAACTCTTAAGGCCTATATACCACTGGCCATTTTAATGCCGATTGTCGCCTCTATGGGGGGGAATGCTGGCACCCAAAGTTTAACGGTTATGGTTAGACAAATTGCCCTCGGCGATGTGAATGGGGACAGTGCCTATTCAGCAATTAGAAAGGAAATAATTCTTTCTATTATGAATGGCCTATTATTTGCCTTAATCATGGGGTTTATCAGTTACTTTTGGTTTTCTAATATAAAATTAGGGTTTGTTATTGGTTTTGCCTTGATCATCAATCTTATGGTAGCAGGACTTTTTGGTGCTTTAATTCCTCTCGTCCTTAAAAAAATGAAATCAGACCCTGCCGTAGGTTCCACAGTGATTATTACCACTTTAACTGATGTTGTGGGGTTTCTTGCCTTCCTAGGCCTGGCCCGTATAGTTCTTTTTTAAAAAGTCAGCGACATCCTTCTCGATTTTTTCTTCATCTTTTAAAGGATCATAAGTATTTTTTGGAGTGATTTTTTTAAAAAAAGTCCGCTGGGATTTTGCCAGTTGCCTGGTGGATATTATTATTCTCTCAATCAAGGATTCCATGTCTTTTAGTTCACCTTTTAGAAAGTTTTGGGCCTCTTTGTATCCGATAGAGTTTAAAGGTTTCTCTTCCCCGGTAAAACCATTTTTTAAAAGCTCTGAGACCTCATCAATTAGTCCTAGCTCAATCATTTCCCTGGTTCTTTTTTCAATGATCTTTTGATGAATATCTTTAGGAGGATTAAGATATATATGAAATATATTCCATTCATCACTGGTCAAATCATAAGGATTCTTTTCATCCATCTTTTTTTTCTCAATTGATATCTTTTCACCAGTAGTAAGAAAAAACTCGGCCGCTCTAATAAGCCTATAATGGTCATTTAGGTGGAGTTGAGACAAACTTTCAGGGTCTTTTTCCCTTAGGATTTCGACAATAGGCCCGATCCCTTGCTCCTTATATAGCTCTTCCAGCTCTTTTTTTATATTTTTAGGAGTCGTTTCTGTCTCATACATTCCCTTAATAAGGGCGCGAAGGTAGAAGGCACTACCGCCAATTAAAAAAATAATTTTTCCTTCCCTATGGCCCTTGTCAATTTCTTGCCTGGCCAGGGAGACGAAATCCGAGGCATTGATCGGTTTTTTGGCCGATTGAATATCTATTAGACGATGCTGGATCAAAGCTCTCTCTTTTAGAGTGGGCTTGGCAGTGCCAATATTTAACTCTTTATAAAACAAAAGGGAGTCAAAATTTACAATGCAGGCCTTTTTGCCAAATGCCCCGGCCAATTTTAGTCCACAGGAAGTCTTTCCCGAGGCAGTGGGGCCTGAAATGATTATAAGGGGTAATTTAGGGTAAATCTCTCTCATTTCGTTAACTCATTGTCGAGGTGAGAGAGCTTGTATTTCGGCGAGAATTCCAGCATACTTTCAGTCCTAGGGTAGGAAGTACCCGAAGTAACGCCTTTGGAGACTGTGTAAGACGAGACTTTATTGAATCGCTGTAGTCGTTGAATTAGGAATCTCAATGCGTCTCCAGTAGATGCTAGGGGTTTTAACCCCGAGAGTACTTCACTGATAGATTCTATGTAAAACCTCATCATTTATGGGTTTTGCAAAACTTTTGCTTCCCCAGTTTGATAAAAAAGGTTTTAACATTAAATGGATTTGTTGCAAGGAAAATTTTGTTGTTTTTATATTATCTACAGAGAGGAAAATGGCCCTCAGGTCCTCATTTGGGGCCTTTTTAAGACTGTCCAATATATTTCCCAAGATATTCCTGACAGGGAGCTCACTTAAATAGTTAGGAACTGATTTGGCCAGAATATTTTCATCGTCTATTCTTTCTAGAATAATACCAAAAGATCTCATCTCCTCTATTCGCTGGTCGAGGGGGCCTTTAGAAATAGAGTAGGGTTCCGCGATTAAAAGGGGAGTGATTTCACTTTCAATCACTTTCCTCATTTTTAAATTCATGTATTTTTCAAAGAGGGCGGCCACAAATATTAGATAGGGCCTGCCTCCATGATTTAAAATGAAGTAGGAATCAGTTAATTTGATTAAACCCATCGACGTGTCTTGTGTATCACTTTCCATAGAATAATTTTGACTCATTAGAGTGTCTAGGTCGCCCTGACCTGGACTTTCAAAAGCAAAGGATCTTTTTGGTTTGGCCCTTTCAATAGATGATTGAACCAGCGAAAATACGATTGATGGTTTGAAAAATTTTACTTCTGTTTTTCTTGGATGCACATTAACGTCTAAGTATGCGGGAGGGATATCAAGCATCAGGCAGTAGTTTCCTGATTCTCCCGGATTCCAGAATCCGTCCATGGCCTTTAAGACAGCACTGTGAATGGCCTTGTCCGAAAAAAGTCTTTTATTGGCAAATAAAAATTGATGGTTTTTAGATGATCCACGAGAGCCTATGGGACTTACCATGCCAAAAACTTTATGGCCTTCATATTCACCCGTTATAAGAATCAATTCAACATTTTGT
>SMWT01000098.1 GCA_004356615.1 Deltaproteobacteria bacterium | reverse complement strand
TTTTTTATTTCAATTTCATCACCAGGAAGTCCCATAACTCTGCCAAAGCCTATCTTTTTATTTTTTCCAGGAAAATAAAAAGCTATTACCTCGCCCAGTTGAATTCCTCCCTGACAGCTTAAACAAACTGACCTGGGGTCCGTGGAGACGGTTAAAATATCATCAAAAAAATAATTAGGATACATGAAAAGAGAGGGGACTTTAAAGGCCCGATTTTTGGCAAAATCGAGTTTTCGCAGGCCACCTTCGTCTATATTAAAGGCCTCCATAAGATTTACAGATGCCAGACCCCGGTAAGTCTTTTTTTCTCCCAGAAGGTTACTCAGCCACCCAGGTCCTTGGATTATGTGAATTCCAAGAACCATTACTAGGGGGAGAACGATGTAAAAAATAAGCCGATTCTCTTTCATTAAAGAGCATTTCGGCTTACCTGACTAAAACATTAGTCTATTTTAAAGCTTATTTATTTAACTTCTGCCTTACAAGTTAGAGCACCCTTGTAATAAGACCAGTAACAATGGGCCAAGAAACCGTGTAGGACAACCATAAATATTGCCAATGGAAGTCCACCAGGGGCCAGAAAAACATGAAACAGTAATATATTGTAAATAACAACAGTTAATACAACCACTGCGAGAGGAGTGTATAGGCCGATTAAAAGTAGTGTCCCCATGGATAATTCAGTAGTTTTTAGGAGAGGCCAAAAATAGGGCGCTTGTCCTAGCCCGGCCATAAAGGCCCCGGCCTGTTCGGGGAGCGGTGGGAAGGGGATAAAACCACTGCCGGTGAAAATCATAACCATTCCATTTAAACCAAAGATAAAAAAGATAAGTCCTAAAAGTAACCTTGCTGCTAGTGCTAGCTTTGTTTTCATTCAAACCTCCATGTTAATTAAATTAATCTTATCACATGAACAGTTCTTTTCCGATGATAAAAAGGCCCATCGCCAAGACAAAATAACCAAAGCCTTTTTTTAGTTTTTGTCCGGGAATGTAGTGATTTAAATAGATGCCCAGAAAAATTCCTCCGATAGAGAGAGACGAAAAAATAGCAAGAAACTTCCAATCAATTACATGAGGTCCCATAGAGACAAAAAATCCGAAAAGGGAATTTATAGCAATAATAAGTAAACTTGTTCCGATCGCCTCCTTCATCGGGAGCTTGGCCATGACAACCAGGGCAGGAATGATTAAAAAACCGCCACCGGCCCCCACAAAACCGGTAACTATACCAACCAGCATGCCCTTAAACCCCAGCGAATAGTAATTGACCTCTGTGGCCTTTTTAATTTCTTTCCTTCCTTTGATCATGGTGTAAGAGGCAAACAGCATGATCACTGAAAAGAACAAGAGAATAAAAGCATCTCTAGTTAAGGTGAAGCCACCAACGGTAAATAAATTTATGGGCATATTTGGTAAGATTAGATTTCGGGCAACAAAAACCCCAAAGGAGGCAGGAATAGCGAAGTAAGCGGCAGTTTTAAAATGCACCAAATCTTTTTTATAGTATTTATAAGAACCCACCAGAGCTGTAAGCCCCACTACAAATAGCGAGTAGCCAGTACCTAAAACCGGAGGAATTTTTAAAAGATAAACCAGTATAGGTAGAATTAGGATAGAGCCGCCGGCGCCAATTAATCCTAAGACTAAACCTACTAAAAGCGCTCCGAAGTAACCAAAAATTATTGAAATTTCCATAGTAGTAAATCTATCAAGAAATTCACCGACAAGAAAGAGCGAAAATTTTAGGGACCTATTGCCAGTTAAACGCAGAGTCGATTAACATTAACTAATCAAATATTTTTAAAGGAGCAAAAATGAAAATCATTACTTATCTTTTCACCTTTTTTTTAATTAGCTTTACGGCCAATGCTGAGTGGTACAAGGCCAACAGCGGTACTTGTAACAAAAAAGAGGCCTATTTATATTTTAATAAGAAGCATGTTAGAGGAAGCAACTTATTAGGCATTGCTAATGGAATTAAAACCTACTGTGGCCGGAGAGCGATAAAAAGAAAGATTGCCACTATCTCCCTTCTGGCAAAGTCTAAAAAGGGCGGAGGTAAGGCAAGTTATTGTGAGGATGCCCCTTGTGATAACCATCAATTTTATGGCAAGAAAACAGTTTGGGGAGAGCCGCAATACTGGGATGATAGAAAAGAAATTTATGAAAGGTGGAATTATTGGAGTCCTAAAAATACCGGCGCCATAGATACTATGCAGATAAAATTAGTTGGAAATATGATCGTCTCTCGGGTTCATGTAATATGGAACCAAACCAACTCCTATGCCGCCAAAGCAGGACCAATTTGGAATAATAATGATGCCAAGAAAAAGTGCCGCAGGACCTGTAGGAGATCCGGTGGTAAATGGAATGGCGGTTGGTGGACCACGGTTCCAGGAAAAATGTCAGTTTGCCATTGTGAATCACGGTAATTAGAAAAATATAGATGGGCGTCTTCTGGAAGTAGGGGAGACGTCCGGGCGTAAAAGCTTAATCATTTCTCGAAGGCGCTTTAACCGGGCGACACGCAGGGGAGTCTTTCCCTTTTTATTTCTAATACCGGCATCGGCGCCATTTTCAATTAAAAATTTAACTGCCTTTAAATGATTCATGTTTACTGCATAGTGAAGAGGTGAATCTCCCTTTTCACTCAACACATTTAAAGGGGCACCGTTTTCAAATAGGTATTGCAAAACGAAGATATTTCCTGAGGAAGCGGCAAAATGCGTGGGTGTTTCACCTTTATGAGAAAAGGTTCCAATTTCTGCGCCATTTTCCACCAGGTATTTAACCAAATAAAGTTTACCGGTTTTTGCGGCCATATGAAGAGGAGTTTCTCCATCGCTGTTTCTTCCATCTATTAAAACATTGGAGCTGACTAAGTATTCCACCAACCTCAACTTCTTTTTTGCCACCGCTAAATATAGAGGTGTTAAACCGTCGCTATTTACACATTCGGTTTCTGCTCCCTGGCCTATGGAAAATTCTAAGGCCTCAATCGAATTGATATTAATGGCCAAAAAGAGATCGTCAGAGGTACAGGTCATTTTTTCACTTTCTAGAAATAAAAGCATCTGGGAATCAGCATTGAACTCATTTTCAGGGGAACAAGATATTAAAAAAATAAGTAGTAATAATATAGTTTTCATAAAAACTTTATCGGCATACTTAAATAAGATTTGTAGAAAAAAGACGTATATACAATCAGATATCTCGGTTAATATCCTATGTGGTATAATGGAAGTTATACCACATAGGATATTTCTAAATAATTTTTATTAAAGGAGTTTGATAGTTTCCCGATGGGTAATTATGGGAAATAAATTAATAAAGTTTAATAGTTCACTACTTGTAAATGAAGAAGAAGCGGCCAAGTTAGACTATGAGTTTTTTAACAATTTTGAATCTGAGCATACCCGCAAAAGTTATCGCAGTGACATCCGCCAATTCATAAATTTTTTCAATCAAAATTATAAGGCACCAATTGAAAGGGTTCACATTGTGGCCTATAGAAACTATCTAAACGAAAAAGAGCTAGCGCCTAAAACCATCAATCGAAAACTCTCCTCGCTTTCGAGTTATTTTGATTTTCTAGTAGAAAAGGGATTTATGGAAGGTAATCCTGTTACCAGCGTAAAAAGACCTAAACAAGTGCCTCTCTCCCCTACCCTTGACCTTAGCGATGAGCAGGTGTCAGACATCCTGGGCTCAGTAGACGCCTCCTCTAAATCCAGCAGGCTTCATCGGGCCATCTTATACACACTTTTCTCAACCGGAATGAGAAAATCTGAACTGATAAATTTAAAGCTTAAAGACTACCGGGAAATCAATGGCCATAAAGTTTTAGAAATTATGGCCAAGGGTGGAAAATTTTTGCAAAAAGTTCTCCATCCGGAATGTATCTTGGTGCTTGAACATTATTTAAGTTGGATGGATAGTATTGGCAGAAAGCTGGAAGATGATGAGTGGCTCTTCCAACCCACCAAAAACCCCAACGATCCAGGAAATTTGGCAAGGCCTTTGGCCCCCAAATCGATTGATTATATTGTCTCCAGTCACTGTAAAAAAGCAGGGATAAGCGAGCGGATATCCCCCCACTCCGCCCGCGCTACCTATATAGGATCATCATTAGAGAGCGGTGCGGATTTGTTAACCGTATCCCAGGATGTGGGACACAGTTCTGTTAAAACCACCGAGGAATATAACAAGAGACGGCGTAAATTGAAGGAATCCCCTGCTTATGGCCTTAAATACTTCAAAAAAAGTGGGTAAACAGAGCTTTAGTGCTATCAGTCATTGCTTTGTATTCTATATAGTATGGGCATGTTTGAGACCCTAAAATCCAAATTAATAAAGCTTCACGAGATTCTTGCCCAAGAGTCTAGAGAGACCAAGAGAATGCTGGAGATCTACATAAAATTTCCTGCGGGCAAAACCTCAAAAGAAGATATTGATTTTGCCAATAAGCAATTTGGAGACGTCCTTAAAACCGCCGGCCTTGGAATATTTCTAGTTCTACCAGCTGCACCGGTGACCTTTCCCCTGATCATTTATTTGGGTAAGAAATTGGGCATTGATGTGCTCCCCAGCAGTTTTAAAAAGGGAAAAAGCGAATGAAAAAGCTAATAGCAGTTGTCGGTCTTATGGCCCTCAGTTTTTACTTCTTTTCCTTACCAGAAATTGATACTGATATTTTCATTGATCAAGTTGCCTTGCAAAAATCAGCAGTTAAAAAGGTTAAGACTCCCCCACCTAAAAAAGTTTTAACAAGAAAAAAGGTGAGAAAAGTCACTAAAGACTCTGATAAAAAAGAAATTGTTGGGGAAATTTTAGAGACCACTTCCACCAGCAATAGTTTAAAAAGTATTGATTATATAATTGATGACCGCCTAAGAGAGGCGCAAGAATATCTTTCTCCTGAACAGTACGGCAGATTAGAGAAGGTCTTAAAAAAACACTTCGACGGTACCAAAATCGTTAAAAGAATTACTGAGCATCTCGCAAAAAACCTATCTCTTAAAGAATTAAAAGATTTACAGGAGAGAACGGAGGATCCCTTTCTTACCAAAGTATGGAGTTTAGAGGAATATGCCAATAGTCCCGAAGGCGTACAGGCCTTTGAAGAATTTCAGGCAAACCCTACTGAGGAGAGGCTTGCCCTAATAAAAGAATTTGATCTTGTTGCAGGGGGAACGGACTCGGTGGTGGAGCTTAACTCGGCCATTGTCAGAGGGATTTTAGAGGGTTCAAATTCCTCCATGCCAAAAGACCAGAGAATGAATCTAGATCAAATAACTGAGCTAACGGCCACGCTAGCTGAACAAATTAGAGATGGTCTTGACGATAAAGTGGTTAATAACCTTCTTTTCACCTATCAAGATCTCTCAGATGATGAATTAAGTGAGCTTGTCGAGAGGGGCCAAGATAATTTATTTTCCAAAGCAAACCTCTTGATTCAGGACAAACTAAAGAAAATTCTTTTAGAGGGTGGCCGAGAAATCGGTAGAACCAATGTTCACTTGAATTAAACCCTAAATATTCCGAACAATTAATTATGAAATTTCTGTTTTTATCGACATTCTTGTTGATGGCGCAAGCTCCCCTTGCTCTAGGTCAGAGAAAGCTAGTTAAAGAAGGCCTTGACCTTTTTATAGATATTCCTGAGCTGAGGCAGAGAAAAGACCAGTGTCTAAGAGCAATTGAAAAAGATGATACCATCTCCCTACCCGACTGCTTAATTAAAGGAACCGAAGATGGAAAACTAGGACCTATTACCCCCGCCGTTAGAGAGAAGATGATCCAGGCCCTAGAGGCCAAGGCACGAGATGATGAGAGCAGTCCTGAATATGAAGCACTAGAGCTTATTCGCACACAAAAAAAAATGGATCCTGCCATTAAAAAACTGGGTGAGTTTTATTTTAAAAAATTAAATGAAAGTTTATATGGAAAACATGATGCTGAAAAAAAACTCTACGTTTCCCATTCCGCCTTTTACGAAATCTATAAATCCCAGGTTTCAAAAAATCTGATTGAATCCTTATCTTCTTATTGTATCGAAGCAGAAAGATCAAAGGCCTTCATTTTGTCCCAGGATAAGGCCAAGCGCATGAGTGTGCGCAAAAAAAGCATTAAACAGCTTAAAAAAATAGAAGGTGAAGGGGCCGATGCCGTCAGTGCCGGTTACAAAGATTGGGAGGTCTGCATGCAGGCCATTCAAAACATCTGTCACCGAACCATTTACAAACATAAAAAAGCAAAGCTTGTGATTAACTACTCCTCCACTTTGACTTTAGATGAAAAATATAACGTAGAGGAGGCCGACTATAACTATAGTAGAATAAGGGCCTGTTCAGTTGTGGGTTATTTAAAAATTGCCAGACAAACCATTTTAAAAATCACTGAAATTCAAAGACTCATCAACTATGTAGATGGCGATCCCAGCAAAGGAAGGAAGGATCCCGTCAACTGGTTTAAAAATCTGATAGGAAAGGACGATTTTAAATCCACGGGAAAAACCTATGACGAGTTAACCAGCATGACTTCGGGTGAATTGGCAAAATCAGGCTTTTTAGAAGAGGATAAAAAAATTCTGAAAAGGATTACTGAGGATTGTCTTAAAAACTCCAATATGCAGGCCTGCCGCGAATTTTTAAACGAAGAGGTGGATGAGCAATACAAGTTAGCGGCCGAATATGCGCTAAAGCTTGAGGCCATGATGGAAAAGATCGAAAAGATGAAACCCGATAAATTAAAAAAGTTCCTGCAAGAACAGGGTTATGAAGACAAGCGGATACAAGAGTTGGAAAAATTTGCAGAAGAACTCAAAACGGAAGTGATTGAGCGTTTTCGGGCAGAAAAAGAACTTCTTATAACTCAGCTCTGGGAAGAGATTCGCGCCAAAACTCTGGCAAAAACAGATGATGATGAAAAGATTAAAAGCAAAATAAAAAAAATAGCTGAAGAGTTATCAGGTCGTGGAGAAGAATTCATCCAGCTTGTTCACTACAATAATATCATCTCAGGATACCTCACGGTTTCAGGAAGGCCTGGAGATAAGGGAAAAGTACGCAACGTTCAATCTATTTTTCGAGAATTAAACGATAGTGCTTACGGGCAGGAGATCGAGGGGTTTGATGATCTTGGCGGCCAAAAACGACTGGAAGAAATCAAAAAAGAGCTGGCCCAAGCTGGTATAGTTCACTTAGAGGAAAAGCGAGAGGTGGAGGGACTCAGCATAAAGGCCTTAAATAAGGCCGTTTTAAACTACCAAGTTGAGAAGTTGGATGAAAAACCAGTGAAGGGCTGGGACACAATTGATCAAGACGAAATAGCTTCAAATTAACGCAATAATTCTACTCTTTATTTAATATTTCTGATAAAGTCGCAAGACTAAAAATACGCCACGCAATATATCGAGAGGTTACCTGTGAATTTTTATTCAGATGAGAAAGAGTGGAAATGGCTCTTTAAAAACGCAATTGACTGGGACAAGATTCTACCCCTTTATTATCCTGAATATCCCACTGAAGAAGGATTTGAATCAAAAGAAGAAGTAGTACAATTCTTACAAGAACTCCAAGATACAGTTGGTGAATGGTGTGGCACCACCCTGGCCGAAAGGGCCCCTCTTTTAGATGAATTTGGAGCTGGCGAGCTTAGGGATGGTAAGACCTATCCC
>SMWT01000097.1 GCA_004356615.1 Deltaproteobacteria bacterium | reverse complement strand
TTCAAAGATAAAGGCCTATCTCTTAGGGAAAATTCTAAGCACATGATATAATTTAAAAAAAGGAGAAGAAGATGAAAAAGTTTATAACCCTATTTATTATAGGTTTTTCTTTTGCTGCCTTAAGTGCCCTACCACCAGGGGCGCAACAAGATAGAGAGATAAGTGCCATTAAAAAAAGTCGAGAGGCAAAAAAACTTCTTGGTTCCAGAATCACAAGTGTTAAGCAATCGGCGCAAAGTGAAGGTGTTTATTCAGGCTATAATGTTTATGAAGTTAAATCGGCCAATGGGTGTAGAACAACGGCCTTTGTCCAATATAAGTCCTGTGGTAGGGCCTCTGGATTTACAGGCCCGCGCTGTTTTGATTTAAGAATCGGGCCCATTAAGGCATGTAGAGCGCCAATGACTGGTCGTTAAAAATCGAGTTGATTTTTTCTTCCACCGAGAATTTTCCAGGTCTTATCTGAAATTTCTCGGCCTCTTAAAGTTCTAAGCAGGTATCCCTCTTTTAAGAGATAGGGTTCGTGGACATCTTCAATCGTTCCCTTCTCTTCTCCCAGAGTTGAAATCAGCGCTTCGATTCCCACCGGTCCTCCATTATAGTATTCTTTTATAACTGTGAGGATTTTGCGGTCCATGCGATTGAGTCCGTGGATATCAATCTCCATCAGCTTTAGAGTTTCTTGTATTTCGTGTTCTGAGACCTCGGTTTTACCAGATACTATAGTTACATCTCTAACTCTTCGAAGAATCCTATTAGCAATTCGAGGGGTTCCACGAGAACACATAGCAAGTTTTAAAGTCGCATCATCCTTTAAACTTATATCCAGCTTATGGGAATTATTGCTTATGATCTGGGCAATATCTTCTTTGGCGTAAAAATCAAAATGAAGATCGGCCATGAACCTATCGCGAAGAGGGTTGGATAGTAGTCCCGGCCTCGTGGTCGCCCCAAGTAGGGTGAAGGGATTTAATTTTATCTCAATGTTTCTCGCCGTAGGCCCTTGGCCTATAAGAATATCTAGTTTGTAGTCCTCCATCGCAGAATAGAGGATTTCTTCAACTGCGATGGGTATGCGGTGGATTTCATCGATAAAAAGAACATCCTTAGAATTTAGGTTTGTTAATATCGCCGCGAGATCTCCCTTCTTTTCAAGGGCCGGGCCTGAGAGAACATGAACTTCTGATCCCATGGCCCGGGCTATGATCATGGCCAAGGATGTTTTTCCCAGACCTGGAGGCCCTGATAAAAGAGCGTGGTCCATGGAGTGATCTCTGAGTTTTGCAGATTTGATCATTATATCTACGTTATCTACAATTCTTTGCTGTCCTATGAATTCCGTAAAATCTTTAGGCCGAAGGAGTTTATCTTGTGAAGACTCTCCCTCATGAACCGAAGGTGAGAATACAAATTCTTTTTCCATTACAGGGCCTTTAATACTAAGTGAATAAGCTGCTCGGAACGGAGGATATTACTCTCTTTAAAAAACTTTTGAGCGAGGGGAATAATGCTATTTTCTTTAAAGCCAAGCTCTTTACAGGCCATAATAGTCTCTTCAAGAATAGCGTAATCTTTAACTTTAGGAGCTGCTTCATTAGAGGTGTGATCCGAATACATCTTAATCTTGCCAATTTTTTCTTTTAGATCGAGTAGAATTTGTGAGGCCGCTTTTGTACCCACTCCCGGTGCTTTGGTGAGAAGTTTTTTATTTTCAAAAACGATGGCGTGAAAAATAGATTCGACCCCAAGAGTGGTGATGATGGAATAGGAGGATTTGGGGCCTACTCCTTTTACCGAGTTTAACAGTTCAAAAAGTTTTTTTCCCCGCAGAGATTTAAAACCGAAGAGCTGCTCGCCATTTTCTCTGATGATATGAGAAATAAAGAGATTTACTTCAGTCCCTTCGGGAAGAATTTCATTGAAGAAAACTTGATGTCCTACTCCGGAGCCTGTGAGCAGAATGAGTTCTACACCGTCACTAAAAGTTATTTCACCTATGAGTTGTGCGATCATAGTGTCTATTAAAGACATGGCAGACGGCGATTGCCAAGGCATCACTCTCATCATCACTTTTAAAATCGATAGGGCCAAACATCATAGTGAGAGATTTTTGAACCGAAATTTTCCCCGCATGCCCATAACTTGTAAGGCATGCTTTGACCTTAGTGGGTGAATACTCATAAAGATTTCCTGGGGGAAAGGCAGCAATCATGGCGCCTCGTGCCTGAGCAAGTTTAGCGAGAGAGCTGATATTTTTAACGTAGACTAAGGATTCTAATGCTACTTCTTGAGGTTCATGTTTTAACGCGAGATCTTTGAAGTTTTGATAGATGAGGCCCAGTCGGTCGATGAATTCAACCTTGTGATCGTAGATTAAGACGCCAGAGTCTAAGAGCTTAATTTTTTTTTCGTCGTAGGAGATTAGCGCATAGCCTGCTTTTCTCGAACCGGGATCAATACCCAAGATCTTTTTCATTCAAAGATCTTAACCTTGAGTTCGTCCTTTGAAATAACCACCGGCATAAAAGATAAAGGAGCCAAAGAGCAGTTGGAATAGCTCTAGCTTTCCATAGTCCCCATTTTTCATGCCGGAAAAAAGGCAGAGCCCCACAATGGCGAATCCCATTAACTGCATTGCTAAACCAATATAAAAGGACATGTAGGTCTCCTAGAGGGAAAAAATAGTATTCAATTTAGACTCAATAGCCTATATTCCCCCTGTGAATCAACCCCCTTTTTGAGAGTAGTCCATGGATCTAATGGCGGGGCCTGTGCGGTCCAAAGAAATTGAGATTTTAAAGGCAAGAACAGACGCTATGCAAAAAAGAGGCGTCACCCCTACCTTAAAAGTTATCCTCGTAGGGGATATGAAGGCCTCCTTGATCTATACCAGGAGCAAGAAAAAGTTCATTGAAAACTTCGGAGCTAGCTGTGAAATCATTCACTTACCAAGCTCTATTAATGAGGCAGAGTTTTTAGCAGAGGTGGGAAATGTCGTGGGCGATGACAGCGTTCATGGCCTTTTTGTCCAGTTACCTCTACCTAAGCATTTATCCCATATTGATGTGGGTGATTTAATTCCAGGCCATAAAGATGTAGACGGGTTCAATCAGAAAAATATTTATGAGCTTTTTAAAGGCGACCGGGGAGATAAGGCACTTCTTCCCTGTACTCCGAAAGGAATCATCACGCTTTTACATCATTATAATATAGGTTTAGACGGGAAAAATGTGGTGATTCTCGGAAGATCAGAAATTGTGGGCAGGCCTATGGCGCTTCTTTTATTAAATCACAACGCCACCGTTACCGTCTGCCACTCTAAGACCCAAAATATTAAAGCGATTACGGGAAATGCTGACATCATCATCTCGGCCATCGGACGTGCTAAATTTTTAGACCGCTCTTTTTTAGGTGATAAAAAACCAGTCATTGTGGATGTGGGAATCAATCACGACGATGCGGGTAAACTCTGTGGTGATGTAAACTATGATGATGTCAAAGATCTATGTAGTGCTATCTCTCCCGTACCTGGAGGAGTAGGGCCTATGACCATTCTTTCACTGGCGCAAAATTTATTACAAGCAACCGAGATGAGTTTATGAAAAAAACCTCCCTATACCAAAAACATGTAGATCTAAATGCCAAGATGATGGACTTCGCCGGCTTTGCCATGCCGATACAATATACATCAGTTAAAGAAGAGGCCCTGGCGGTTAGAAATAAAGCGGGAGTATTTGATGTTAGTCATATGGGCGAATTTATTGTCGAAGGAAATGATGCCATCAAATTTGTGGATTTTTTAATCACCAATGATTTTTTAAATGCTCCTATGCATAAGGCGATCTACTCTCCCCTATGTAGAGAAGATGGTACCGTTATTGATGACTTGATCGCTTATAAAATACATCACGATAGAATTCTTATTTGTGTTAATGCCTCAAATATTGAGAAAGATTGGAAGTGGATCTCATCTCAAACAGATCATTTTGATATAACACTAAACGATCGATCCGATTATTATTCTCTGCTAGCGCTGCAAGGGCCTGAATCGGAAAAACTTTTAAGCAAAATGGGGATCCTAAAAAATCCCAACCTTCCATACTACTCAGCTCTTGAAATCAACTTTATGAACGAGCGAATTATTCTGGCCAGGACTGGTTACACCGGTGAAGATGGCTTTGAAATCTTTAGCTCAGCAAAGGTAGCGACCCTCATTTGGGATGAATTACTAGGCCTTGGTGTAACTCCTTGTGGATTGGCGTCCAGAGATGTGCTTCGGCTGGAAGTTTGTTATCCCCTTTATGGGCATGAGCTAAACGATGAGCTCACCCCTCTAGATTCAGGACTTAAGTGGACTGTTAAAATGGATAAGAAAGATTTTCTAGGAAAAGAGAGCTTGTCTGTTTACTCACCTAAATATCGGCTGATTAAACTCTCCCTTGATAGGGGAATTCCCCGAGAGAGCTATCCGGTACTTGACGGTAATGAAAACCCTATCGGTAAAGTTACCTCGGGAACCATGTCTGTTACCACGGGAAAGGGTATTGCCCTGGCGTTAGTGGAAAAAGCAAAGTTTCCTGCTGATAAAGAATTATTTATTGAGATTCGAAATAAAAATTATAAAGCAAATTATCATACCAAACCTTTTATCACCGGAGGACATAAGTAATGTCTAATATCCCACAAGATTTAAAATATACTGTTGAGCATGAATGGACCAAAATGGATGGCAATATTGTAACCATCGGAATAACTGATTTCGCTCAGGGCTCCCTTGGCGATATCGTTTTTGTTGAGCTACCCGAAGTTGGTAGAGAGCTAAATTTAAATGATGCTTTTGGTGTTGTTGAATCCATTAAGTCTGTAAGTGATTTGTATTCCCCCCTATCAGGTGTAGTTGTTGAGATCAATGAAGAGCTCACAGGTGCTCCTGAGCTCTTAAACTCCGGCCCATACGACTCCTGGATGATCAAGTTAAAAGTTTCAAATAATAACGAATTAACTAACTTATTGTCCCCTGAACAATACAAAACTCATTTAGAAAATAATTAATAAAAATTTTCTTTACGAAAAGATTAAAAGGTTTGATACTTCAAAGACTCAAGGGTGGAAAATAAATGATTGGAGAAAACCAAGAAGAGGCAAGACTTTTAAATACTGCCATCATTAAAAGCAAAGAAAATGTCATAGATACTACTTTTGAAAAGCGGCTCTATGATACCTGCCAAAAACCAGCAATGAGGGCCCTCGGATTTGCCATATCCCAACTCTCAGAAATGGAAAACATATCACGGGACCAGGCGGCCCTGCAGATTGTTGAGCTCGTCCGTGACCTAGATGATTCTTGGAAGGATTATTTAATCATGGAAGGAATTGGCATCGTAAAAGAAAAACTCAAAGACTATTCACACTAACCCTTAACGACAAAGCCCCATTCTATTGTGGCCTCACCATTTTTCATCATCCCTTTGGGGGGGTTGGGAAACGGCCCCGCACGGTTAAAGGATTCCTTGGCGGCATCATCAAGCTCTTTGATACCGCTGGTACTTTTTAAATGGACACGAACAATATTGCCCTTTGAATCCAGGGTCACCTGAAGGGAGGTTATTTTAACTTCATTAGAGATGGTTCTTCCCCGCCTATATAGATATTTGGCCTTTTCCCGCAAACTATTGCCCCAATGCTGCTCCAGCTTTTTTCTGATGCGGTTATAAAAGCCATAGTATTTAAATTCAATGGTATTTAGGTTTGTCACATCTCCTAGCGGGACATCATCTATATAGTCATTAGTTTTGGCCATGCCGGTCTTATCACGGGCGCCATTTTTTAGTCCCTTCGCTTCCGCCACACCATTTTTAAATTTATGAAAGTCAGTAGGATTTATCGCGGCCATTTTAAGATCAGACAGAGAGATCTTCTTCTTTTTAACCTTTCTCGATTTTTTTTTAGTTATAACCTTTTTCTTTTGGCCTCCGGCCTGAATGGAACCGTCTTTTATACCCTTTCCGGCCTCCTTAAAAATCCCCACCTTTCTCGCGACACTTTGCTTATCAAAAGACTGATCTTTTTCTCCTAGAAAGCGAGTATCGGTGCGTTCTTTTTTTCCTCTTAATTCATTTTGAACTACCTGTTTTTTCTTTATCTTTTTGGTTTTTCTGCGGTATCCCTTTTTAAGTCTTGTCCCTTTTTTATCTCTTAATACCAACTTGATGCGTTTTGTTTTTGAGGTGTTCCGAACGATTTCGTCCCTTTTTTTATCTATGTGAACAAATAGAAAGATTAAATGAAGGATAAGAGAAATTAGAATAGCTTTTGAAGCATTGCTCTCAAATTTTTGCTTAAAATATTCTATAAATTTAAAATTTCTCATTGAAATTCCGACTAAGGGCCTTAGGGACTTATCGGAAAAAGATTAATTACAATGACTTTTACTTTGGCGTTATTTCTAGGTAGAAAAAGTTAGTAAGTGTTTGTATCAAAACCGTATTGACCTAAATTACCATATTAAAATTATCGGTTATTTCTCTTTATTTTTGAGTAAAAAAAGGTACAATTTATTACAAAGGAGATTTAGTGAAAGAATCACCTACATTCTCAAAACGGAAAGAGAAAAAGTTTTTAGTTAACTATGATCAGATTCAGAGTCTGAAGCGGCTTATTCAGGCCAAAAAGACTAAGTTTCTAACTGATCATTTAGCGAAAAATACTAAGTTTACCTCAATTGAAAACATCTACTTTGATGCCCCTAGCTTGGCCTCTTACCATGACTCCATCAAAAAAACTGGTGGCAGGTTTAAGATGAGGGTTCGCTCTTACTCACAAAATGATATTAAAGAAGATCGGGTCTTTCTTGAAATTAAGACAAAAGATGAAGGGGAAACCCTTAAAAAAAGAGTGGCCTTTAAAAGAGACTGGTTGGATAAATTCGTTGTGAGTGGGTACTACCCACTAGATCAGTTTTTAGAAATTAATGATGGCAAAACTAAAGCTTTAAACACTATTAAATATATTACTCATCTTGTTTTAAACCAAGATTTTCGGCCTGTTTTAAAATCTAACTATGTAAGATACGCCTACAAAATAAAGGGTTCTAATACTGTTAGAATAACCATCGATGATGAACTCGAATACATGCCTTTGATCGATCAATTCCCTCTTAAGCTTCCTTATAAGGAACATTTTAATCATGACCAATATATTGTGGAAATTAAATATGTTGGTAAAAAGGGCCTGAATGAAATTTCTGATATTATGGAAATATTGGGAGAACCAACAAAGTTTTCTAAGTATTGCTTTGGCATTTACGGTCTTCACAAGGCCTCACTTCCCGCTCCTGAATCAAGAAAAATGGCCCTTAATGAGATTAATCTCCCCCACGCCCAACTAATCTAATAACTCTTTTTGGATAAAAAAATGCCCCCAGAGAACCTGGGGGCCTGAATCTATAACTTTAAAGACTCTGCATTTAATTTGATGTAACCATCACGGTTGATCGTTGCTCCCTCAAATAAAAACGCAGCACTAACCTTATCTCCACCTACAAATTGCAAAAATGATTTAAATCTCTCAGGTTTGAAAATCATTTTTTTAAGCCAAGGTCCTAATTTCTCCAATTGTTTAATTGGATTTTTCTTTCGAATTGACTTCAATTTTGAAG
>SMWT01000096.1 GCA_004356615.1 Deltaproteobacteria bacterium | reverse complement strand
AGAGAAAGTTAAAAAAGTCCCAGCAAAGACTTTCTCGGAAGCAAAAAGGCTCAAACAATAGGAGTAAACAGCGGCTTATAGTCGCAAAATTGCACGATAAGATATCAAATCAAAGAAAAGACTTTCTTCACGAGGAGAGCTCAAGGCTGGTTAATGAAAACCAAGTTATCTATCTTGAAACGCTCAACGTGAAGGGAATGATGAAAAATAGGAATTTGTCGAAATCCATCGCCGACAGCGGTTGGGGTGAGTTTTTGAGACAACTCAAGTACAAATCTCATTGGAGAGGATCGGTTGTAGTCCAAGTTGGAATGTGGGAAGCGACGAGCAAACTATGTTCGAGTTGTGGTTATAAAAATGAAGACCTCAAGCTATCTGATCGAGAGTGGACTTGTCCGGAATGTTACTGCGAGCATGATCGAGACATAAACGCGGCAAAAAATATTGAACAAATAGGGCGGGAAGCGCCCGAATTAACGCCTGTGAAGAGAATGGCCTCTGTATTTTCCATAAGGAAGATTCAAGCTGGCTCGATGAAGCAGGAATCTCTCGCATCGTAAGATGTTCGGTATTTTAATGCCGAGAGTACTTCACTTAAAAGCGAGGTTTCTTTTGAACTGGGAAGATCATTTTAATATTTTCTTTAAAGATGAATTGTCTTCTTTTAACAATTGTAGTTTTTTTGTTTTTAGAGATGATGGCATTCCCATGTATGTCAAAAGTGATCTAGCAAAAGAAATAGATAATAACGCAATCGGTGCGCTGATGGGTGGTTCATGGCAGGCGGCAAAAGCTCTGGCCTCTTTTCTTCCGCAGGAAGAAGATGACCGCTATTTTCGCTTTAGTTTTGATAAATCAGATCGCGGAGTTTATATCTTGCCTTTTAGCGTTGGTGATATGAGCTTTATCTTTGGTGGCATCTTTTTTGATGAAGTGAATCCCGGTTTAATGAAATTACGGATGCGGCAAATCCTAGAAAAACTTAACACATACGTAAAGGGTGTTAAACCCAGCATGAAAAAGGGCAGAGAAGACTTTCTCTTTAATGATATTACCGATAACGAAGTGGACCAGCTATTTTCTTTTAAGGAAGCGTAACCATGTCATTTGTAAATTACCACACTAAAGAAATTAACTGCAAAATTGTATACTATGGCCCGGGACTGGGCGGTAAAACCACCAACATTCAATATGTGTACCAAAAAACCAGTGGCGAAAACAAAGGACAGATCATTTCGCTTAACACAGAAAATGAACGCACATTGTTTTTTGATTTTTTGCCACTAGACCTTGGCAACATAAGAGGATTCAAGACGCGCTTTCACTTATACACCGTTCCTGGACAAGTATTCTATGAAGCTAGTAGAAAGTTAATCCTTCGAGGAGTTGATGGGATTATCTTTGTAGCTGATTCGCAAGTGGAAAAAATGGAAGCGAATATCGAGAGCTTAGAAGGTTTGAAAAAAAACCTAAGAGAACAAGGATACGATATAGATAAGCTGCCTATTGTTATGCAATGGAATAAAAGAGATCTTCCCAATACGACCCCTGAAGAGGAAATGCAAAAAGAGTTGAACAAATGGAATTTTCCAAGCTTTTCGGCCACGGCCATGAGTGGAAAAGGCGTTTTTGATTCTTTAAAAGCGGTCAGCAAAATGGTCCTCATGAATTTAAGAGGGGGACTGACTAAAAGGGAAGAAAATGGAAATTACCTCTGATCAAATTAATTCACTTAAAGAAAAACTATTATCAAGCAAGCAAGAAAACCTAAATTTTCAGAAAAATTTTTCTCAGGAAATAAGTGGGGAAAAGATGGGCGATATGGTGGATTTGGCCAACTCCAATTTAAGCGGAAAGCTTGAGACCTTGTTTCGTGCTAGATATGTGGAAAAAGACAAAGAACTCAACCGTGCTCTTGATAAAATTACTGAGGGTGAATATGGTGAGTGCGAAGAATGTGATGGGCCTATCGCTATTCGCCGGCTAGAGCTAAATCCCACGGCCCTTCGCTGTGTGGCCTGTCAGGAAAAAATAGAATTAAATTAATGTCTTGTAATCAAGATAAATTAAAAGGGACTCGATTAAGGCCTCTTGAGAGAAATAACTCGATCTGGTCCCGATTAAATGATGTCCCCTAACGGTTCCTAGAATGTCGGCCTTAAACTCTTTTGGAAAGTGGGCCTTATCAACATCTACTATCCCATCATTAATGCTTTTACTTCTAAAAATCATTTTAGTGAGCATCATCCAGGCATGGCTCTCATACCAATCGGCCCTTAGTGCCAGGGAAGTATAAAATAAATTTTTGGGAAGTTTTCTATGATTGCGCCAAAACCATGGAGTTTGGTGCAGAGGATTCAAAAATTTCTGAAAATCCCTAAACAGAAAATTATCGAGTTTATCAAACTGTGGGTGTTCGGCCATGTAGTTAACAAATTTTAAAAAATTTCCATTGAACTTATTGGAACCTAAAATAGGACAGGCAATGGTGGAAATCCCCAGTATATTTTCGTTGGCCAGTTCTCTATTATTTTTTAAAAAGTGCAGGCAGTCCACTCCCCCTTTGGAATAGGCCAAGAGCCAGAGCTTCTCTTCGGGGTGGTTTTTTAGGTACCTTTTAAGCTGGAGAGTTAAAAAGCGGGAATTATAGGTAGAACCTTTGGTTCCCCTCACCTTGGGGATGAAATATTTTAACCCATACAGACGGTTTAAATTCTTCAGTCCCCGCTCAAACATGGAGGTGGAAAAAATTTCATTCAGGACCCCATCGACTAGCACCACGGTTATTTCTGTTTTTGGGAAGCTAAGCAGAGGTGGAGTTAGTGGGTTTAAATAATGATGAAGCCGATCACGGTAGATAGATTTAAAAATTTCCTCGTTGGAGTTTTCTACTTCTTCTCCTCGAGCAATTTTAGCAAGAATCTCGAGTTTTCTAATATTTTCCTGGGGAGATTTTATGGGGGCGCCAATATTTAATAAGGCCTGCCCGAAACGAATGGTGGAGCTGCTCACCCAGGTGCTGGAGGTGGCAAAAATTTTACCAAGTACTAAGGCATTTTTAGAACTGGGATCTGCCTTAAATTTTTGCATTCCCAAGCTTAGTTCTTTAAAAGAAGTGAGCGAAGCATTTTTTAAAAACACCTTGGACCTTGTGGCCCTTGCCAGATATTTAACTAAACTATTAGGCATAGCGTCAGAGAGACCTTTTATCATGGACCTATTTTCAAACCAGTGGCACCTACCGTCAACTGTATCTCTCCCCAGTGAAATTTTTTCATCGGATTCCCTCCAGGAAACCCTGTGCTTTAGCGCAGGGAGGGATGGAGTTTTTACTTGTTCTATTTAAATATGTATAACCCTTGTAACTGGTGAGCTTCCGGCGCAAGTCCAGTGTAGGTGTTACCTGACCACGAGATTGGGATACGCTGACAGTAGTAGTAAACCTGCTCAATTTGCCTCCGTTCTTAGTTATTAGTGAGTGCATATTTTGTCTCCTTACTAGGCCCTGCTGGACTGGGAAAATTGGAAGGAAAAGCTCGATAGCTTTAGCTTCGAGTAGTTTACACAAAAGCAATGTTTTTTCAGGTAGTTTTGCGCCCATGAAAGATTTTATCGGTATTATTGGTGGTAGTGGAGTTTATGATGTTTCTCAGGTGATTAAGGAACACATTGTAACCACGCCCTGGGGTGATCCTTCTGATCCTATTACTGAAGCGGAAGTGGATGGGACCCGGTTTTTCTTTTTGCCCCGTCACGGAAAAACTCATAGGCTTAAACCCAGTGAGATAAACTATCGGGCCAATATCTTTGCCCTTAAAAGTTTGGGGGTCAGGTTTTTAATTTCAGTATCGGCATGCGGATCTCTCAGAGAGGAATTCCCGCCAACTCACTTTGTGCTTCCCCATCAGTTTATGGATTGGACCAAAGGACTAAGAGCTAGATCCTTTTTTGGTGACGGAGTGGTTGGACATGTACCCACCGACTCCACCATAAATCTTGAACTGACCGGACTTATCAGCGAGCTTTGTGAAAAGTTGGATATTCCTCACCACAATGGGGGAAATTATCTCTGTATTGAAGGCCCGCAATTTTCCTCTAAAGCAGAATCACTCTATTATAAAACCATCGGGGCGGATATTATTGGTATGACTAATTTGCCTGAAGGATATCTCGCCAAGGAAGCGGGCATGGCCTATGCAACTATTGGCATGGTTACAGATTATGATTGTTGGAAGGCCCATATGTATTCCCTGGAAGAAGTGTTAAAATTTATGAAGGCCAATAACCTCAAGGCACAAAAGTTAATCCTTGAGGTGATTAAAAAATTAGGGAAAAATCCTGTGGAATACACCTGTGAAAATAAATACTCTGTTTTGACTCCTAGAGAGAATTGGACCGATAAGCAGAAAAAGTATTTGGAAGTTCTTTTGAGGTAGCTATGTCTTTTGTCCACTTCTCAGTTTTAAAAGATGAATGCCTCCAGTTTCTAACAGAAAATGCACCGTCTAATTCCTACTTCGCCGATCTTACCTTTGGTGGCGGCGGCCATAGTTTTGCTATCATGGATTTGGATGAAAGCTATAAGTTAGTTGGCGTGGATCAAGACCCCGATGCGCTCAAAAATGGCGCCAAGTTAATCGCAGAGAAACAACTTGGAGAGAGAGTTGAACTTTTAAGTTCTAATTTTTCTAAGTTTCCAAAGCTGATAAAAGAAAAAGATCCAGAAATAGAGTTCCAAGGTATTTTAATGGACCTGGGCGTTTCCTCTCACCAATTCGATATCCCCGAAAGAGGTTTTTCCTTCAAATATGATGCTCCCCTCGACATGAGAATGAACTATGAGGACGATACAATTGAAACCGCCGCAGATATTTGCAATACCAGAGATGCCGATGAGCTCGAAGAGATCTTTAAAACTTACGGGGAGGAGAGGTTTGCTAGAAGAATAGCGGAAAAGATCGTAGAGGAGAGGCCAATTGCTTCCACTAAGGATTTAGAAAATATAATTTTTCATTGCTATCCGAGAAACATGAGATTTGGAAAAATTCACCCCGCCACCAGATGCTTTCAGGCACTAAGAATCGCGGTTAATGAGGAACTTGGGGTTTTAACCGAGGTTTTACCTCAGCTAGTAGAGCTTTTAAAAACCGGCGGGAGACTGGTGGTAATTTCTTTTCATAGTCTAGAAGATCGTATTGTAAAAAGAGCTTTTAAAGAACTTGGCGGTAAAGATAGTCCCTTTAGAATTCTCACTAAGAAGCCGGTAACGCCTAGCAAAAACGAGATTGCCGCCAATTCACGCTCAAGAAGTGCTAAACTAAGAGTGATAGAGAGGATTTAAAAAAACCAGGAAGGTTTGTTATGCCCCAAAATACATTTGGAAGGAAACTAAAAGGCTTTATCTTCAGCTCCCAAGGATTTCCCCTTCTTTTAATGTTCTCTGTTATCAGTGTCTTGTTTGTTCTTTTTCGCATGAAATCTGTCGAACTCGATTATAAAATAACCGAAGTTAATAAAGAAATTTCAAGAGCAAGGCTTGAGCAAAAAGAATTAGGCGCCAAAAAAGCAGGACTTCTTTCTGTTAATAACCTTAGAAAACTTGCTAAAAGATATAAATTAAAACAACCGATTCAAGGTCAAATTATCGTTATTCCAGATAAAGAGAAGTAATGAATAGAAAAGGCCACTTCGCTCTGGGAAAAACCAATCCGGTTCACCGTGAAAAGAATAAAGTCGTTATTGTCTTTTTCTTTTTTGTTGCCTGCTTCTTAATAATTTTAGGCAAAGCATTTTATTTACAAGTTTTTAATCGCACTAATTTGATGAAATATTCCGCGGACCAGATATTTCGTGAA
This sequence comes from Deltaproteobacteria bacterium, assembly GCA_004356615.1. GTDB lineage: Bacteria > Bdellovibrionota > Bacteriovoracia > Bacteriovoracales > Bacteriovoracaceae > SMWT01. Next base: position 22,685 of record SMWT01000096.1, on the reverse strand, counting down.
AGAATAATTTATCCCAACCGGGGAAATATTTACGACCGAAATGGTTCCCCTCTGGCCATTAATATTCAGACTTGGAGTATTTTCTCCATTCCCAAGCAGATTAAAAGTCCCAGGCGCTCTTACAAAAGATTGGCCAAAATAGTCCCCACCCTTACTTATAAAAAACTAAGGATGGTCACTAAGAATCGAAAGAGATACACATGGCTTGCCAGAAAAATTTCTCTAACAAAAACTCAAGTCAAAAAAGTTAAAAAGATTAAAGGCATCTACTTAGAACCCGTGCCTAAAAGATTTTATCCCAACAAGGAACTCCTCAGTCAGACGCTGGGTTTTGTAGGGCTTGATAATACAGGTCTTGCTGGAGTGGAATATCAATTTGATGAATATTTAAAGGGGAAGGCCAAAGTTTTTAAATACATTAAAGATGCCAAGGGAAGGCCTATAAAATATGAAACCGAAATTTTAAAAGAGGATGCCAAAGATTTATATCTAACCATTGATAAAGACCTGCAAGACATGGCGGAAAAGGCCTTAAAAGAGGCAGTCATTAAATTTAATGCACTAAAGGGTGGTATTGGAGTGATGGATGTCCAGACGGGGGAAGTTTTAGCGCTGGCCAATTATCCAACCTTTAATCCCAATAATATAAAAGATTCAAAACCTGAGGATCGAAAACTTGCTTTTGTCAGCGATCCCTTTGAGCCGGGCTCCATTTTTAAAACGTTCACTGTGGCCTCCGCCCTTGAACACAAACTGGCAAGACCTGATACCAACTATTATTGTGAAAAGGGAGCGTTTGAAGTTGGCGATCATGTTATTAACGAGGCGGTAAAAGGCAAAGGTTATGAATGGCTCTCCATGAGTGAGATCATTAAATACTCATCTAACATCGGGACCACAAAGATTGCCTTTGATTTAACTTTTCCAAGACTGAGGGAGACACTTAAAAATTTTAATATTGGAGAAAAAACCGGGATTGAAATACCCGGAGAGTCTCGAGGGATTTTTACCGCCAAGGAAAATTTAGGCCCTTTAAAGCTTTCTAATATTAGCTTTGGTCAAGGAGTGGCAACTACAGGTATTCAAATACTGGCCGCCTACGCAACGCTTGCTAATGGGGGTTTTTACATTAAACCTACCATCATTAAAAAAGAGAATTATAGTCCTAATAAAGTTCGTATTATCTCAAAAAAAACCGCCCAGGAAATAACTAAAATGCTGGTTGATGTGGTTAATGAGGGAACGGGTTCAAAAGCACGCATCCCCTTCTTTGAAATTGCTGGAAAAACTTCCACCGCTCAAAAACCGGGAAAAGAGGGGGGGTATGAAGGCTATATCCCAGGTTTTATCGGCTATCCGGTAAATGTGGATAAAAGGTTTGTCATCTATGTCTATGTAGATGGCCCTATTGGTAAAAACTATTTTGGAAATACCATTGCCGCCCCAGTATTTAAAAAGGTGGCAAAATTTTTAATCTATAAAAATAAGGAATTTAATAATCTGGCCGATTTAGGCAAAAGTGGCGATGGCCCCCTGCCCTCCCTTGATAAGATTGATTCAGGTGACCGCAACTTGGGACAAAATGAGGTTCCCAATTTCTTAGGTTTGGATAAGCGCTCTTCCGCCACCCTGGCGCAGAAAAAGGCACTAAAACTTGTCCATTTAGGCATTGGTGTAGTAATCTCCCAGTCCCCCTCTCCAAAGAGCGAAATTGGGGATAACCAAACTGTTGAGCTTATGTATTCTCCGCCTAAGTATGAATAAAAAAGAACTCTCAAAGCTTATTGAACCCTTCATCCTTGAAATCAAAAACCTTGATGATAGGCTCATCTTTAATGATCTCTCCATTCACCTGGGCCAAGCAAAAAAAGGGCAGATAATCTTTTACTATCTAGAAGAGGGCAAGGAAGACAAATTTTTAAGTAGATACACTGAGGGTGATTTTTTACTAGTAGTAAATAGAGTCCCAGGAAATCTTAAAAATCCAAAGAACTTGATGGTCATAAAAGAAGATCATTTTTTACATGCTCAGAAAGTTCTCTTGGACAAACTCTATCCGCTGGAGAGGGCATCTTTTAAATTAATTGGTATTACCGGAACCAATGGCAAAACTACCGTGGCCCATCTCTGTAGGGAGATTAGCACAGGCCTTGGACATAAGGCGGTTAGTATTGGAACCTTGGGAGTTAATTCGTGCGAGGAGCTTTTAGAAGATTTTGGCATGACCACCCCATACTATATTCTCCTGCGAAAAATTCTAAGCAAATATCAAAAAGACTATGACGCTTTTTTTATAGAGGTATCAAGCCATGGCCTCGGTCAGAGACGCTTATTTGAGCTGCAATTAGACGCGGCGGTCTGGACCAGCTTTTCGAGAGATCATCTCGACTATCATCACAACATGGATGATTATTTTAAAACTAAAACCAAAATTTTTGATTATATAAAAACTCCGCTAATTATTCCTACTGACCAAAAAGAGCTAATGAAAAATTTAGCGGGTTTTAAACTTCAAAAGGCCACAAGATTAGATGAGAGAAAAATCTATGATATCCCCCCCAGTTTTAAGGGCGGCTTTAACCAGGAAAACCTTGAAGTTTCCCTAGAGGTGAATGAGCGAGTGTGGGGTTCTTTAAAGGGCCTTGATTTACATAAGCTCAAAGGTCCCGAAGGACGAAGCTCTGTAGTTGCAGTGGGAGATAGTTTTGTGATTATAGACTATGCTCATACTCCCGATGCCCTGGAAAATATTTTAATCGATCTTAAAAATAAGTTCCCGGGACTTACCATTAACCTTTTATTTGGCTGCGGGGGAGATCGCGATCGTGGCAAAAGACCTAAAATGGGGGAAATTGCCGCTAAGTTTGTGGATAAGGGCAAAATATATTTGACCTCAGATAACCCCCGGGGAGAAAATCCGCTTGATATCATTACTGATATTAAAGCGGGGATTAAAAGTTTAAATCTAGAAGTTATCGTGGAAAGAAAAAAGGCGATGGACTTAGCGCTAACTGATTTAAAGGAAGGCGAAATTCTTCTTGTTGCCGGTAAAGGCCATGAGAAATATCAGGAAATCGCCGGGGTGAAATACCCGTTTAGTGATTTTAAAGTGGTGGAGGATTTTAAAAATGGTAGCAAATAAACTTTTCACCAAACCGCAAAGCTTTTTAAAATCTTTTGGAGAACTAAGTGAAGGGCCCCTTGATCTTTCGTGGGATAGTAGAACACATGAAAAGGGACAGGCATTTATCGCCTTAAAAGGTGATAACTTTGATGGTTCAAATTTTATAGAAGAAGTTGTTGCTAGAGGTTGTCCCCTAGTAATCGGGGCTAAAAATTTAAGAGATATTTATCCTCAAACCGTCTTTATTGAGGTTTCTGATACCATAAAATATATCCAAGAACTCGCTCACCTTCACCTGCTAGATTGGAAAAAAGAAGATAAGATTGTGATTGGGATTACGGGATCTAATGGTAAAACCACTACCAAAGAAATGCTCGCTCATCTTTTAAATGCCGCCCACCCAGGAAAGGTTCACAAAACTCCAGGCAACTTTAATAATCATCTAGGTGTCCCGTTTACTCTGCTGGGACTTGAAAATGAGCATAGCATTGCCATTGTGGAAATGGGAACCAATCATCCAGGCGAAATAAAATTTCTCTGTGAACTTGCTTGCCCCAACAATGGGATTATAACTAATATAGGCCCGGCCCATTTAGAATTTTTTAGGACAGTTGAAAATGTTTTTGCTGAAAAACGAGAGCTTTTAGATTTTGTTAAAGGAAAAGGGTTTTTTGTAATAAATCGTGATGATCCTTATCTTGGCAGAGTTAATCCATTTAAGGGACTGATTAGTTTTGGTGAAAAAAATATCGCTCATAACCAGATTAATTTAGATACGCCAGAGGGAAAAGTGACCCTTTTAAATAAGCATTTATTGGGACGACATAACTTTGAAAATTTGGCCCTCGCCTTCCTTTTATCTTATTATCTCTTTCCTCAGGAGCGAGATAAATTTATCGTTGCCGCCAGTAACTTTACCCCTTTAAAGAATCGCTCTTCTTGGATTGAAAAAGGGGAGAAGAAATTCTTTCTCGATGCCTATAATGCCAATCCCGTTTCCATGAAGGCATCCCTTAATGCCTTTGTTAAATTTACGGAAACTAATAATATCTCTTTGAAAGATTGTTTATTTATTCTTGGTGACATGAACGAACTGGGGAAAGATGCTGAGCTCTTTCATCAAAATATGGGATCCCATTTAAAAGATTTAAGCGCTATAAACGTTGCATTTCTTGGAAGGTATTCGGGAAGTTATGGGAAGGGGTATAAAAATGCTTCCAAAATTTATTTAAATAAACTAGGCCTAGAAAAAGATTGGCCTAAACTTTTAAAGTCCTTCAAATATTTCTTCTTAAAGGGGTCCCGCTCTTTACAACTAGAGTCATTAGTCGATATAACCTAAAAGATTTATGTTCTATCATTTACTTTATCCATTGAGCGAAAACTTGGCAGCGTTTAATATTTTTCGCTACATAACTTTCCGCTCGCTGATGGCCTTTTTACTGGCCACGGCCATCTCTATTTTATGGGGTAAGAAATTTATCGCCTTCATGAAGCTCAGACAATTTGGCCAAGTGATCAGAGAAGATGGCCCCGAGTCCCATTATAAAAAAGCAGGAACTCCCACCATGGGCGGTGTTTTTATCTTGGGCAGTATTTGGATAAGTATGCTTTTTTTCGCTAACTTTACCTCTCCGCCAGTCCTCGTTTCCCTATTTGTTATGACCTCCCTGTTTATTTTAGGCCTGATAGATGATTACCTTATGGTTTTAAAAAAGAATTCCAAAGGGTTTTCCGCTAAGGGCAAGCTAGTTTGGCAGTTTATAACCGCTTTTGCCGCTATGTGGTATTTAGTCGAATTTGAGGTGATAGATACCAATCTTTATGTACCATTTGTAAAAGGTCCGGTGATGGATATGGGATGGACCTATCTTTTATTAGGTTCCTTTGTCATTGTGGGCTCGAGTAACGCCGTAAACCTAACAGACGGATTGGACGGTCTGGCGATTGGACCTATCTTAACCAGTGCATCATCTTTGGCAGTCATTGCATATGCGACGGGTCATAGTGAGATCTCCGCCTACCTTTTTATTCCCTATGTGGAAAATGCTGGTGAATTAGCGGTGCTCGCCATGGCCATAATAGGTGCAGGGGTCGGCTTTTTATGGTACAATTCCTACCCTGCCCAGATTTTTATGGGGGACGTGGGTTCCCTGTCTTTGGGAGGAGTGCTAGGAATTATAGCAGTCCTTTGTAAGAGTGAGATCCTGTTTTTATTAATAGGTGGGATTTTTGTAATTGAAACCATCTCAGTCATCTTACAAGTGGGCTCGTACAAACTACGGAAGAAAAGAATTTTTAAAATGGCGCCGATTCACCATCACTTTGAATTAAAGGGATGGCCTGAACCAAAAGTTATAGTCAGGTTTTGGATCATTAGCGTGTTTTTGGCCATTCTATCCGTAGCAACGCTTAAGATAAGGTAAGGAGTAAGGATGGATCGATTTAAAAATAAAAAAGTCCTAATTGTCGGGATAGGAAGAACTGGATTCACCCTAATCAATTTTTTCAATACGCTCGAATGTGAGATCAAGGTCACGGATATTAAGCCTATTTTTGATCTCAACAAAGCAATTAAAAAACTAAAAAAGATCAATCCTAATCCTTCGATGGTTTTTGGTGAACATCGGGAAGAAGACTTTCTAGCAGCAGACGTAATTGTCTATTCTCCCGCTGTAAACCCCGATCTACCTCAACTGGAAATGGCCAGAAGAGCAGGAAAAGAAGTTTATTCCGAATTCGCACTGGCCAATAAGTTATGCAAAAAACCAATTATCGCCGTATGCGGTTCCTTTGGGAGAACGACTGTCGCCCATATGATCGGCTTTACCCTAAAACTAGAAGGTAAAAACGTTTTTGTCGGTGGAACCTCGGAAACTCCTTTTATTGAATATTGTATGCTCCCTAATACCGATGAAATCGATTATGTGGTGGTGGAAGTTTCAGCGGTTCAAATGAAAGGCCTGACTAATTTTCATCCCCGAATAGTAGTTTTTACTAACATAGGTGAACATTATTCCAAAAATCACTTTAAATCTGCGGGTGAATATATTGAAACTAAACTTTCAATTATTAAAACCCTCTCCCCTAATGACATTTTGGTGATTAACTTCGATAAACTGGCCAACAATGCCTTTTTTAGAAATGCCAATTGTAAGAAGTACTGGTACTCCAGAAGATCTTTCGTCAAGATGGGAGTGATGAATGAGATCCAAGGAACTCATTTTCACAATCGTCGGATAAATTGCAATATCAACTATCATTCAGATTTTATCGTCACCACCATGCGGATCGTAGGGCAACACAATAGGGAAAACCTACTGGCCGCCATTACTGCCCTTAAGGCGATGAATGTATCTGATAAATCCATTCAGACTTGTATTGAAAAATTCCCGGGCATTCCCCACCGCCTGGAATTCCTGATGGAAAAAAATGGTGTCTGTTTTTACAACGATTCCAAGGCCGAATCCATGGAAGAGCTGATTAAATCTGCGGACTCTTTTAAAAGATCGGTAATTCTGATCGCCGGTGGAAAAGAAAATGAAGATATCGACTTTGATTCATACGTAAACGATATGGTTAAAAATGTTCGTGTTATTGTCCTTGTGGGTGAGTGCAAAGAGCGACTTAACCGGGCCCTTGGTGAGTTTAACCAAACTTATATTGTAGGATCCTTTGAAGAGTCAGTACTTTTTGCTTATCAAAAATCCAGGACAGGTGATGTTATTCTTCTATCCCCAGGTAATCCGGCCTCGGATTTTTTCCGTGATTATGCCGAAAGAGGGAATTACTTTAAAAAGTTGGTTTATCAACTTTAGTTTTCTGTTATCATTTTCCTATGCCGCTAAAAGTAACCAACATGGACAAGTTGGCAAAATGGTTTTTACTAACCTTGGCCATAATTTTATCTGTTGGCGCCATCATGGTGTATTCCTCAAGTTATATCTATGCCAAAGAAAATTACGGAAGCTCCAGTCATTTTTTCTCCCAGCAATTAATTTTTATTTTGGTGGGAGTCCTCTTTGCCGGCCTTGTGGCAAGATCCAAATTTAGTTTTTGGGTTAAATACGGTGTCTATGTTCACCTTTTTTGGATTGTCATCCTGGCACTTACCTTTGTTCCAGGATTGGCGATTGAGGCAAAAGGGGCCAATCGCTGGCTTAATATTTTAGGCCTAACGGTACAACCAGGGGAGATAATAAAATATACCCTGATCTTAAGTTCCATGGCCTATTTTGAAAATTTTTCTAAATTCAAACTAGTTGAAAAAATACAATATGGTATTCCCCTGGTCGCTCCCCTACTGCTTTTGATCAAACAACCGGACTTTGGAACCTTCTTTGTATGTTTTTTAGTGATTAGTTTTGTCTGTTACCTGTCTTCATTTCCCCGAAAATATTTTTATGGCATTTTCATTTCTGGAATCGTAGTTGGAACCGGCCTGCTTTTTTTAAAAGCTTATCGAATAGAAAGGCTTCTCACCTATTTAGATCCTTGGAAAAATCCAAAAACCTCAGGATTTCAGATTATTCAGTCCTTTCTTGCCTTCGCTAACGGAGGCATTTTTGGCCAGGGACTGGGAAATAGTAATGAAAAATTATTTTACCTACCCGAGGCCCATAACGATTTTATATTCAGCGTCATGGGCGAAGAGCTAGGGCTAATCGGGGTTTTCCTGACGGTGGGCCTTTTTGTAACTTTTATCTATTTAGGACTAAAAATAGGCATAAGACTTAAAAATCGTTGGGCCTTTATTGTGGTCTCTTCCGTTATCTTTACCATTGGGCTTCAAACACTTTTAAATATGGGAGTCGTGCTAGGACTTCTTCCCACCAAAGGCCTAAATTTACCCTTTATTAGCTACGGTGGGTCAAGCCTTGTCTCCAATTTTTTTGGTGTCGGACTGATCCTTTCTGCGGTAAATGAATCACTGACAAAAGATGGCCAGACCTTCTTTATATTAGGAAAAAAATAATTAGGAGTACAATTTGTATCCTTGGCAAAAAAAAGTGAAATTGCACTTTATTGGGATCGGCGGTATTGGCATGAGCGGGATCGCTGAATGCTTAATTTCTCTTGGACATATTGTCTCAGGCTCCGATCTCAACCCATCTGCTAACACTGAAAGACTTAAAAAACTGGGTGCTGAGATCTTTATAGGTCATAAAAAAGAAAATATTGCAGGGGCCACGTTAATTGTCTACAGCTCCGCTATTAACTCAAGCAATCCTGAAATGGCCCACGCCTTGAAATTAAACCTTCCCATCATGAAACGGGCCGAAATGCTGGCCGAACTTATGCGCCTCAAAATAGGACTTGCTGTGGCAGGAACTCATGGGAAAACCACCACCACCAGTTTTCTGGCCACTATTTTACAAGAGGCCGGCCTTGATCCCACCTACATAATTGGCGGGATCGTAGAAAATTTAAAAGGCAACGCCAAAGTAGGACAAGGTGATTTTCTCGTGGCCGAGGCCGATGAATCGGATGGATCCTTTTTGCTCTTATCCCCCATCATGTCGGTGATAACTAACATCGATAATGACCACTTAGACTTCTACGGTTCTAAAGAAAAACTTTTTGACTGTTTTGTGGAGTTTGCCAACAAAATACCTTTTTACGGAATTTGCGCCCTCTATATAAACGATCCGATGATAAAAAAGCTCAAAGGGAGAATGAAAAAACCCTACCTTACTTTTGGCCTAAAAGAAGAGGGAGAAAAAACACCAGATTTTTGGGCGGAAAATATCATCTCCCATAAATTTAAAACGCAGTATGATCTCTATTATAAGGGAGAGTTTGCCACCAAGATTACCATCAATATCCCCGGAGAGCACAATGTGATCAATTCCCTTGGTGCCATCGCGCTTGCTCATAATTTAAATATTGATATCCAGGTCATTGCTAGGTCTATCGCCAAATTTAAAGGAGTAGGCAGAAGGTTTGAACTTCTATACACAGGCCCTGGAGTGGAGATTATTGATGACTATGCTCACCACCCAACAGCGATTTCTTCCACCATAAAAACCGTAATTGAAACCAGAGGCCAGGATAAATTAAAAGTTATCTTTGAACCCCACCGATTTAGCCGTACTCAAGACCTCTGGGATAAATTTATTCACTGCTTTGAAGGGGTCCATGAAATAGTTCTATGCCCGGTCTATCCCGCTGGAGAAGGCCCCATTAAAGGAATCAACTCAACTAATCTTGCCAGCGAAATCAATAAGTCATACCCAGGCCTTGTAACTTCGCTAACAGGACTAGATGATTTAAATGATCACCTGATTCCTGAATCTAGCGAAAGGGTTACCATTTTAGTTCTCGGTGCTGGCTCTATTGGCAAAAAAGCACGTCAGATTGTAGGTGGTTTTTGAATCTATCAGAACTGGCAGATATACCTGATATTTCCATTGAACTCGATAAGGACTTAACCAATCGCTCTACCATGCGAGTTAAGGCAATTGGCGATCTCATCATCATAAGATCCGAAGAGGCCTTAAAAGAAACGATAAAAAGACTGCATGAAAGATCTTATGCTTATAGAGTGCTGGGACTTGGGTCCAATCAAATCCTCCACCCAAGGCCTGATTATGTTTATTTAAAGTTAGAGCTTCCCTTTGATAAGAAGTTATTGGATAGTCCAAGGGACAATTACCTTCTTCCCGCCTCCCTTCCCCTAAATATATTAACTTCTCATGCCATTAGGTTTGGACTTAAGGGATGGGAGTCTTTTACCGGCATTCCTGCCACCTTAGGTGGTGCGGTTTTTATGAATGCCGGAACCTCTTTAGGGGAAATTGGCGCACTTGTTAAGTGTGTTCATATTGCAACAACTTCTGGAGGACAGAGGGAAGAGAGAATAAGCAGTAATTCCTTCGCTTATCGAAAAAATAACTTTCTAAGAGATGGTGAGGTGATTTTTAAGGTAGAAATTAGGCACTTTGGCGTAAGTAAGGAAATTTCAGAAAAAATTAAAAACTATCTCGTTTTTAGAAATCATTCCCAACCCCTGGATGCTAAGACTTTTGGTTGTATGTTTAAAAATCCTGAAAGTGGCCCGGCGGGAAAATTTATTGATTTGGTTGGATTAAAAGGTTTTACCTTAAAAGATCTAAGAATAAGCCCTAAACATGGCAATTTTTTGGAAAATATGGGCGAAGCGGACTATTTTGATGTTTTAAAAGTCCTTGAAATGGTTAAAATGGAATTAGAGCTTCAATATGGCATAAAGTTTAATAGGGAAGTTGAACTTTGAGATTAATTCTTATTTTGTTTTTTATATCCTCTGCAAATAGTACGGTCCCTGAAAGGGAAATTAAATACCGTACCTCCTTTGGCAGTTGCCCATCAAGAACTGCTGGTAGCCTGACCTTAAAATTAGTCAAAATTTTTGAAGGGAAGAGGTCTTTAAAAGACGTAAAGGACTATATTGAAGAAGAAAAGATAATGGATAAATATTTTTTATCCAACTATACGATAAATTATGATCCACTTAAAAAAATAATCAAATTTAACCTAGAATGCCCTAATCCTTTAATGAAGGTGCAAATATATAAAAGAAATGCCATAGATTCCTACGATGCCATCCTGGTGGATAATGGCAGCCTTTTTGATCCCACCTACTTGGTTTTGCTTAAGGAAGAAAAAAAGATTAAAAAGGAGCTTCCTTATTTGGCCCTACCGGTAGGTAATTTAACAGAAGAGATCAGGCTTAATATCACCAAGGTAATTAAGGATTTACACACAGACTTAAGGGACAAGCTCTCAGAAGTGATTCTGAACGAATCAAATGAGTTAACTATTATCTTTTCTATGAAGGGAAGTGCCACTAGCGTGTTTTTTGGGCAGGAAGACTGGAATATTAAAGTAAAAAAGTTGGAAAAAATAGTCAATTATATGAATTCTAAAAAACGCATGCCCTCGATTATCAATTTGACTCACTCCAAGAAAGTTGTTGTCAAGTTTAAAGACAAATTTTAAAATTTTAAGTATTGGTAAGGACTTTATCAATAAGACAGAATGATTCTGTCATTTATGAGAAAGGACTCTCATGAATAGAAAAAAGTTAATCGTAGGTCTTGATGTTGGAACCACTAAAGTTTGCACTTTAGCGGCCCGCCAAACAGATGAAAACACCTTGGAAATTTTGGGAATAGGGAATCACCCTTCTTATGGACTGAGAAAAGGGTCAGTGGTTAATATTGAAAAAACCATAGCCTCTATAAAAAAGTCAGTTGAAGATGCCAGGCTTATGGCAGGAACGGACTTTGATTCCGCAACCGTAGGAATTGCCGGTGGACACATTTATAGCTTCAACTCCTCGGGAGTTGTTCCTATTAAAGGTGAGGAAGTGACCTTAGAAGATATTCACAAGGTCATTGAGGCGGCAAAGGCCGTGGTTCTCCCCTCGGACCGCGAGATCTTACATGTTATTCCTCAAGAATTTAAAGTTGATAATATCCCGGGGATTAAAGATCCCATTGGCATGTGTGGAACAAGACTAGAGGTCAATGTCCATGTAGTTACCGGGCAGATTTCTTTAATTCAAAACTTAATTAAATGTGTGGAGATGACGGGCATAACTGCTGATCAAATTACCTTGCAACCGATAGCCAGCTCAGAAGCGGTACTGACCTTGGAAGAGAAAGAGCTTGGGGTAGTTCTGGTAGATATTGGGGGCGGAACCACAGACGTGGCCATTTGGCGTGAGGGATCCTTGGTGCACTCACAGATTATTCCCATCGGTGGGAATCATTTTACCAATGATCTGGCCTTGGCGCTTAAAATACCTTTTAACGAGGCGGAAAAGCTTAAAATAAACTTCGGAAGTGTTTTAAAGGATGAACAAAATAAAGATTCTAAAGTTAAAATTCAAGGTCTTCCTGGTACCACTCCAAGAGAAGTGGAGCTTAAAATGGTTTCAGAAATTTTAGGTGCTCGGGCCGAGGAACTTTTTAAATTAATAAAAAAAGTAGCGGAAGAATCCAGGGCACTTAATAAAATTACCGGTGGTTTTGTTCTTACCGGTGGAGGATCCATGATCAAAGGACTTCCCGCTCTGGGTGAATTTTTGTTAGATTTTCCCACTAAAGTAGGTTACCCCATTCCTTTCGGGGGAATAACTAAAAATATGCAAAATCCGAAATACTCAACTGTCATGGGCCTTTTAAAACTGGCCCAAAGACGAGCGGAAAGGACTCCGGAAAGGCATAAGTTTTTTAGAGGCCATGGGCATTTTATTGGGAAGATAAAGGAATCATTAAAATCAGTAATTAAAGAGATCTTTTAGGAGGCATATTATGTTTGAAATTACCAAAGATGGTAAAACTACAAAAGAAAAATTCGGCGCTAAGATTAAAGTTATTGGCGTGGGTGGTGGTGGATGTAACGCTGTCAACACTATGATTAGGGCCGGACTTCAAGGCGTGGAATACATTGTCGCGAATACTGATATTCAGGCATTGGATGCCAGCTTGGCACCCACCAAAGTTCAACTAGGCATTGATGTCACTAAAGGACTTGGAGCGGGGGCCAATCCTGAAATCGGGCGAAAGGCGGCACTTGATGAATATGAAAAACTAACAGAAGTCCTTGAGGGGGCGGATATGGTTTTTGTCACCGCTGGAATGGGTGGAGGAACTGGAACTGGAGGCGCGCCGGTTATAGCAAAGCTTGCCAAGGAACTGGGTGCCTTAACGGTCGGAGTTGTAACCAAGCCATTTCTCTTTGAAGGAAAAAGAAGATTCAGACAAGCAGAGAGTGGAATAGTGGTATTGGAGGAAAATGTAGATTCACTAATCTCTATACCTAACCAAAGACTATTATACTTAGCTGGTGATTCGCTCTCACTTATTGATACCTTTAAAAAGGCCGATGAAATCCTTTTAAATGCAGTTAGAGGAATTTCTGATTTAATCAACAACATAGGTCACATCAATGCAGATTTTGCTGATGTTGCCACTGTGATGGCCAACAAGGGTCTCTCCCTTATGGGAACCGGAGTTGCGGCGGGACCAGACCGTGCTATTAAAGCGGCCACTGAAGCGATTAGTTCACCTCTTCTTGAAGATGTAAGTATCGATGGGGCGACAGGAATTATTATTAATATTACAGGTAGTGAAGAACTCACCATGCATGAGACCAATGAAGCAGTTACGCTAATTATGGAAGCGGCCGATGAGGAAGCGGAAATTATTTTTGGAACAGTCATTGATAACGACATGGGAGAAGATCTTAAAGTTACTGTGATCGCCACCGGACTTGGAGGGCAGGAACGGGTAACGACTGCTTCTATGAGAAGAAATGAGGACCTGAGAACTCAAAACTTAAATGGAACTTATATTGAGCCAGAAAGAGAGCAAGAGAACTTCACTGGCAGAATGGATATGTCTAAAGGCAAATCTATTGCTGAAAAGCTTGGTTTTATTAAGTTTAATGAAGAGGAACTCGATAGACCTAGTTATCTAAGACGTGAAGAAGGGGAAAAAACCCGAATCATTTCAAATCGCGGGGATTAGGCCTTTGGTCTAATCCTTCAATTTTTCTTTAAAGGTATCCCTATCAACTCTTCGGACAAAGAGGTCCATGTGGGATTCAATGAGATCTGATTCTAGATTTATTTTGTAATGGGTAATGATAAAGGCCGGAAGGCCTTCTTGTTTCCACATGCTTTCTTTTAGTTTTTGCAGCAGGATCCCTTCTTCAGGGTTTTCACTTGAGGGCCTTACCGTTTTTATGGAGATCCAACGGGCCTTTTCTGCCAGTTGATGATGCTTAGAGCAAAGAAGTATATTACGGTAGTTTTCTAAACAATCCTTGCAAAAGGTCTGCTCACAAATCTGACAACCACCGGTTGCTCGTCTATCGGTATGAGTGTTGCAATTGGCCGCCATATATTAATCTTAACTTAAGATTTGAAAAGTTTCGTGCTAAATTGGGCCTTATGAAGATTTTCCTACTACTACTTCTTATTTTTACCAGCGTAGTTCAGGCAAACAGCTTGCGAATTGCCTTGTCTGCAAAACCGATCAATTTAGACCCCTTTTTTTCAACCGATGGGAATTCCCAAAATATTAATAGATTGGTTCACATTGCATTAACCGATTTCAATTCCAAAATGAAATTTGAATGCAGGCTTTGTAAAAGTTTTAAAGAGGAAGTGAGGGAAGGAAAACACTACATTACCTTCGTGCTAAAAAGTGGCGTTAAATTTTGGGATGGAGGGGAGGTCACCGCAAAAGATGTGGAAAAATCGGTTGGATATTTTACCCATGATCCCCAGATCAAATCCATTTTCCGCTTTGCCTTTAGCAAAATAGAAAAAGTGGAAATCCTGGGAAAATATAAAGTAAGACTAGTTTATCCCAAATTTGATTTAGAGAATTTATCCAATTTATCTCTTCTTAAAATCCTAAAATATAAAAAGGCTCCAGATCACCATATTTCTAACATCATCGGTGCCGGTCCCTACCGAATAAGTCTTGTTCGTCCGCTGGAGCTAAATTTAAAACCAGTTTTTGATGAGTCACTCCCTGAGTTAAATTTTAAGATTGTTAAAGATGAGACTACTTTGGCCTTGAAACTTATCAATGGGGAGATCGATCTCTCTTTGGCCTCCATCTCTCCTAGAAAACTTGCTTGGCTTAAAAAATCTCGAAATGATTTAAACTTCTTTGAAATCCCGAGCTCTAATTACAAATACCTAGGCATCAATCATTCAAGGGAGCATTTAAAAAATAAAAAAATCAGAAAGGCCTTATCCTTATTGATCCCTCGGCTGGATATTTTAAAATATAAACTTAAAGGTCAGGCAGTATTGGCCCGAGGGCTCTTCTCCCCGGCCTTTACCTCCCTCTACGTTCCCGGGCCTATAGATATTTACTCACCTGAAAAGGCCCATGCCTTAATTAAATCAGTTGGCTATCGCAAAAACTCCGATGGATTTTTTGAAAAAGATGGGGAGATCCTAACGCTTGACTGGAAAACCAATAACAATCTTGCCACCATTGAGTTGGTTAAAATTATAAAAAGTATTTTTGAAAAAAATGGCATTTTAGTTAAGCTTACTTCCCAGGAATGGGGAACCTATATGCGAAATTTTAAAACTGGGAATTATGACCTCATTATGGGCCAATGGATGGGTTTTACCGGTGCTGATATGTTAAATTTCGTTTTTCACAGTAAAAGCATTCCACCTCGAGGGGGAAACCGAGGAAGATATATAAATCCCCAAATGGATCAGCTGCTTTCCATGGCGGAGACGGAAGAACGGGAGGGGCCAAGAAATAAGCTCTATAAACAGGCCCAATTTCTTGCCAATCAGGATTATTCTTATATAAACCTTTGGCATCCCAAGATTTCTTGGATCGCGAGAAAATGCTTGGGTGAACTTGGGCCTTTTCCCAATGGAAGCTTCCTTCCCCTTTTAAAGCTTAAAAACGAGTGCTCTAAATGAAACAAAAATATTACTATTCGGTCATGGCCTGTCTTGATTCCACCCCTGAGGAGGACGTAGTTGTTATAAACCTGAGTGCCTTTGATGAATTTGGCTGTGAAGGTATTGAAGAGTATAACCTTGATGAGGCGGCGATTGACAATATTCTCGGGCGAGAGGCCTACTTAGGCGCTGAAATACCAAATGAGCTCATACAAAAGTTGGAAGGTAAGGCCGGAAAGGTTAAATATCATTTCCTCACCCAAGATAATGCCAATTGTTTTAAAGACTTTTTGGTGGGAAATAAAATAAGCTGTGAGCTGGAGAAAAATTCCTGGGATGATTGGAATAAAAAATGGAAAGAACACTATAAACCAATCGTGGTATCACCTGAGCTAAAAGTAATTCCCGTTTTAAATGAAGAGGATTTTGCCCGTGAAGATGATTGTATCTATATTTATCCGGGAATGGGATTTGGTACAGGGACTCATGAGACCACCTATCTTTGTTTGAAAATCTTTACTGATCTTTTTAAAAATGGTTTTAGACCTGAGAATTGTCTTGATTTTGGTTGTGGTTCGGGGATTTTAGGAGTGGCGGCATTAAAGCTGACTTACGCCAACGCTATTTTTTGTGATGTGGACCGTGATGCCTTGGATAATTGTAAAAAAAACCTCTACTTAAATTTTGATGATAAACGTCTACATGGCTCCAGTCTTATCCTTAGGGAGCGTTTAAAATTTCCTGAAGGATTTGACCTAGTCTATGCCAATATCCTGGAAAATATTTTACTGGCAGAAAAGGATTTAATAATAGGAAGTTTAAAAAAGGGTGGACAGCTTATTGTCTCAGGTCTTTTAAAAGACCAAGAAAAAGATTTTCTCACTAAATTTAACCCTGATCATAGGTTGGAAAAAGTCAGGACTGAAATCTCTGGTGACTGGTGTGCCATTTTATTTGAGGCGCTCACATGAGGGCCATTTTAATAGCAGATTTTGAAAGAGACGCTGGGGAAGTGATTATTGGGGGAGATAAGGCCCGTCATTTAATAAAAGTTGTAAGGATTAAACCTGGTGAAAAACTTAAGGTGTTAAATGGCAAAGGCAGTAGCATTCTCTGCGAAGTAAAAACTATAGATTCTAAGAAGCTTTTTTTAAATATTTTAAAAGTAGAATCTTTTATTAGGGAAGATAAGTTGGATCTGGCCCTAGGACTACCGAAAACAGATGCCTTTGAAGATGTTATTAAGTCTGCCTGTGAGCTAGGGCTGGGAAAAATTATTCCAGTTAAAATGGAGCATTCACAATTTAAACCAATAAAATCTGATCGGTATAATAAGCTGATAGAAAGTTCGCTAATCCAATCCAATAACCCTTTCTTTTTAAAAATTGATGAAACCATCAATTTTATAGGACTAAGAGATCTGCTCTCTTCCTATGATAAGATCCTTTATTTTTGTTCTCATCAAGATATTTTTGTTAAAAACTCATTAGAAATCAAAAAAAGAGATAGGATTTTAATGATTATAGGCCCGGAAGGTGGATTATCTGAGGAAGAAGAAAGTCTCCTAAATGCTCAAAAAAACGTTTATTTCATTAATCTTCCCTCCTATATTTTAAGAACTCAAACGGCCGTTGCTATTTGCTGCGGGTGGGTTTTCGCTAAGATGCCTAATTAGTCTATTGGCTCTACGTCCATTTTATGAAATAATTATTTTATGGAAAGGAATCCTACTACTAGCAGCGACCCTCAAAAGAGACCAGTCTCTTTAAATGATGAATTTGATGATATCTCCTTTAAACCTCTTACCAAGGGCCTGGGGTTTCATCATCAAAAAGAAACCAACCGGCCTAGACCTTTTAGGCCAAGTCCAAGACCTCAAACTTATACTCCGCCCCCAACTCAAACTTTTAGAGAACCAGTTAATAAGGTTAAGCAGCAAAAGATTTTGGTTTTGGGGAGCTTCAAAGACCGAATTTTGGCCTTTTTAGTGGATTTTGGTATTGTTTCTCTCATAACCGGTCTGACTTTAACTACCCTGGTCTATGGGGCCAATCTTAATATTCAGGTACTTATAAGTATTCTAGATACCTATGAGATAATTCTATTTGCCTCTTCGATCTTCTCCCTGTACTTTCTCCTCTATTTTTCAATCCTGGATTTGAGCAGTACCGTTGGCAAATCCTTAATGGGTTTGGAACTCAAATTGGAAAATGGAAAGAGACCTCTTCTGGGTAATACTTTTCCGCGAGCGGTGGTTACACTGATATCCCTCGCTCTCTTAGGACTCCCGCTTCTTTCCAATTTTCAAAATAGGTTTTCCGAGTCTGAAGTTTTTAAGAAGTAATGGCCATATCAAAACAGGTAAAGATTTTTTTAAAGTCCCATGAGGGTAAAAAGATAGTATTTACTAATGGATGTTTTGATATTCTTCATCCCGGACACATTGCCTATTTAACCGCCGCCAGAGATTTGGGTGATCTACTTTTGATCGGGCTGAACTCAGACAACTCAGTAAAAAAAATAAAAGGCCCTGATAGGCCTGTTAATAGTGAAAATAATAGAAAGCTTATGCTTGAGGCCTTAAGAGCAGTGGATTTTGTAGAAATTTTTGATGAACCCACTCCTCTTGAGCTTATCCAGTCCATCTCACCCAATGTCTTGGTTAAAGGTGGGGACTGGGAAATAAAAGATATTGTTGGCTCAAAATTTGTTCAAGAAAATGGTGGCGAAGTCTATTCTTTGTCCTTTAAGGAAGGGCATTCCACTACAAATCTCATTAAAAAGCTTCAAGGCAAGGCCTAATCCCTCAAAAACTGTTTAGTTGACTAAAGTAATCGGTTTCTGTGTCGATAATCCATATGACTGACTAATATAGTCTGAATTATGGAGTTTTAATGGGCCTAAGACTTAATTCAAATGCTTTATCCCTAGCAATTGCCAGGAATATAAATAAAAACATTGATACATTTAACCGTGAGGCGCTCCGAGTTTCCACGGGAAAAAGAATTAACCATGCCGGTGATGATGCCGCTGGGGCAGCGATCGCTTCAAGACTTAAGGCCGAGCTGGCCGGATTTAAACAGGCCAAAAGAAATGCCAACGATGCACTGTCTTTAGTACAAACTTCTGAAGGCTCCTTAAATGAAATTAATAATATTTTACTAAGAATGAGAGAACTTGCCCTAGAGGGGGTGAATGATACTCTTAGCTGGGAAGATGCCAGCATTATTGATATGGAATATTTTCAGTTAAAAAATGAAATAGATCGGATCTCTGCGGTTACCACCTATAATGGAATTCCTCTGCTTATCGGAAGGAATAAGCGTTTGGATTTTCAGGTAGGTATTCACAGAGGAAAAAATAACGTCATCTCTTTGAATCTTGCGGCCACCAACACTACTACCAAGGGATTGGGTATTGGCGAGTTGGGTGTTTATTACCGGGTAGATTCAGAGGACACCCTAGAAGAAATAGATGCTGCTCTTTCTACCATTTCCAAGCAACGGGCATATCTTGGGGCCAAGCAAGAAAGGCTTGCCTTTGCCGCCTCTCACATCGAGGATACAATTTTTCACAAGGAAGATGCCCGTTCAGTTATCGAAGATGTAGACTACGCTGAATCTGTCAGCAACATGGTCAAGGCACAAATTATGCAGGATTTTTCTGTGGCCGCATTGGCCCAGGCGAATGCCATGCCTTCTAAATTATTAAAACTATTATAACAATTTGAGGGGGAGACCCTTCAATTTAGGCCCACCCTCCCTAGGTCAAATGACCTAGGGAGGCCCTTTTTGTTGATTAATGGGCCCTTTGCACCTATAAGATGGGAATGAAGTGTGCTGCTATTTCCGACATTCATATTAAAAATCCTGAGGATGAAGGATATAGTCTTCTACTCTCTTTTTTATCTCAAAAGGAAGTTAAAGAATCCTCCACTTGGTATTTTTTGGGGGACATTTTTGACATGATGGTGGGGAATCACCAGGAGTACCTAAAAGTTTATCCTCAGTTTTTTGCCCTCTTAGGTGAGTTTTTATCCCAAGGGGGAAGCGTTCACTATTTGGAAGGTAATCATGATTTTCAGTTGCGGGCCTTTTTTAACGATTTTTTAGAAGCTAAAAAAATCCCGTCCAGTAATTTTCACTACCACAGTGAGGCCTTCGAACAAAATTTGGAAGGCTCAACGTTTTACTTCTGCCATGGTGATGATATCCAAACAGGAAATTTCGGCTATATCTTTTTAAAAAACTTCTTAAGAAATCCTATCTCTGGATTTATCATTAATAAATTGCTGTCTTTTTCTTTTTTACAAAAGCTTGGAAAATTGATATCTGGAAATTCACGAAAATATAGTCAAGTTGATCAGGAAATAGTTAAGAAAAAATTTAGGAAATTTGCCAGACAGTTTCTACAAAATCACCCAAGCGATTTTTTAATCTGTGGCCATAGTCATGTTCTCGATGATTACTGGGTGGAAGGCAGAAGATACATAAATCTGGGATTTCCTCCCATTTCAAAAAAATATCTGCTCATTGAAGGGGCAAATACTCAGTTAATGCCACTTACCTAGATCTTTTAATATTTTCTTTTCCGTGAGTAAATTTCTCTTTTAGGGTTGAAAAATAAGAACGATCTAAATTTTTAACTAGCCTTGCAGAAAGACCGGAACTCTTTTTAACGGTTATTAGATGTTTATTAGTTATTTCAATAACCTCTTGTCCATCAAGAGTCAGGTGGACTTGTCCATCGGTAGGGTAAATTTTCAAATTAATGGTGGAGTTATCCGGTAAGACGATGGGCCTTTTTGTTAAGCTATGGGGGCAAATTGGTGTGAGGACAAGGGATCTTACCGCCGGATGAATAATGGGACCTCCCGCTGCTAATGAGTAGGCAGTGGAACCAATGGGTGAGCTGATAATAATACCATCTCCTGAAACAGTATATATTTGTTGGCCATTGGCCTCTATGTTTAAGGTGAAGATTCTAGAAATATCAATTTTATTAATGACCGCATCATTCATAAAATAACTTTTAAAGAGACATTTATTTTTATCAGAGACTTCAACTCTGAAAAGTGGCATTTTAATAGTTTCAAATTTATCCATCAGGGTTTTTTCTAGGGAATCAAAAAAATCAAACTGGGAAAACTCAGTAATAAATCCCAGCTTTCCAAGATTAATACCAAATATTGGTGGCCCTTTTTTATGGGCCTTTCGGCAGGCCCCAAGGATTGTCCCATCCCCTCCAAGGCTGATGATAAGATCTGCTTCGGTGTGAATTTTAGACTGCTCTACAAATTCCGCCTTTGGAGGGATTTTTTTCAATGCCTTCAAAACTATTTTTTCGTCTTTAAGGTCAAAGAGCATTTTCTTTTTTCTTTTACCAAGCCACCTGGCAAGGTTTGGAAGGATGCTTGAATACTCGGAGGTAACTTTTGGTTTCAAGACAAATGAAATGGTATTAAGACCCAATTGACGCTCCTGGCTATTAAGAGATTAATTAAGCTAATACTAATTAATTAATGGCCCATTGTCATTTAAGGCACGGGCAAATGTTGGCAAGACCTCAATTTTAAACTGTTCTAAATTCTGGCCTAGTTCATAATCAAACAAATCAAGGAGCAAGATTAAATCATTGTTTTTGCGGGCCCTAGATATTTTTTTTAAAATGGTTAATAGCTTAAATTGCAGTTTAAGAAAGGGCGAAACATCTTTTAAAGAAAAATTATAATTTTCTGTAAGGGCCGTTTTTATTACGGAAGAGAGCCTGACAAAGGCATCAAGAGTTTCAAGAATATCTAGGATTTGTTTGTCAAACTTTTTAAACTGGCTTTTATTAAAACTTGTTAGAGCGATATCAGTCTTTTCTTTGATAGCATCAATTGAAAGTAAACAGGCGCTTATGGCCTCTTCAAAAAGTTGTGATTTTTCTTGGGATGGTTCGATAATAATTTGATTCATGGTAACTATTTTAGACTAAATAAAACTTAAAAGGCCATGCTAAGTTAGGTGTGCGGGCCTATTTTTTAAAGATTTTGCTATCAGAGAAACTTTCTTCTTATCCCAGATAGCATGTTCTAAATCTTTCAACGCCAGGAGGGTGTTTTGAACACCCTCTTTTAAAGTAAAGATTAAATCTTCAAATAGTGTTAAGTCAGTTTTTGATGGAATCAAATCTGTCTGGTATTTAAAATCTAGAAGAGGAATGGATACTAGATGCCCGGAGGATGAAAATTTTAAAAGCTCGTTAATTGATGCAACAAATTCAGAAACTTTATCGGGGCCTTTGGTAAGTTGTTTTAAAAGTCTTAGAGAGTTTAAAATTATGCGGGAAACTTCACAGAGAATTTCTTTTTCTGTAATTAGCCACTCTGGTAACTCTTTTGAGAAAGAATTACTAAGCTCTCTTAAAATTTCCGGATCAGAAATATTTAAATAACTTTTTCCGATTAAGTATCTAGACATAAGAATGGACAAATTTTTGCGATAACCCTTTAGTTGATAAGGCCTGGCCCCAATAAGATCTTTTAAGGTGGTAAATAGATTAGTTTCAGGGTCGATGAGATCAAATTGTCTGGTCAACACATTATATATGTCTTCCCCCTTAATACGCACTTTGCTCACTATGGTGAGATCTCTTTCCCCAGGCGCCCAGCTACTATCTAAATGCTCCCTGTCACCAATTGCCTCTATTACCGGAATACCCATTTGCTGGGCCAGATTCTTGAAGGCATCTCCTGAGGTGATAAGCGTGTCTAGAAGGGGGAGAATTTTAGTTAGGGTTAGATAATTGGTACTTATAATTTCTAATTCATTATCAAAATACCTATTTATTTTTTCCGCATACTCATCATTGGAATCAAAAAGTAAAATAGGAAAATAGTGTAGATCTGTTTTTAAAATATCGATAAATTCAACGAGAGTTTTAAAAGGAAGGTTTTTATCATCCGTTAATTTCGGGATTTGGATACCAACTTTTATGTCTCCTAAGTCTTTTTCTTTTGGTCGAGTAAAAAGATCAATTGGTGTCCCCATGGATAGGTGAGCTATTTCAAGATCATTTAAAGGGAAGTGGGGATAATCTTTTAAAGCATCTGATAGGAGATGCCATTTTCCTGCAGGTATT
>SMWT01000095.1 GCA_004356615.1 Deltaproteobacteria bacterium | reverse complement strand
GCACATAAGGCGAGTTCCCAGCTACCAAAGATATTATAAAGGTCCTTAAAATATTGGGCCGCGGCCCAGGTCGATTTAAAGATGCTTTTTCTCTCATCCACATATCTATCAATTCTAAGCCCATAGCGTTTTCCGGTTCCCTTAATAAATTGCCAAGGCCCCACAGCATTGGCCACACTTTTGGCCTTCAGATAATAACCGCTTTCAATCAGTCCCACATAGTAGAGCTCTTTGGGGAGTCCATTAACCTGAAAAATATTTTCTATAATATTTTTAAACCTGGCCCCATTCCTTAGAAAACGTAGAAACCCTTTTTTCCTTTTAGTTGAAAAATATTTTTTCCAATATTTGTAGTGGCCTTGGTAATACCTAAGCCCGAGCAAATTACCCCGTTTATTTACAACCTTTTTGATTTTAGGCGATACTGTGACCTTTTTAGCTGTTTTATGAGCATTAACAGAAGAGCATCCAATTAAAAGAAAAAAGACGACTAAAAGGTTTATTCTCATGGACTCTATCCCTCGTTTTATTGATCCACCTTAGTAGTTTATGGGGTATTAGGTTTAATTCAAGGCGGAAAGATTCCCTTAATCATCAATTCATTTGGGCATGTGATAAAATTTTTAATATGATTTTTAAAGTCAGCCACCTCTTTAATATAATCTTTGTTCTCCCGCTTATTTACCTTCTA
Source organism: Deltaproteobacteria bacterium (assembly GCA_004356615.1). Taxonomy (GTDB): domain Bacteria; phylum Bdellovibrionota; class Bacteriovoracia; order Bacteriovoracales; family Bacteriovoracaceae; genus SMWT01. The sequence goes on along the minus strand of SMWT01000095.1, from coordinate 20,468 downwards.
GCGAGGGGATTTCAATACATTTATCTAGATCTTAAAAAGAAAAGTCCTAAAGTTGACTTTGATGATTTAGTTAAACAAAAAGAACAGTTATTACTTCTCACGTTGGGGAAAACGCCACTAGACAACTCCTGTAAGACATTTTCCACCTATCAGGAAAAACAAGGTCCCGGTCAAGAAAAGATTTTAGATATTTTTAAATGTTTGCAGTGGGGGGAAGGCCCTTTCCAAAGAGAAGTACTAGATTTTTTAAAAAAAAGTTTTGGTGTCAGTTGCGATTTCTTAATAGCTACAAGCTCCATTAAATTTTTAATTAAAAATGAGCTGCTTTTAAATTTTAAAACCTTACCAGATTATCAAAAAATATTGGAGCTAACTTCACTTGTCGGCCTTTATAAGGTTTTACTAGTTCAAAACAGTGAGCAGAGTGTACTTAAAAGGGCATTGATTTTTCAAATAAGTGGAGGTGAGAAACAAAACCTCTCAGCTAAAGAAATAGATGAAGCACTCATTAAACTTATTAAAAATGACCAGGATATTTTAGAAGAGCTTTTTCTATACACCAAGGTAATTGATAGATTAAAGGAAGTTCCACCTCTTAAATCAAATTCTGATTTGAAAGGAGCGCTAAAAATTATGGGTTTACCAGAAAACTCTAGCAAAGATGACATAAAAAAACGCTATCGAAACTTGGCCTTGGCCCAACACCCAGACACTTTTGCAGAGTTAAATATTCAGGGAGATCTATTAAAGCAGGCCGGTGAAAATTTTAATAGAATTAATATCGCTTACAAACTTTTAATGGCAAAAGCTAGCTAATATTTTGGATCACCATTTCGGGTGTTATATCTACCATACATTTTTGATAAATCTCCTGAGAGCATTTCCCTCTACCATCTTTAGTGCAAGGTCGGCAGGGAAGATCCACTTCCAAGGTTTTTATATGATCCCCCGTGGGAAATCCAAAGGCCGTAGGCCCTATGAGTGAGAGTCCAGGAACGCCGATAAGATCGGCCACATGAATGATTCCCGTATCTGCGGAAATAACCAGGTTTGATGCCTTCACCACCCCCATACTTTCTATTAGGGATAATTTAGCGGCCATGTTTAAAACCCTGCCAGGATCCAAATCCTCTAGCTCCTGACAAAAAAGATCATTTGGACCTCCGAGAATCACAAATTTTTTTTCAGGTAGAGAGAGAATTAGTTTTTTAAAGTGCTCAAGCGGCCATCTTTTCATTTTCCAAGCGGCCGAGGGGACTAAGGTTATAAAAGATCTAAAATCGACTAGATCATTTGGTAGTTTTAAATCAACGGTTAGAACCTTCCCTCTCACACCCCATTTTTTCAGGGGATTTAAATATGATTTCATCCCTCTGTAGGGATTCGGAAAATAATTTATTCCAAGATAAAAAAGAGCAAATCTTTTTAACCGGTCTTTGGGCCGTTTTAAAAGTTTTGCCCCTGAAAACAATCGTAGGTACAGGCCTAATATTTTTGATCTTAGGTTCGCGTGAGCATCATAAATGAAATCAAAATTTTGCGCCCTTAAAACACTTGCTAGTTCAATTAGATCAGTTAGCTGTTGTGCCCCTCCCAGCTCCCAGACTTTTTCAATTCCCTGGTGAGTTGACACAACTTCTTTAAAATTACTTTTGGTAACCCAATGAATATGGGAATCTGGAAATTTTTGCTTAAGAGCATTTACGGTGACCAGTGATTGAATAATATCACCAAAGCTGGAAAATCTAATTATAAGGATTTTCGGAGACATTTATAGAGAATAGCTTTCAATTTTGGCCAAGAATTCATCCATCTCATTTTTGGCCTCATTACACATATTTTTCCATTCTGCGTGGGATAGAGTTGAGTCTTGGTTTAAAAGTAGTTTTCCAAACTTTTTATTTTTTTCAGAAAATTCCTTTAAAAGATTTACGGACAAGGCCTCATCAGAAAGGTTTTCAAGTATTTCTAGAATTCGTTCCGTATCTTTTGTTTCAACCACTTTTACTTTCCTTTAAGATTAGCGCTGATTTTGTTCCCTTTTTCCACGTTAATCATATCATTTAAAATCTTAATCGATTCCTGCAAATTAAGATCCGTCCTAATTCTTTTAACCCATTCCTTTTTTCTTTCACCAAATTCCCGTTTCCAATTAGCTTCATCACCTGGTCTGATTTTTATCGCCTGCTTCAAGGAAGCTTCATAATGAGAAATCTTGATGTTTTTATTTTCCTTTTCAATTTTAAAGGATTTGATTATTTTCCTGCTCTCTTCATCTTCTTTTTTATATTGCGCGAGATTTAAAGAAAAAACCGTGTCATCTATCTTCTTTTCTAAATACTTTATGCTGTCAATCAGCTTTTTATATTGTGGGTTACTTTTTACTCTTGCATCGCTTCTTTTTTGTAAGATTTTTACTGGATAATCCACCTTTGCCCAAGGCGTGTACTGCTTTGCGCCAATTCGATCCCAAGGCAGAGAGTTTTCCAAATCCTGCTCCCTATTTTTGGTATAGCTATAAGGATCCGGCAAAATGATATCCGGGGTGACCCCTTTATATTGAGTGGAGACTCCCGTAACCCGGTAAAATTTCTGAATGGTAACTTTCAAGGCCCCCATATCTTTACCAAAGATACTAAGGAGTGGGCCTTGATTTAGATTAAGTACTGCCTGAACGGTACCTTTACCGTGGGAGTGCTCTCCCCCAACAATTAAGGCCCTTTTGTAATCCTGTAAGGCACCGGCCAAAATCTCTGAGGCGGAGGCGCTAAAACGGTTCATCATCACGATGAGAGGGCCCTTATACATTACTGAAGGATCTCTATCTTCCAGAACATCTACACCCCCTTTATGATCTCTAACTTGAACAATGGGACCGGTTTTAATAAAAAGTCCGGACATAAGCCTAGCATCCTCTAGGGCGCCACCACCATTATTTCTAAGGTCGAGAATGATGCCATCGACCTTTTGTCTTTTAAGACGAGTTAGTTCCGTTTGAACATCATAGGTACAATTTCTCTTGTTCCCATTGAAGTCCCGGTAAAATTTGGGCACTAAAATGTAGCCAATTTTTAAATGTAGATCCTTATCCTCTAGAACTGAGGATTTTACAAAAGAGGCCGCAATATGAACCACATCACGGGTTATCTCGATAGTCTTTCTTGAGCCATCGGCCTTTTTAACAAATAGTTTTACCTTGGTCCCTTTTTTACCTCTAATATAACGAACGGCCTCTCCGACTCTCACCCCCACAAGGTCTTTTTTCACATTATCTTCCTGGGCCACCATCATGATAAGATCATCAACCTCAAGGTCTTTTTGTCTCCACGCCGCCCCGCCTGGAACGATTTCAATTACTTTAATATAGTCGCCATCTTCTGAAAGAACGGCCCCAATACCCTCTAGGCTCCCGGAAATATCAATATCAAAATCCTCTTTTTTCCGAGGTGGAAGATAATTGGTGTGAGGGTCATACACTAAGGAAAAGGCATTTAAGAACTCTTCCAGGTAAAAGTTATTTTCCCGTTCAATTTGTCTTTTAAAAAACTTTTTATATTTTTCAGAAACGCCTTTACTGGCCTTGGCCCAGGTTTCCTTATCAGTTAATTTTTTTTCCTTTTTCTTTTTCTTCTTCTTTTTCTTAGTTTTATTTTTATCTTTACTCTCTTCCTTACTTTCCTCAATCATAGACATATATCTAATTAAGACGTCGTGTTTAAAAAGTTTTCGCCAAAAATCTTTCAATTTTTTTTCGGAAGTAAAAAAGGATCGTTTTTCCGTGTCTAATTCAATCGATTCGTTTTTGGTGAAGTCAAACTTCCTTTTAAAAGCTTTTTCCCGGTAACTCTCGATATTTTTAATTCTTTTTATCAAAATATTTTTGGCCGCTTTTAAAAACTCATGTTTGCCAGAGATTAATTGATCATCTAAATCTTTTTCATATTTCTTTAATTTCTTTATGTCATTTTTTAAAAGGAAGGATTTGGAATAGTCTATCTTTTTTATAAATTCCTGAAATGCCTTTTTAGAAACATCGTCATCTATTTTAAGTCCCCGGTAGTGATAATTCTCCAGGGCATTTTTAATAATATTACCCATCAATTGGGCCTTTTTCTGGTCGGAAAAAGCAAAACCCTGAATTGAAAAAAGCATTGAAATAATAACGGCAAATTTAGTCATCAACATCTCCAAAAGATCAGGACTTTTATAATAATAAGTACCCAAAGGAAAAGGATAAAGGATAAATCAGTCTTTGGCCTCAAGAGGATTAATTTCCCCCCTAAGATTGACCTCATAGACCATTGCTTTATCTAAGCAATTAATCAAGCTTTCTCGGTGCGGGAACTGTTCATTAAACTTGTCCCAGTACTTTTTATCCGGTCGAATAATCGGGTTTTTAGGAGCAAAAAGACTGCATGCATCATCATGTGGAATAATGGAAGTTTCATAAGTGCCTATTTCTTTTGAAAGCTCTATAATCTCGGCCTTGTTAAAACCAACCAACGGCCTAAAAATGGGTCTACTTGAAATCTGATCTAAGAGAGCAATATTACCAATGGTCTGGCTAGATACTTGACCAATAACGTCACCTGTCAAAATCCCCTGGGCCTTTACTCTCTCGGCGAGTAAATTTGAACAATCAATCATATACTTTCGAAAAATGACGGTACGATATTCCTCATAAACTTCTTTGGTAATACTTTTTTGAAACTCTCCAAAAGGTATCACGTAAAGCTTACAGCCTCTTTGATACTTAGAAATAATGCTGGTCAGAGCTTTAATCTTTTCCAGAACCTCTTCCCCCACAAAAGGATAAGAATAGAAAAAGACAAAGGTTTGCTTGCACCCTCTTTTAGACATAAGGTAACTGGCAACAGGTGAATCCAGACCACCTGAAAGCATCGTCACTAGATGTCCTGTTTGCCCGAGGGGTTGTCCACCAATACCTTTTAATTTTTTAGTAGACACATAAATGGAGTCAGGCAGAATTTTAACTTCCAACCACAAATCAGGTTTATGAACATCTACTTTTAATTGTGGAAAATTTTCAAGCAAGTGATGCCCAAGATAGCGATTGACCTCCATTGAGGTTGTGGGAAAAGTTTTATCTGTTCTGGTGGTATGAACTTTAAAAGTAAAATTTTGATGAGGCATGGCCTTAAAGGCCTTAATAGATTCTTCCAAGGCCTTATCAATATCTTTTTCAACTTGGAAGGCCAAGTTTATAGAATGAATACCGGGTATAATCCTAACCGCTTCTAGAGTCTCTTCATTAAATGCTGTATCTGATTTAACCACGAGTCTTTGAAAAACATTGGCAAATTCCATTTTTCCAGAGTGATAGGATTTTAAAACATCTTTTACGTGTCCTTTAAGTGTTTTAAAATAGAGATATCTATTTTTACCTTTTAACCATAGTTCATCTACATTTATTAATAAAATTTTATACATAATTATTTTTTCTTTAAAAAGTTTAGGTCATTTAAGATTTCAAGAATTGTCTCAATAAAAAAGTCTATCTCTGAGAATTTTACTAATTCGCTAAAGGAGACCCTGATCACATTTTTATGGTATTTTTCTTCTATACCTAGTGCTTCAAAGGTGGGGTTAAAACCTTTTACCTTTGACGAACAGGCAGAGGAGCTGGCCACAAAAATATCGGCCATTTCTAAATGCCTTACTAAAACATCACTTGGAATCCCCGGAATAACCATGGTTAAGATGTAGGGCCCACCGCTTAGAAAGGGAAAAATAATGCCCGGAATATTATCCTCTAATGCCAATTTAACTTTGTCGTAAAGGGATTTCACAAAATCTAGATGCTTCGTTTGATCAAGTGAGATCTCTTTATAGGCCTCGTAGAAAGAAAACATTAAAGGCCCTGCCAAAGTTCCAGACCTCAGTCCAAATTCCTGTCCTCCACCATCGAGCAACGGATTAATTTCTTTATCTTTTAAAATATAAAGGCCTGATATCCCCTTCGGCCCCCCTATTTTGTGGGCAGAAACAGTGATTGAATCTACTTCGCCCCCACTTAAATCAAGAGGATATTTGCCAAAACCTTGAACGGCATCCACGTGAATGAACACAGTTGGCGCCTTTTCTTTTATTTTCTTGGCCAATGCCACAATATCAATATAGTTACCGCTTAAATTATTTACATGAGTTAGAACAATTAATTTAACCTGGCCATTGAGGGAATCTATTAATTTTTTTTCGTCGACACTACCATCATCATATCTAGTAATACTGACAATTTCTACACCCTGTTTTTCCAAAGTCTTGGCCGGTGCCAGCACACTAGGATGGTCTCCAAAAGAAATTAAAACTTTATCACCTGGAGCATAATCTAGTCCCTTAATGATCATGTTATTTGATTCAGTGGCCGAGGAAGTAAAGATAAAGTGATAGTTAAAAGCATTTAGGGATTTTATAAACCCCATCCGAATTTGTTCGATTTCTTTCTTAACTTTTGTTCCAAGTTTATGGGCCGAGGAGGGGTTGGCGAAGTCACTTGTGAATTTTTCTTTTAGAACTTCAAGCGCCTTGAGTCTAACTGGGGCCGTGGCCGCATAATCTAAATAAAGCATGGGTTTCACCTTTGTTGTAGATGTTTTTCCCAATTTAGCGCTGACTCCACCATAAATTTAAGGGAGTCATATTTTGGACCCCAACTAAGTAAATTTTTGATCTTTTCTGGATTGGACATTAAAAATGGGGGGTCGCCAGCTCTCCTTGCAGCTGGAGTGGACTTAAAATCCACACCAGAAACTTCTTTCATAGTGGCGACCACTTCTTTTACTGAATGGCCCACTCCGTAGCCACAATTTAGTACATGTGATTTATTTTCTTTAACAAGATACGCTAAAGCATCTAAATGGGCCTGGGCCAGATCTGTTACATGGATATAATCTCTTATGCAGGTTCCATCACTGGTGTCATAGTCAGTACCAAAAATCTGCAGTTCATCTATTTCCCCTAAAGCTGTCAAGGCCGCTCTTTTAATTAAGTGGGTACAAATAGGAGATGATTGGCCAATTTTACCATCAGGGTCTGCGCCGGCCACATTAAAATATCTTAAGGTGATATAGTTAAAATCATTCCAGGCGTTAGACAGATCCTCTAACATCCATTCAACCATAAGTTTTGAGCGGCCATAGGGGTTTATGGGATTAACCGGGTCATCTTCTTTTACTTCTCGGGAAAGTCCTTCCCCGTAAACTGCAGCGGTAGAGGAGAAAATGAAATTTAAAATATTGTGTTCTCTACATTTTTGCAGCAAAAACAGAGCATTTGCGGTGTTATTTTCATAATATTCAAGAGGCTTTTCTACTGATTCGGGAACCACGATACTTCCCGCAAAGTGCATCACCGCTTCTATATTATAATCAGTAAAAATCTTATCTAGTAAATTTCCATCGGCAAGTTCACCGACAATGAGTTCACCATAGGTGATGGCCTCTTTATTTCCAGTAGAGAGATTATCAAGAATTAAAATATTGTAATCGTTTTCACCTAAAAGCTTTACTACATGAGAGCCAATATATCCGGCGCCACCGACTACTAAGATATTTTTTTCCATTAATTACCTGATCCCTTAATTCTTCGAAGAACGTATTGTAAAATTCCTCCGTTTTTAAAGTATTCCATCTCTCCAGCTGTATCAACTCTTGAAGTAAGCTCTACAGAATCAGTAGTGCCATCTTCTCTTTCGATAAACATGGTCATTTTAAAACCGGCAGTTAAAGATCCGGTCATTTCAAGGGATATAATTTCCCTCCCGGTTAAGTTTAGAGTTTTTCTAGTTACCCCTGGCGGAAATTCAAGTGGCATAACTCCCATACCAATTAAGTTAGACCTGTGAATCCGCTCAAAACTCTCGCAAACCACTGCTTTTACACCTTGGAGAAGTGTTCCTTTTGCTGCCCAGTCTCTCGAAGACCCAGTCCCATATTCTTTTCCGGCAATAACCACAAGTGGTGTATCCTCCTCAAGATATTTCATAGCGGCATCGTAGATGCTCATTTGCTCACCGGATGGAATATGTAGGGTGTAACCACCCTCAACGCCAGGAACAAGTTCATTTCTAATTCTAATATTGGCAAAGGTTCCCCTTACCATTACTTCATGATTCCCTCTTCTAGATCCAAAAGAGTTGAAGTCATAAGGTTTGATTCCATGTTCAGTGAGATAAACTCCCGCGGGGCCATCTTTGGGGATATAACCAGCGGGTGAAATATGATCGGTGGTAACTGAATCGCCTAGAAGCGCTAAAATTCTGGCCTTTTTAACTTCAAAAACATCTTTAATCCCTTCATTAATATTATCAAAAAAGGTAGGTCTTCTTATATAGGTACTTTCCTTGTCCCACTCATAGAGCTCACTTGATGTGGCCTCCACTGCTCCCCAGTGTTTATCTCCGTCAAATACGTTGGCATACCTAGACTTAAACATCTCTGCATTTAAATCATTGTGCAAGGTTTGATTAATTTCTTCACTTGATGGCCAAATATCCTTTAAAAAAACATCATTTCCTTCTTTATCTTTTCCAAGTGATTCATTAACAAGATCATGTCTCATGGTACCAACTAATGAATAGGCAACAACTAGTGGAGGAGACATTAAGTAGTTGGCCCGAATATCAGGACTGATCCTTCCTTCAAAGTTTCTATTTCCAGAAAGAACAGAGGCCGCAACAAGGTTATTATCATTTATGGCCTTGGAAAGTTCAGGTGCTAAAGGGCCTGAGTTTCCAATACAAGTAGTACAACCATAACCGACAAGGTTATATCCAAGAGCATCTAAGTGTTCTTGCAGTCCGGCCTTCTTAAGATAATCAGTAACTACTTTTGATCCCGGGGCCAAAGAGGTTTTTACCCAAGGCTTAACTGTTAGACCTTTTTCATGGGCATTTTTGGCCAAGATCCCGGCCGCGAGCATTACTGATGGATTTGAGGTGTTAGTACAAGAAGTAATTGCCGCCACCATGATACTACCATGGTTAATGGTGAAATCTTTTCCATCAACCGCCACAGGTTTGTCTTCGCTTACCGCAAATTGCCCCTTTAAATCTTTTTCAAAAGAAGGGAGCGCTTCACTTAGAAGAATTCGATCCTGTGGTCTCTTAGGCCCTGAAATACTTGGTAGCACCGTGGAAAGATCTAATTCAACAATTGACGTAAATACGGGGTCATCATCATTTTTATCGGCCCAAAGACCTTGTTCTTTGGCGTAGGCCTCAACAAGATTAATAGTTTTTTCATCTCTACTGGTTAGTTTTAAATAATCCATGGTCTTTTCATCGATGGGAAAGAAACCACAAGTGGCCCCATACTCGGGGGCCATATTGGCGAGAGTTGCTCGATCTGCAAGGGAAAGATCACTCATCCCGGGGCCAAAAAATTCTACAAATTTTCCAACCACACCATGTTTCCTTAAAAGCTCAACCACATAAAGAACTAGATCGGTGGCGGTTGACCCTTCAGGAAGTTTTCCTTTTAATTTAAATCCCACTACATCGGGAATAAGCATGGTAACTGGCTGACCAAGCATTGCTGCTTCGGCCTCAATTCCTCCGACCCCCCAACCTAGGACGGCAAGTCCATTGATCATGGTAGTGTGGCTATCGGTACCTACACAGGTATCTGGAAAAGCTAAAGTTTCTCCATTTTCATTTTTAGTCCAAATCACATCGGCCAGGTATTCAAGGTTTACCTGGTGGATAATTCCCGTTCCCGGAGGAACAACTCTAAAATTTTTAAAGGCCTTCTGGCCCCATTTTAAGAATTGATATCTTTCTTTATTTCTATCGTATTCAATACTAACATTTTTTTCAAAGGCCTCTTTGGTTCCAAAATGTTCTACAGATATCGAGTGATCGATAACTAGGTCCACTTGAGAGAGAGGATTAATATCTTGGGCCATTCCACCCAGCGCAACCATTCCTTCACGGCAAGCGGCAAGATCGACAACTCCGGGAACTCCGGTAAAATCCTGCATGACCACTCTAGCAGGGTAATAGTTTATTTCTCTATCTGAAGTTTTATTTTTAACCCAATCATTTATGGCCTTAGCGTCTTCAAAGGTTACATTTACCCCATCATGATTTCTCAGTTGATTTTCTAGCAGAACTTTTAAACTTTTCGGAAGCCTGTCTATGTCGCTTAGGCCTTTTTCTTTGGCCGCCTTAAGACTGAAGTATGAATAAGATTGGTCGCCTACCTGTAAGGTCTTTTTAAATTCACCCATAAATATCCCTCGAGTATTGTGTCGTTTTAAGAATGGCCTAGTATAGAGGATTAGGAGCAAATAATAAAGCACTTAACGCTCCACGAAACTATACTTTTGCTTATTTGTGCTATACATAATTCCCATATGTTAGAAACCGATAATATCTTTAAACAAAAACGAACCATCGAACCATTTAGCTTCAATGACGAAGTAGCAGACGTATTTGACAATATGGTCGAAAGATCAGTTCCTTTTTATAATGAGATCCACAAAATCATCCTGGACGTTCTAGGAAAATCCTTTATGCCTGGAGATAAAATCTTTGATCTAGGATGCTCTACCGGCACAACCATTAAAATTCTGCATGATTTTATAAAAGAGAAATTTCCCGAAAAATACTTTGAGATAATTGGGGTGGATAACTCTCCCTCCATGCTTAAAAATTGCCAAAAAAAGCTAAACGAGATCTCAAACTTCGCTTTAAAATGTGAGGACTTGGAAAAAATTGAACTCACCCCAAATGGGCTCGTTATCATGAACTACACCTTGCAGTTTATTAATCCCATCAAAAGGCCTGAGCTTTTAAATAAGATCTATAATTCTCTTAGACCTGGCGGGGTATTTATCTTAAGTGAGAAGATTAAAGCGGAAGATAATTTTATTGATAACCTGCTAATTGACCTTTATTACGACTTTAAAAGAAGAAATGGTTATTCAGAGCTTGAGATCGCCCAAAAGCGCGAGGCCCTCGAAAATGTTCTAGTGCCCATCACTCCAAATAATCAAATTGAACTTTTAAAAATGGCCGGATTCTCCAGAGTGGAGGTCCTCTTTAAGTGGTACAACTTCGCCTGTTACCTGGGGGTCAAGTGACCCAATACCTAGAAGGGCATGGAAATATCGACCTTACTTCCATTAACAAGATTATTTCAGAAAGGGCAACCTGGATTAAGCGCAAGGGTTCAAAAAACTATTTAGATGTTTTAAATAAGCTCCCCAAGACTAAAACCCCTGAAGATATTAAAAATCTGGCGAAAAAGTTAATCCCTTGGAGAAAAGGGCCAATTGAAATATCTGATTTTGAAATCGATGCGGAGTGGAGATCAGATCTAAAATGGGAAAGAATTAAAAATTTCCTCGCCCCTTTAAAGGATAAACGAATTCTCGATATCGGCTGTAATAATGGCTACTTTATGTTTGAGATGGCAAAACAAAAACCAGAATTGGTATTAGGAATCGATCCAGTTTTGCACTATCAAACTCAATTTAACTTTTTACAAAACTTCTTCAAAGCACCCAATGTCTATTTTGAAATGCTTGGTATTCAACATTTAAATTACTTCAATGAATTTTTCGACACCATCTTTTCCATGGGCATTATCTATCATCATAGACACCCCATCCAGCAGCTTTTAGATATTAAAAATGCCCTAAGACCTGGGGGACAGGTAATTTTAGAGACTATTGGAATTCCTGGTAAAGACCCTGTGGCGCTATTTCCCATGGAACGTTACGCCAAGATGAGAAACATTTGGTTTGTCCCGACCTTAAATTGCTTAATCGCTTGGGCACACAAAACTAAATTTTGTGATATAGAAGTGATCTCAGACACTCTGCTCACACCAGAGGAACAAAGGTCCACTGAGTGGTCAACGAATCAATCCTTACAGGATTTCCTAGATCCGAGAGACCCCACGAAAACTATTGAAGGACATCCAGCACCTAGAAGATTTTGTCTCTCCATGAAAAAGAAGGAATAGTTATGGATTATACAGTACTAGAGAATACAGAAACTCATAGTTACGACTCTTTAAAGGAAGAATTCTCTCTGGCAGTTCTTTTGGGTTTTTCCAATGATAGAAAATGGCTTCCTTCAAAATTTTTCTATGATGATGAAGGGTCTAGGCTCTTCGCTAAGATCACTGATGTGGAAGAATACTATCCCACTAAATGTGAACAAGAGATTTTTGAAACCAATGGTAGCAAGATTGTAAGTCTTATTGGGGATGCTAAAACTAACATCATTGAACTAGGCGCTGGAGATGGTAGAAAAACCAAGATTCTTTTAAGTGAAATGTTCAAACAAAAAAAGGATTTTGAATATCAACCCATCGATATTTCCACTGATGCCATTGTTGGACTATCAAGCGCTCTGGAAAAAGAATTTCCAAATTTAAAACATCATGGTGTCGTGGCCCAATATATTCCAGGACTCAATTGGCTCACTCAGAAAAATGAGGGAAGAAATTTTATTCTTTTTCTTGGCTCTAATATTGGAAACTTTCATACTCCGGATGCCATCGTTTTTCTTAGAACTCTTTGGAACTCCATGAATGATGGGGATCTGCTAATGATAGGGTTTGACCTTAAAAAAGAAATTGATGTGCTTTTACATGCCTATAATGACTCTCAAGGTGTCACTAGTGCCTTTAATTTAAATATTTTAACTAGAATCAATAACCAGCTAGGTGGTCATTTTGAGATATCTAACTTCCGTCATTTCGGAACCTATAACCCGCACCTTGGCTCAATGGAATCCTATCTAATCTCTATGACTGATCAGACGGTGAGAATTGATGCGCTTGAAAAAGATTTTCACTTTGCACCCTTTGAACCAATTCATTTGGAATTTTCCTATAAATATTTAAATCGTGAAATAAAAAGTTTAGCGGATGAGACTGGTTTTGAAATAGTCTCATCCTTTAAAGATTCTAAAAATTATTTTGTTGATTCTATTTGGCGAGCGAAGAAAAACTAAAGTTTTCTAGCTGCTTTAATAAAAATTGGCTCTTCGGGAACATTTTGGTGTCCGGAAATAGTTTTAGTACGCACACCTTTAATTTTATTAATGATAGGCATGCCCTCTACCACTCTACCAAATACGGCATATCCATAACCTGATGGTGATTCATTCTTATGGTTTAAAAATGAATTATCTTTTAAATTAATAAAAAATTGGGAAGTGGCACTATCCACAACATTGGTACGGGCCATGGCAACAGTTCCAACTTCGTTGGTAAGACCGTTGTTTGCCTCATTTTTAATGGCATCCTGGGTCTTTTTCTGAGACATATCTTTGTTAAACCCACCACCTTGGATCATGAAATTATCAATCACCCGGTGAAAAATGGTCCCGTTGTAGTAACCTGAATCCACGTAGCTTAAAAAGTTTTTAACCGTAACCGGTGCCTTTTTCTGATCTAGCTCCAGAATTATTTTTCCATAGTTGGTCTCTAGTTCTACTTTTACTTTATCAGTCATTTTGCCTTTCTCCGCTGCGCTTAAGTTCATTAGTAAAAAGGGAACTAATAGAATGATTTTAAATAATTTGGCCATCTTTTTTTCTCCTGTTAAAATATTGTAAATTCCTTCTCTAAGAATATCTCGTACTTATGCTTATCCAGGGGATCCATTTCAGCTAAATAAAGCTTTAAATGATCAATGGAATCGTTACCCCAGAAGAGCTCGTCACCTATCATAAAAGTAGGTACGCCAAAGATATTTTTTCCCAGTGCCCGACTTAAATTAAATTTAAGGGCAATCCTGATTTCTTTGGTTCCCACATTGTCTAAAAGTTTATTCCCATCAATTCCCTCTTGTAAAAGGATTTGGGCCAAAAATTTTTCGTCTCCAATATCGCGTCCCTTGCCCCAGCCATTCATAAAGATGGTGTCAATAACCTTAAATTGGTCATCTCCGGAATTTTCCATTAGCGCCATTCTTAGGGCGTATAAAGAGTTAAAAGGCAACTGGTGCGGTGGGTAGAAGGGGATATTTTTAAGTTCTGCATACCTTAAGCAGTGCTTAAAAAGATAATTTCTTTTTGGTTCGATCTCTGCCGGCCCTTTGGTTTCATAACTTCTTATGAGCGAGGCCATGGGTACTGGATAAAAAGAAAAATTATACTTATCTATATTTTGCCTCACCCAATTCCAGGCCAGATATGAATAGGGAGATAGGAAATCAAAATAAAATTCAATGTCCTTCATAATGCGTAGCTCCGATATTTGCTTATTTCTTTCCTTTAATTATTATGGGGAGCAGGAGAAGACAATGGAAACAGGCCCTAAAATCCTCATCGGGATCGGAATTTCACTAATAATAGTGGGTTTTTCCTGACAATGGGTTCCTCTGGGTAAACTTCCTGGCGATATCATCTGAAAAAAGGGAGATAGCACCTTCTACTTTCCCATCACCACCTGCCTTCTTTTGAGTGCTTTACTAAGTGTTGTTTTCACCTTTATAAAAAAGTAATGCTTAAATTTTTAGATATCTTTTTTACCGTCTTTCATGTCCTTTTGATTTTTTTTAATCTCTTTGGTTGGTGTTTTAAAAAAACCAGAAAGTTAAACTTCATCACTGTAAACCTCACCGTCTTTTCCTGGTTCGTTCTTGGTATCTGGTATGGCCTTGGTTATTGCCCCCTTACAGATTGGCACTATCAGGTAAAATACGCCTTAGGAGCGAGTAGTTTACCTAGCTCTTATATAAAATATCTCTTTGATACCTTGACGGGGTTTAACTCGAATGTAGATATGATCAATACAGCAGCTTTTCTTGGACTTCTCTGGTGTATTCTTGGAAGTTACATAACTAATTTTTTAGACTGGAAAAAAAAGGCCTAAAGGAATAAATCCCGTAGGCCCTCTAATTTAATTTGCTAAAATGTCGTAGGCCTTAATGGTTTTTCTTCCATTGGCCGTACATTTCTTTTGAGCTTGCTCTACAAGCCAGTAAACGTAGTTGTTAAGGGCGTCTAAGGCCTCTGCTGATACATTGTAATCAGAACCTTTTAACGCTTCTTTGGTTTTTGATGCTACTAAAAGCATGTCTTTTTCTCTTGCTGTTTCCATAATTTTCCTCCAATTTAATGAAATTTTATTTTTAAATCGCTATAAAAGTCAATTAAGAAGGGAATAAAATATCATACTGCGACGAGTTAACATCGGGTGTTTTGCGCCTTAGAGGCAGGTTTTCTCTTTAATTCCTGGTATTTGTAGAAATACCAAAATCCTGAAAAGATTGCTAATAAACACGAAGCAACAAAAGCTTTTCTAAGCATTTTTCACTCTTTTAGGCTTTTCCATAGTGATCCATCGGCGGTTATGGCCCAATATTTCCCATTTCCCTGAACAGAAATGAGCACCAAATTGACCCCAGAGACGTTTACCCAGTCTAATCCATCCCAAAGATAAGCACCGCCATTTTTTCCAATTGCCGCCACCGTTCCATCAGCAGATGTGGATATATAAACCATCTCACCTGGCCTTCGATCCCATTTTTTACCGTTAAAAAACCAAACACTACCGGAAGATTTTAGCCCCCAGATGTTATTTTTGGAACCCACACTTACTATTTCTAATTGTCCCGGAAAATTACGCCATTTTCCTTTTCTCTTAATAATTAGGGAACCGGCCTTAAGATTAAATCTTTTTGCGTCCAGATCCCGATAGATGGCCACCATGGTTCCATCAAATCCGCAGGATATAAATTTTGCCTTCCCTTTTTGCCCTCGCCATTTCTGGAAGCGATCCAATTTAAAAATTGAACCATTTGGGCCAATGGCACATACATGATCTTTGCTTCCCACTGAGATCTGGGAGGCCAATCCCGTAACTCCCATCATTCTTTCTTCCTTAAATTTATAAATATTTTTATTGGCAGAAATAGCAAAGAGAGTACCATCCTTCCCCGCATCAAGGCCTAGCATAGGTCCTCCTACATATTTCCACCGAGGATAGATGATGGGAGATTCAAAGGGGATGTTAAAGTGATCGTCCTGTCTTAAAAGGTCTGCTAAAATCTCTTGGACATTTTTCAGATCTTTTTCAAGTGTAAATAAGATGGGGTCGCCGAGGATTTCGTCACGGGAGCTCTTCTCCCTTTCGCCTAGACGATTAATGGGTAGCGCCTGGGCGCTAAGTATCCAAAATATAGTTATAATTACGAGTCGCACTCTAATATTTTCGGAAGATATTTTTATTCACTTAAATACAATAATTTTAATTTAGCTTCTAAGTGTGTAGAAAATAAGAACTGCTGCGATTAGGGCCATGGACAAAATGATGTAGAGATGTTTTTTTCCTATAATTTTATCCAAGGTAGTCACTTTTTTTTGGGCTACCCTATCCATTTTCGCTCTTTGGATATGCTCTTTTCGCTTTTTATCTTTTTTAAGTTTTCTAACGTCACCTTTTCTCATAAACCCCTCGCTTCTAAAGACGTCCAATCATATTTCGAATAAAGTGGAAAAGTCCCGTTAGTTTTTTAAACTTATAGACCTCGTAAACTTTCAATCTCATCCTGATTTCTAGCTCTTCACGGCCCTTTTCCTCTAAGGGTTTATAACTTCTTTTCTTTAAATTTGCCACCCAAACATTATTTTTTTGCACTGTGAGTTTAGCATTTTTTACTGCTTCTCGGCCGGCCAAAGTTCTAGTTTGACTGCCTAACTCTTCATAGCCCTGCCAGGGCCTTAAAACCTTATCCTTAAGGGTACGGAATTGCCCTTTGTTCCCTTTCTTGGATTTTTTAATATCTTTTAAACTTATGGCCATAATTTAATAAGTTGCGTTTTGATTTTCGTATGCTTTGTTCCAATCAGGCCTCTCAGCGCTGATTGCGCTCCTAATTCTCCCATTAACTTCCTGTAATAAACGCTGCATTTCTTTAGCATTTGATTTAGTTGGAACGTGTTCTATCATTGAGCGATATAAGGCCGTGGCCTCTTCTCCAGATACGCTCTCCCTTATCCCCAAGGAGGTACATCCAGTTATATGTTCTTCATACCAACTCTTAATTTCTAGGCTCAGTTTACGATTTGAGCTGTATCTGGTGGGAATAAAGATAGTTTCAAAGTCCATGCGCATATCATTTTTAAATTCTGCAAGAAAGTGGCGAAATACTTTGAAGTTTCTAAAATTATTTATTTTGCATTCAAGGGGGGAAACCAAAACATCACAGGCCACTAACGCATTGGTGGTTAACTTGTTCCAGTTTGGAGAGCAATCCATGATGATGAGATCAAAATTCTTTTTAAGTTTATCAATAACTTTTTCTTTGATCCAAAACTCTCTTCTATTAATCGTGGAAAGGGAGTCATTCATGGCCACAAGCTCAGGTGTTTCGGGAATTAAATAGAGGCTTGGCAGGTCTGTTCCAACGATGATCTCTTCTAATCTGGCCTGACCGTTAAATAAATCTGAAAGGCCCTTAGTACTGTTTAATTTGTCTAAAAGCCTGGAGAGGTCCTCATCACCTTCAAATTCACTTTCAAACCCTAAGGTGGTGGTGATATCCCCTTGAATGTCCAACCCCACTACACAGGTATTAATATTATGAAGAGCTGCAGTCCGGGCAATATTTAAGGCCAGCGTGCTTTTTAAAACGCCCCCTTTTGTAGTAAATACCGCAAGAGAGACTGGCCTATCAAAAGATTTGAAAAAGCCTAATTTCTCACCGATGAGAGGTAGCTCATCAGTAGGCCATCCTCTTTTAAATAAGGCCCCGTACCTGAATCTATGGGAGGGAGGAATTGCCCCAGATTCTTCTAATTTTTTTATTTCTTCGGTTAGCTCTGCACTACCGAACATTTCCGCAATTTTTCTTATGGGAAAAAAATTTTTCTTCACAAAATCTCCCTTTATTTGGCACCAAATTTAAGTTTAGAAACATTTAAAACTAGTGTCAAAAAGAGGGATTGTTGATTAAATCAGGCCAGGAATAATGGCCTTTCTTTTGGCGGGATAATTTTCAAATTTTTCGTGGTACCACTTATGGCCTGCAATCGCCCTAGGAACTAGATTACAAAAGGTAAAAACTAAAAAGGAAGCGCCTGCCATGGACCAAGTGGCAATGGCCCAACCGGCCCATACCAAAATTTCTCCTAAATAGTTGGGAGAGGAGACATATTTAAACATTCCCCCGTAAGGGATCTTATATCCCGTTTCACCAGGCCCTCGAAGATTTAGTAATATATTGTCAGATTGTATGTTGATCAGCCAACCAGTAAAAAAGACCACTACTCCAAGAATAAATCGGGGATCGCTAAACCAGCTAACAGAATAGCTGCCATATTCAGATATCCACCGAGCATTAATATAGGAATTTAGCGAGGTGAAAATAAAAGCTAATACGATTACAGTTAAGGGAGTCTTCTTTTTCGATTTCTTTAATCTAAAGGGATAGATATAGGTTCTATTAAAGTAGTGAAGTTGCCACATGAAAAATAAAACCAGGGGAACCGGGTTCATCCAGTTGCTACCCATAAGATAGACCCCAGCAAAAAGGACTACTGATGGAGTCTCATAGATTACCCATCCCCATTTGCTAGGGAATGTAGGTCCCCAACCTTTACGCGCAAACTTCCCGTAGGGGGCGGTTAGAATAAATAAAAAGAAAAAAATCAAAATGGCCCAAGAAAAAATAAATATCATTAGCCAGTAGTGAAGGGTTTGTTCTGTCATCATTTTCCTAAGCTTTATCTAAACGCATTAAATATCAAACACCAATTTAATTGTCTAATTATTCACATCAATAAACAGAATTTAATCGAACAATATCACCCTGACTGAGCTCTCCTTTTGTATTTTCATGGTAAATATCACCACTTGTAGTAGTCATGGTGAACTCTCCTGGATATAGCGCAAAAAAACTAGGGCCATAGAGCATGATAGAATTGAAATCAAAGTTGGACCCTTTTATATGCATAAGTGACATGGGTATTTTTTTAAATTGGGGGTGAAACTTCTCATCGATGTTATCCCAGATGACTATTAAGTAATCATCACGGTCCTCTCGGCATTGCTCATGAAAAAACCCTAGAATATGCATCAGTTCGTGCAAAATTTCTTTTTTACCACACCCTTTTTCCAAAACAACTTGGCGTTTTTTTTCTTTATACCCTAAACTGGCGTAACAGTTATGCTCCCCTTTTTTAAATTCTACGTACCCCTTTTCCCCTTGGCGGAGAACAAACCTCACATCAGTATTTTCATTAAAAAACTCGATCGCATCATTAATGGCCTTAACATTTGTAAGGCCACTTTCAATTTCATAAGGTACCTTGCCACCAGGCCAAAGCTTTGGCCTTCCCACAATTAAGGGTTTTTTATCCATTCCGTTTTTATAAAAGTCCTCCTTTTCTGCAACTAAGATGTCCCCCTGATAAACTACATATTCACCATCAATAAAAACCGAGGTGACCAACATATTTCCACTTCTATCCATTTCAATGTAAGTCTCATCTTTTTTTTCTTTCTTATCTTTTGAGGGAATTTCTATTTTTTTTTCCCTTCCTTTCCTAGCGACCTTTTTCCTAGTCCTTGGTTGCTTTTTAGCATGAACTATCTCTTTCCCCTCAGTAGTGGTTATTTGTTTAGATGCAATTATTTTCTTTTCAGATGGGAGTTCTTCCCTATAAAAAGAGTAAAAGGTGTAAAGTAAAAATCCGATAAATATTGCAATAATAATTTTTTTCATGGCCCCATAATTTTAAGTCAAGGAAGTTTAACTTGATAGAAAAAGATCGACTAAAAAAAATTCTCGGCCTTTCCCTCCCCATAATTGGTGGAATGGTTTCGCAAAATATTTTAAATATTGTAGATACCGTAATGGTTGGAACTCTAGGGAACGCTGCGTTGGGCGCCGTAGGCCTAGGTGGTTTTGCCCTTTTTATGTGCCAGTCGCTACTTCTTGGAATTTCAACAGGGGTGCTCGCTACCTCATCCCGGAGAAAAGGAGAAGGAAAAGATTCGGAAACCGCTTTTCCTTTAAACGGCGGAATATTTCTCTCCATTATTGGTGGAGGATTGCTAACTCTTTTTTTCTACTCAGTAACTCCAAGTTTATATCCTTATCTAAATTCCGACCCAGAAGTGGTTGCTCTGGGGACTAATTATCTACAAATAAGAATCTTGGGGATTATCTTTGTAGGAATAAATTTTTCCTTCCGAGGATTTTGGAATGCCATCAACAAACCTGGTATGTACATGGCAACCTTAGTAATCATGCATGGTTTAAATATCTTTTTTAACTATGTTTTGATCTTTGGAAAACTTGGTTTCCCAAAGCTTGGGGTAGACGGTGCCGCTATAGGTTCCACCATTGCTACGGGTTTTGGAGCTTTGATTTATTTTATTTTGGGATTTGTCTTTGCGAGAGAAAATGGTTTTTTAAAGCACCTTCCCTCAAAAGAGGGACTAAAAAGTTTAATTAAGATTTCTCTACCCAATGGTATC
>SMWT01000094.1 GCA_004356615.1 Deltaproteobacteria bacterium | reverse complement strand
TGGTACCCCATGGGCATTTTTTTATTTTTTTTACCATATCTAAAACCTAAATCTTTTCATTAATAATCTAATATCGTAGATAGGACTACTTCTTAAACGTGAATATGGGTAGTTCTTTAAAATATCTAAAAAATTTCTTTGGAAATATGAGAAAAGGTGCCTAATTAGTCCTATACTTTATGGCCTTAGGCAACCTTGGCCTCAAACATTTTACCGGCCTTATCTACGACACTTTGACAGTCTGGGCTTAGATTTTTGATATAGACTTCTTTTCCCTGCTTTTTATATTTCTCTACCAGGTTATTGATAACTTGAATACTCGAATAATCACAGACTCTTGAGTTTTTAAAATCTATATAGATTCTTTTGGGGTCTTTTTTTGGATGGAATAATCTTTGAAAACTGCTAACGGAACCAAAAAATAAAGGGCCGCTGATTTTATAGTGTTTATAACCTTTTTTATCTATAAATTCCTCAGATTTAATCCTCTCAGATTTTTTCCAAGCAAAGACCAGGGATGAGACTATGACCCCACAAAAGACCGCTATAGCAAGATCTGTAAAAACGGTAACCGCTGACACTAAGATGATGACAAAGGCATCTGATTTGGGGACCTTTCCAAGAATCCTAACACTAGACCACTCAAAAGTTCCAATGACTACGGTAAACATAACTCCTACAAGCGCTGCTAGAGGAATAAGTTCAATGATATATGAACCTACCACGATAAAGGAAAGTAAAAATAAGGCAGCACTTGCTCCTGAGGCACGACCTCGTCCTCCAGAGTTAACATTGATCATGCTCTGGCCAATCATGGCACAGCCACCCATGCCACCGAAAAACCCTGTTACAAAATTTGCCAGGCCTTGTCCTATACATTCACGGTTTGCTCTACCTCTTGTCTCTGTAACCTCATCAATTAACTGCAGTGTCATAAGGGATTCAATTAATCCTACAGCGGCCATAATAGCAGAATAAGGAAATATAATTTTAAGGGTTTCAAGATTTAAGGGAACACTTGGAATGTGAAAGTTTGGCAAACCTCCACCAACTGATGCCATATCAGCAACAGTCCTAGTATCTAATTTTAAAAGGTGAACTAGTCCTGTGACGGCAGCAATTGCTACTAGAGATGAAGGGACCGCTTTAGTTAGTTTTGGAAAAAACTGAATGATGGCCATGGTTAAAAGTACCAGTCCCACCATTAAGGCCATATCCTTTCCTTGCAACCACTCCAACTTACCTGCGGCGTTCATGAACTTAAATTGTGAAAGCTGAGCTAAAAAAATAATAATTGCCAGCCCATTTACAAAACCTAGCATAACCGAGTGGGGAATAAGCCTTACAAATTTTCCTACCTGTAAAACGCCAGCTAGAATTTGTATGATTCCCATTAAAACAACGGTGGCAAATAAATACTCTATACCGTGATCAGCTACAAGACTTACAATAACCACCGCAAGGGCGCCTGTAGCACCAGAGATCATTCCTGGACGCCCACCAAAAATAGCGGCAATAAAACCCACGATAAAAGCGGCATAAAGGCCTACTAAGGGGTCAACTCCGGCAACAAATGAAAAGGCAACCGCCTCAGGAATCAAGGCCAAAGATACCGTAAGTCCGGACAAGAGATCATTTTTAAGTGTTTTCTTGGTCCTGGTAATTAGCTTAATTAACATAGACCTAATTATAGTGCAACACGTAATGCCACTCAAATCGGTTACAACAAGATTTATTTTTAATTACTCTTAAATGTTTTCTAATTTTAAAATTTAAATAATTTCGGCGTTTTAAGAAATCTTTTATTTCAACTTTACACGTATGGGTTTTGTTTAGTTTTTAAATGATTTTTAGTGGGGACTTTAAAAAAACTGGGAGACAAAATGGCCTCCCAGTTTTATTTGAAAATTTTTAGTTAAGTAGGTACTCACCAACCAGCTCTTTAACGGCCTCTGGTGATATTTCATTTTTCTCAGCTGCTTGATCAATTAGGGTGTCCATTTCACTGCTATCGCCTTGGATGTGTTTAGATACTGCGTCCATACCCAAGTTATAATTAAAGCCAAAGACTTGCTTGGAAAAGGTGTTCATTTCCCTGTCAGTTAGGGCCCTTTTATTTTGAATCTTTTTGTAGGAACCAACTATTTTGGCAACTTTATGGGCACGATCATCAGCCATACCAAAGTTTGAACTTAGGTGATCCTGGATATCAGCATATTCCATCGCTTCAAATTCTGATCCAAGTTTTTCTAAATCTTTTTTACCACTCATCACTTCTTCAAATACATAAGTAAGGTCAGGGTCCGGATAGGAAATCGGTTCCTCACCCAATAGGGTTATCGCTTGAACTCCTATATAGAGATCCATATCAGCATAGTTTCCATCTAGATAAACAGCATATGGAGTAAAGACATCGGCAATCACCGTTTCCATATATTCATCATAAGTATAACCAACTTCAAAATTATTTAAGTCGTATGCAATGTAACCACTTTGCTCACCTAGAGTTTGTTTGAAAACCACCCAGCCTTCTTTTCTGGTATCAGCTTTGGCCACTTCATAAGTTATTTCGTCGCTGTTTTGATTTAGAAGTTCTACAAAGCTCTCACCCTTGGTTTGGTTCAAACTCTTGCTCTTACCACAACCAATTACTGTTAAAATTAGTGCAAAAAATAAAATCTTTTTCATTTCCATCCCTCGATTTTGTATATATTTTAATTCAAACCAATATAACGCATTTTGTTAAAATGGGCCTAGAAAATTCTTATTTTTGAAATTTTTTTAGTAAAATCTATAAGACACCTAACTTAAAGGCTTAAGATCAGATAGATTGAAATGGATGGAAAGTATTGAAACAGACATAGCTATAATTGGTGCAGGGGCCGCAGGACTCATGTGTGGCTCTATCATCGGTAGTGGCAGAAAAACTCATATAATTGAACATAATAAAACTGCTGGGAAGAAGATTCTAATTTCAGGGGGCGGGCGGTGTAATTTTACCAATATCCATTCAAGCTTTGGTGACTTTGTTTCAAGTAATCCTCACTTTTTTAAATCAGCACTATCAAATTATTCGCCCCATGATTTCATAGACCTTATAGAGAAATACAAGATTCCCTACTTTGAGAAAAAGCTGGGGCAGCTTTTTTGTAAAAACTCTGCCAAGGAAGTACTCGCTGCTCTTTTGAGAGAATGTGAAAAGGCCAAAGTGAGCGTGCTTTACGGGCAAAATGATTTAAAAATCTCTCACATAGATGATCACTTTCTGCTCCAAAATGATAAGTTAGAGCTTAAGGCACAAAACCTTGTGGTAGCAACTGGGGGACTGTCTATACCCACCATAGGGGCCTCGGATATCGGTTATAAAATTGCAAAACAGTTTGGCCATAAGATTATTCCTACCAGACCGGCACTAGTGGCCTTCAAAGATGATCATTTTGAGGGCCTTTCTGGAATTTCATGTGTGGTAGAAGTAAAAACTAATAAATTCTTGG
The DNA here is from genome assembly GCA_004356615.1 of Deltaproteobacteria bacterium. Lineage (GTDB taxonomy): Bacteria > Bdellovibrionota > Bacteriovoracia > Bacteriovoracales > Bacteriovoracaceae > SMWT01. Next base: position 2,005 of record SMWT01000094.1, on the reverse strand, counting down.
TAAAAGAAGATATCCTGATAACCCATAAAGGACTTAGTGGGCCTGCAATACTTAAGGCATCCCTCTATTGGAGTCCGGGAGATAAGGTCACCATAAATTGGCTTCCTGAAATAGATCTAAGAGAGCTGATCTATTCCCATAAGAAGAAAAATATAACTGCTATTTTGTCTGAGTATTTGCCTAATAGGCTGGCGCAGTATTTTGGTGAGGGTTTGGGGAATGCGCTGGATACCTCTAAAAAGGATATTGAAGCTCTAGTTAAAAATATCACTAAATTTGAATTTGTTCCCAGTGGAACGGAAGGTTTTAAAAAAGCGGAAGTTACAGTTGGTGGGGTGGATACCTCAAAAATATCTTCTAAAACCATGGAAAGTGCCCTTATGCCGGGGCTTTATTTTATTGGCGAAATATTAGATGTCACCGGCCAGCTTGGGGGCCATAATTTTCAGTGGGCCTGGGCCTCAGGAAGAGCGGCGGGAAAAGCGCTTAAAAATTGACTCCTGTCTAAAATTTAGACAATTCCCTTATAAACTTTCAAGGAGTTATGCCATTTTATTTGGCCTTTATCTTGCTTATATAAGGTGAGGTAAACTATGAAAAATTTAATAATTTCTACAATTTTGATCTTTTCAATGGGTTTTGGAACTGTATGGGCCGATGAAGAGCTTTACAATACCAACATAACCAACTTTGCCTTTGGGCCATTTTCTATTCCTCTTCCAGTGAGGTTAGATATTCTAGGGCAGTTTAATCAAAATGCACCAATAATTGCGGCAGAAAATAATACTGCTTTTGAATCTGCATTTTATCCCTCATTTTTAATTACAACGGACTCGGATACAAAGATCTACTCACTTTCAAAAACTGAAAATCTGGGCCCAGACAATACTTTGGTAAGTGCAAAGATTGAAGATGGATATCTTTATATAAAAAGCTCGGAACTAGAAGTTGGGTTTGGAATTCAAGCGGCCATGTCTGCAGGACTTACATTTTCCATAGGACTTGAGCCTTATTTTGGAAAGGGTAAAACCGAAGTGAGATTAATACCCTCAAAAGATAAGAAATTTCTAAAAGAATTAGAGTCTTTAGAAGTTCCAAAAAATAAGGAAATTCTTGATAAATGGAAAATTGGTGAAAAACTAACGTATTTCAAAAAGGGTGGGATTCAGTTTTCCGCATCAGCTGGTTATGCTGTGGTCGGTGTAAAAATAGGTTTTGCCGCTGAAGGTATGTGGAAAGTTATAATTGAAAAAATAGGTGTTAATAAGATTGAGGCCCATTTAAGGCAGGTTAAACTTAAATCGCTACAGGTTGGGGTTTCTACGTTAACGCCTTCAACTTATATTCATAAATATTGGAAGTTTGATGAGGACTTCTCTTTTATATTTGATTTTAATGATCAGCTGGCCATAGATACCCTTAAGGAAATGCTAAACGGTAGAATGAAAAAGGTTCAAGAGCTGGCCAAAGATCTAAATATGAAATCAGTAACGGCCATTAGTCATGAAACTAAATATATTTCAGGGCATAACTTTTATGCCTCATTCACATTACCAGGACTATTTTCCTCAAAATTCATAAATTCTCATGAATACGAAGATACCCAGGCCGAATATTATAGAAATGACTTAAGAATTAGAACTCACACAGGTGAAAACTCTAGGTATGCTTTAACCACGGGTGCTGCTAGTAAAAACTATAATAGATATGAATTCTTTGATGGCAATATAGCCGAAGTAGAAAAGTTAGATAAAAGTGAAAAAAGGGTGGTTACCTGGGCCCATTATCATTACCTTTTCGCTAGAGATAAGTTTGATACCAAGCTTTTAAACAAAGAAATTACTAAGATGTTTAAAAAAATTGGATACTATGACCAGTTAAAACTTAAGGCACCGGTTGAAGGTAAATTTGGCCATATGAAAATGCAGCTTGATACCCTAATAAACAATGCAGGTGTTTTAAAGGTTTTAAATAATACCATGGATAAAGATTATCTGGTGGCCCT
>SMWT01000006.1 GCA_004356615.1 Deltaproteobacteria bacterium | reverse complement strand
TATACTAAAACATAGATAATACCAACATATTATATAATAAATTGTATAAAATAAGATAAAAATACTCAAATATGCAAAATTAACTATAAAATGGAGGCAATTTTCTAAAACCCAGGTACTAGCTCTACGGGCCCAATTCCCAATATTGAACTTTCTAACCCAGGATGGTTTTAACCAAGCAGCGCTTTAATAAAGTCTCCAAGCCTAAGCTTTGATCCATGCAAGTCATCCCAGCAGAACAGGGGAAGCTCAAAGAATAGGATAGCTACACCCCTTCAATTTAACAATTAACTCTCTATTATCTTTTTAATGGCAAAACCAACAGAATAAAGTGGGATATTTTGGGTTATTTGATTTAAATCTATATGAAAGTTTTTGGCACTTACTTTGATTGCTTTTTTAGGACTATATCTCTTTAAAAATGAAGTAAGACTTTGCGCCTTTAGATTAGTTCCGGATTTAACTTCAATCGGAGTTATATTATTTTGTGATTGAATTAAAAATTCAATTTCCGCCTTATTTTGATTCCAGCCAATTAACGTTTTTTCTCCGTTTGCAAGTAATTCCTGCGCTACAAAATTTTCAGCGAAATACCCTTTAGTAGTTCCATAATTTTGATCTAAAATTGAGTTAATATCTAGATCAAGCATTGCGCCTAAGATACCAATGTCAAACATAAAAAGTTTAAACATGTTTGCTTTGCAATAGGAAAGTAAAGGCACCTCGGCCTTATTTGAAATATTAATTTTCATTGCTAAAGATGAACTAGTAAGCCATTCGATTGGGCCGGATAATTCTCGATAACCTATCTTCCCTTTTAAGACTCCTTTAAATTTATATTTTTGGGCATTTCCATCCTGAGTTGTAGATAACTGCTTTGGAATATCCTTGAATACTGTGGCCAATTGTAATGCATTAAGTTTTCCTGAATATTTATGAAAATCATTTATATATTGCTCCACTAGATCTTTTTGTATAATTCTAGATTGTAAAAAACCTCCCTTTGTGGAGATAAATACTTTAACTGCTTCTGGCATTCCTCCCACCACATAATATTCTTTCAGATGATTCCATAGAACTTCATGTTCAATATCTGAAAGGGCCAAAGAGGTTTTACATTTTTGAAAAACCTTCCATGCTTCTTGATTGCGATAATTTAAAAATTCTTCAAAGTTCATGGGATAAAGATCTAAAAAATGGGCCTTGCCAACGGGAAATGATCCATCCATAAAAATAAGGCCCATATGGGATCCTGCGCAGGCGAGGTTTAGCTCTGGTAAATCCTCACAAAAATACTTCAATGCCGTCAGGGCCTTGGGACAGTTTTGTATCTCATCAAAAATCACTAAATCATTTTGGACATTAATAACCTTCCCAAGCTTTAGTGCCAGGTTATGGATGATTTTTTGGGGATCAAGGTCAGAGTCAAAAAAAGAATTAAGTCCTGGTTCTCTTTCAAAGTTAAAATAGTGAAAGGTGGGATATTCAAGCTCCCCAAACTTTTTTAATAAAAAGGTTTTTCCGACCTGTCTGGCACCTCGAAGTATAAGAGGTTTGCGAGATTTAGAATTTTTCCAATCAAGGAGTAAGGGATAGAGATTTCTTTTCATAGTGGGATAATACTACTTTTTGGTGCCGAAAAGTAGTAAAAAAGACTACTTTTTGGTATCGAAAAGTAGTAAAAATACGTATTTACAGTATGTTGTGTAGTTGGCAGCATTTTAGTTATATTTCAGATGAATTTTCAAAAGCCTCCCAGGGCGCCTGCAAAAAATCTCCCAGCTGAAGCTTAGATCCATGAAAGTCATCCCAGCTGGATAGGGGAAGCTCATAGATAATCTAGAGTACCGCTTTATTGTTAAGTAGAAACTTTCACATGTTAGGTAATTAGCGCTTTTTTCAGGAGGGATAGCAATTTTTTTCTAACAAAATTTCTGCGTTGCATGTGATTTATGCTCTCAATCCAATTAAGTATTAAACCACCATCAATCTCTTTTCGCTTTAACTGCACTTCGGGAAGGTATTTAAACCATTTCGATTTTCCATAGGAAAGGTAGAGGTAATCAAAAATAGCTTTTTCTTTCGTGGCCATAAGGAGACTGGTATTTAAATTTCTTTCGTAGGAGAAAAATAGTTCCGGCCTTAGGTGATGAAAGGAAATTGTTCCAAAATTTGTTTTGATTAATTTTGTTCTTCCCAGTGTTGCGCAATAAGTGATTTCCGGAATTTGTTCAATGATACCATGAGCGTAAAGGGCCGAATGAAAGGATATATAGCTGGGAAGGGGATATGTTAAGGTTTCAATAATGCTTTCGGGAGGAAGATCCTTTGCTATTGACCATTTGCCTCGAATAATTTTAAAGGCCATCTCTTTTTCGGCCAATCGTTTTAATATTTGACTGGCATAGGTTCTAGAGATTTTTAAAATTGCTGCTGCCTCAACAATATCAAAAGTAGGTTTTCCCATTTTTGTAAGCTCACGGAAGCTTTCAAGTAAATTCACTTTGCTGTCACTTTAATCGCCGCCAATACTCTTTCCTGGATTGTATTCCAAACCTCAGCAGTACCGTAGTACATGCGATGCTCTTCAGTTAAGTAGGCAATTACTTTGGACATATACCGGTCAAAGTCCATCTCCATAATTATATTTGATGCCCTATCAACCTCGAGATCTTTTATGCTTTCCCCAGCTGGAAGATGGGCACCCATGTTCAAGAGAACATCTAAATCAAATACATCTCTTTCTTGGGGTTCTCTGCGACCTATTAAAGCACCCATTTTTTGAGCAAAGGCCCTATTTTTGTCATAGTGGGGGATGGGAAATTTGGCCAACCCGTATTGATTTAGCACTGCCTCTCCGGGAGGAGTTACCTCTAGTCCTTTATCCACTCCATTTCGTCTTGAAAACTCAATCTTGGTATTGACCTCTACCAGGGTCTTTTTATTTCTTAGAATTAGCTTCCATCTTTGAGTTAGCTCAGTATTTTTCGGGTTACTAAATCTGGCGATTTCCCATCCTTTAGCATTTAGTTGGGAGATTAAAATAGGATCTCGAAACAATTTTTCTACATTTTTCTTTAGCGTTGAAACCGCCATCACCTGGACATCTAAATCCATATCCTCGGAATAGCGTATGGAGCCCATAAAAAAGCGTAAGTTGCATCCCCCCTTAAGAGCGAAATTGGTACTATCTAGCGTGCGACTTAAGAGTTGGATATAGATGAGGTGAAAGTACTCAATGGATTGGATTGTATTCATTTTTATATAATACATATACTTGACTATATAGTCAATAATATATATTATATAAAAACTTGTAACTCATTATAAATACATAAATAGTTGACAGTATGATTATTATTTATTAATCAGAGATCTATTTATTATATACTACTATTATGACAGGAATAGAAATAACCAACATTCGTGAAAGTTTAGAGCTAAGTCGAAATGATTTTTCAGATCTTCTAGGAGTTACGTCCTCTACGACCATCAGGTGGGAAAAGGCCGCAGTAAAACAAATAAAGATAGACCTCCTGCAAGAAAAGCTCCTGACTTACCTTCAGGCCAAAACTCTCTATAGAAACGATAAAGAATTAATCAAACTAAGAAATGGTGTTATGGAATCGCTTATTATAGGCGGAACTCTGATGGCCATTGGGTTCATTCTAAAAGATCTGCTGAAAAAAGACTGACCTACATTTTGAGCTTAAAGCATCATTAACGATTAGATTTCAGATGTATCCTTAAAAGCTCAAAGGGAGCATTCAGAAAGTCTACCACCTTTAGCTTAGATCCATGCAAGTCATCTCGGGAAGTAGGACTATAAATTTCTTAGCTTTTTTATAAAAAAATCTTCACTCCATAGATTCAAGACCTCTTTTTTATCTGGTTTGAGAAATCTCCTTACATCTTTTTTAACATCTTCCCAGTTAAGGGTTTGTATCTTTTTTTCTAGCTCTTCTCTTACCCAGGATTTAGTTATTGAAATACTTTTTCCTTTCCATGGCCCTAGCTGATTTAGCGCTTCCCCAAGCATAGCTAGATTAATCACTGTGCCTTTTTTTAGATACCATAGGAAATCATACCAATCTCTTCCCTTGATATAGCTTCTGCAAAGGAGCGCATGACACTTTCCGGCCATCAGCGATGGCATATCATGGGTGGTAATCATAAAATCTATCGGAAAATCTAAGTAATTTGCTTCACCGTGTGCGGCCGGAGGTGGATTAACATCTACTTCGATTTTAATCTGGATTTTTTTGCGCAAATCTAGATTATGTTTTAGATCTAATAATTTTTTAATACTGTCGTCTTTTAAAAACCTAGATCTTAGATTACTGTCTGCGCTATTTTCTCCTGAAACTTTAATCTCATAGCCATAGACATTCATCAGCTCAGTTACTTTTTCTAGATATGGACTTAAATCAAACTTTGGATCAGGAGTCCTAAGCGCAAAATCGAGATCTTCAGAAAACCGATCAAGGCCGTGAATGGTACCACCCTGAAGGTACGCTTGCTCAAAAAAACCGGCCTTTTCAAGAGCGTATAGAGCGACTTCTTGAGTTATCTCTTTGATGGCATTTTCTTCGTCTTCTTTTGTTTCGCATTGGTATGACTTTAATTTCTCTTGTATGACATCGTTCATTTAAAGGCCCTGACTAATATTTCAAATAATTTATATACATTTTTTTTCCCATATGATCTGGCCAGTATTTCAAGCTCTTTACTTGAAAATTTAAGCACCTCAATTTTTAGAAGACTTTTTTCAATCCTTAAATCACTATAGAGTTCCCCGACAGAGCCATATTTTTTGCGACGAATATAAATGAGGTCGAATAGGGCCCTTAAAACAGTTGCCACTAATACTCCTTCATCGCTGATAACTCCCATAAAAAAGGGGTTACTTGGAATATAATCAAAGGAAAAATCACCTAGCTCATTAGAAAACATCTTATTTTTTCTCCTAAAACAGGCCGACGTAGTTGTGTAGACGGTCTCAGGAATTAATCCATAATAGGAGAGAGCTGATTCAAAAGATATATAACTTGGATTATATAGTTTATTGGCAATCAAAGATTTAGAGATAGGGCCTTTTCGTAAATTTTTAGCAAATAAATACAGGCCTCGTTTGAGTTTAAGAATATCCTTAGAGTTCAAAGACCTGGTGATACCACTATTTATTGCGGCATCACTCATAGGGCCTAGAATGACCTTTAAGTCTTCTTTGCTAAAAACGTCTCTCTCGATCAGGTTTCTTAATTTATAGGCAAAATTCATTCTAGCTACATTCCATTTTAGGAGGTATCTAGTATAGTTTATCAATAATTTGATCCAGAAACAAGCGAAAAATGACTGTTTTTAGCACAAAATATAATGTTATTTCGTAATATCAACTTGTTATCTTCAAGGGGCCTTAATAAAGTCTCCAAGCTGGATAGGGGAAGCTCAAAGAATAGGATAATAATACTGGGTCGCCCTAGGAAAAATTATTTCTAAGATGAAAAATTTCACCAATTAGGCCTCCAGACCGCCCAAATCCCTTGTAAATAAAATAAAGACTCTAATTTATATTTAAAATTTCATTGAAAATTTCAATGAAGGGGTGTAGCTTGTCAGGAGAAAATACGAAGGATTCTCTACTTCTCATTATTTGGGAACTTAAGAATCAAAACTTTTTGATAAAAGATTATTGCTCTATGAGAATGGATGAGAGAGGCATCAGATTCTTTGATCTTCTAGCAGTAATTAAAAAAAACTATGGGCCGATTTGGAACAGTAAGAATCGATCTTGGAATTTTACTGGTAAATCCCTTGATGGAGAGCTTTTAACCCTTGCTTGTAAATATAACAAGGGAACAGTGATAGTTACGGTTTTTAAGGAATAAAATGAAAAAGATGACAAGCTATGCTAATTTAGAATATGTAACGGTCTATTTCCCCACCAATGATGTGCATGCTAAATCCATCCTTAAGGTAGAAACTAAAATCTCCCGCTTTATAATAAAAAACCGTCCTCTTCGCGGCAGGGAAGTGCAGTTTCTTCGAAAGACCTCCATGCTCTCCTGTGAAAAGCTAGGCAGCAAAATGGGAATATCAGGCACCACAATCTTTAAGTGGGAAAAGGCACCCAGCAAAAGACTCAGTCCTCCCAATGAGGCCTTTGTGCGCCTATTCTTCGCCGAACTGCTTAGTATCTCCATAGGCACATCACTAAAAGAGATGATCCCGGATAAAGAAACAGAGCTTGAGCTTAAAGCATCATAATTT
>SMWT01000093.1 GCA_004356615.1 Deltaproteobacteria bacterium | reverse complement strand
GATTTGATGGTTTCAACGGTGGAGAAGAGGTTTTCTAAAAAGTAGCTTGCTCTTAAGTGAATGACATCAACCTTGTGAAGCTTATCCAATCTTTGTTCCTGGTCGTATAATCCTTTAACCGGACCTGTGGCCCAATCTTCTTCCGCTCCAACACTACTTAGATTTACAACTTTTCTACAACCTGATTTTTCGATTGCTTCACAAATGGCCTGGCCAAAATCATTGTAATCTTGTCTGACATTTTTTGATCCATAATCAGGCGGGATCATACAAAATATGGCATCACAATCTTTAAAACAATCAGTTAAAAATACAGCGTCGTGGGCATCTCCAATCCAGGGTTCACAACCAAGATCTATAAGATCTTTCATTCGCTCCTCGGATCTTCCAATACAGCGAACTTTCTCTCCCTTTTGAATTAGATTTTTGGCAATTAAATTTCCAACATGCCCGGACGCTCCCATAATTGCATACATGGTTTACTCCTTTACACAGTTGGTTTTCTTTGTCCTAATGAGTATTTTACCACATCTATAATGTCGATGATTAAAGAAATTCCATCAAGGAAGAAAATCAATAAAATCCATTTATAAAGTCCCTCAACAAGTTTTATTGAGTCCAGGCGAGTGTAGAGCCAAATCAGCATGGGTAGCCAAACAAAGTGGGCAGCTCCTAAAAGCCTCACGTAACCAAATTTAGAATGAAGATAAGGCATAAGAGTAGCGGCAACCATTATGCATCCGAGAACCACCTTTCCCTCAAGGTGACCTAGAAAAAAGACTGCCGCCATATTCGCAGAAAATAAGCACCAGACCCAAATAACCCAAAATATGGGCATCTTATTAATATCTTTTGCGAGGTTAAGCATTGCTTTCATAAAAATTCCTTTTTTAACAAAAATGTATCACCAATTAAAACGCGGGACAAAGTCCATTTTATCTATTGCGCATTATACATATTAATAGTAAAAATTCCCCTCATTCACGAGAGGAGAAATACCATGTCTGTTTTACCTAAATATGAGGGAGAGCGAGTCTATCGCCAAGTAAAAGCTAGAAAAACAAGTAACTGGGATGTCATTGTAGTTGGCTCTGGAATGGGAGGCATGTGTTGCGCCGCTGCTCTGGCCCATTATGGGAAGAAAGTTTTAATCCTAGAAAGACATTATATTCCCGGTGGATTTACCCATATGTTTCAACGAGGAAAATTTTCTTGGGATGTGGGCGTTCACGCTCTTGGTGAGATGGATAACAGACACAAGGTAGGCCAGATGCTGAACTGGCTTAGTAATAATAAAATAAAAATGAAATCACTTGGCAGCCCTTATGACCAATTCTTTTGGCCTGGTTTTGATATCGGTTTTCCTGATTCTAGAGAAAAGTTTAATAAAGTATTAAAAGAAAAATTCCCTGATGAAGTTGATAAAATCGATGAGTACTTTGTCTTTGCCAAAAAAGTCGCCAAATCAACTGAGTTTTGGTTTGCCATGAAGTCCATGCCTGAACTTATTGGTAAATGGGGAAGAAGGCTATACCACCTATTTAATAAAAATTATTGGGAGCTTACCACTAAGGTTGTGATGGATGAGATGGGACTTTCCCCAAAGCTTCAAACCGTTCTTTGTGCCCAGTGGGGATACTATGGATCAATTCCCCAGGAATCAAGTTTTGCTATTCATGCTCTAACTCAAACCCATTTTTGGGGCGGTGCCTATTACCCAGAAGGTGGGGCAAAGGAAATCGCTGGTAGTCTTTTAAAAGTAGTTGAAGATGCTGGAGGAGAAACTCTTTGCGGCGCTGATGTCCACGAGATCATCGTTGAAAATGGGAAAGCAAAAGGAGTAAGGCTCACAACTGGTGAAGAATTTTTTGCCAAAAAAATAGTTTCTGGTGCTCCTGCTAAAACTACCATGAGCAAGCTTCTTCCAGAGAAGTATAGAAAGACTGAATGGTCTAAATCCATCATGGAGCTTAAAAATTCTCCTCCATACATTTGTCTCCATATGGGCTTTGAAGGTGATATCAAAAAAGCTGGGGCCTCTTCTACCAACTGGTGGTTTAACAATCGTTGGGAGGTAGATAACGATTTTGTATGGAATATTAAAGAAAAAGACGCCGAGGCAGATATATTATATGTTTCATTTCCAAGTTTGAAAGACCCTCAACACGTTCCTAGCGAAAATAATTACCACACCGGAGAGTGTGTGACCTTTATTCCATATGACGAATTTGAGCAGTGGAATGAAACCAATCGAACAAATAGACCTGAGGAATATAAAAAGTATAAACAGGAAATTGAGGACAGACTGATAGCTCAACTAAAAAAACATATGCCCGAAGTAATGAAGCATTTGACTTTTTGTGAGATGTCTACCCCCTTAACGGCAGAACACTTTTGTGGCGCCATTCAAGGGGCCATCTATGGCCTTGCCAGTGAACCAAAGCGTTTTAACAACGAAAAACTAAGGCCTAGAACTCCGATTAGAAACTTCTATTTGACGGGAATTGATTCAATGAGCATTGGCGTTGCCGGTGCCATGACTTCGGGAATGATGACGGCCGCTGCCATTGATCCAAGAGTTTACACTAAGATTGTCTAGCTACTTGAGGGGAATATCTGCCATTAGGCCGAAATGGTCTGAGATATGGTGAAGGATATTCCCGTTTTGGGTTTTGATCCTCACTCGATCCTTATAAACTACCTGCGAAAAAATATCCTTTTTGGTGGGCGAATTTTTTACCAGGATATGATCAAGGATCATATTAGGCTCTTTACCGTCAGTTAGACTGTTGTATTTGCAAAAAGTACATCTGGGAATGCCAACTTGTCCCACACCCAAAATATTTCGCTCCTTAAAATATTCATATGAGTTTTCAAAATCTCCGTGTATCCCATATTTCCTAAGATTTGGGCCAAAGTTAAAATCTCCCATATAAACTTGGGGCATCTTTTTCCAAGGCCCTGGTTTCATACTTTCAAGAGCTGCAATGACTTCTCCAAGCTCTATCATTTTTAAGGTTTGAAAGTAGTTTTCTTTTGCCCAACCGTTTTTAAATTCTAGGTCTCCCTTATACGGAACGCTTCCAACATATGGAGCACTCGTAGTTAGGTTCGCTGTAAGATGAGTACAAAGTGCGAGCATCTCCTGGCCATTAATTTTAAGACTTGCATAGATTACCCCGCGATTTACCGTGGTGGAGTATTTAGACAACTCAAAATGCCCAGTTTTCTTTTTATTAAAAGGGACTTTGGAAAATAGCATGGTTCCATAGGCCCCATCATAGGAAAACCTTCCAGGTCTAGAAAAAGGACTCAGTAACGAAATAATCGCTGCCACTTCATTTTTTCCCACCGAGGCCATAAGAGCGTCGGCACAAGTAGAGTTAGATACAGCTAGAGCGTCCAAGCTTTTTCGGCAATCATTGGTGACACAACTATCCTTTTCTTCACCGCTTTTATCTCCACAGGTATCTAGAATACAGGTGATAAATTTACCATCTCCAAAAAGATCCTTTGTTTTACAGGTTTTTCTGCCACTGTCGGCAACTTTAAACTGATGTTTTTTCGGGATAACGTAAAAGGGATAGCGAGCTTTCAAAGCTTTCTTAATCTTTTTTTGATCTTTTTTGCTCCAAACCTCTTGCAAGCAAATTACATCTGCAGGAGATTCATTTAAAGCGTCTATAATAGGTCCCAACCTTTTATCTGCAAAGGGAACAAAGCCGTGCGCTAGGCCTGTATTATAGGTAAGAAATTTAAGGGATGAACTTTCGGCCATCACTAAAAACGGCCATAAAAAAATGATAAGATATTTCATAACTAAAAGTTTAACAGAACCATAGAAAAATGTGAGTATAAAAAGTATGGAACCAAAAGATCACTGGGAAAAAATATATACCGACAAAAAAGGCACTGAGGTCACCTGGCATCAGCTAAAACCAGTCGTCTCTCTCCAACTAATAGATGAACTGAATCTAAGTCCTGACGATCCCATCATAGATGTCGGGGCAGGTTCCTCTACTCTTGCTGATTTCCTGCTAGAAAAGGGTTTTTTAGACCTCACCCTCTTAGATGTTTCATCTAGTGCTCTGGAAAACAGTAAAAGAAGACTTGGAGATAAGGCCGATAGAATTAATTGGCTGGTTAGCGATTTTAAAGACCTTAAAAGTGATAAAAACTTTAAACTTTGGCATGACCGCGCGGTCTTTCATTTTTTAACCCATGAAACAGATCGAGAGAGGTACCGAGAAATTTTAAAAGGACACCTAGCTGATAAGGGATACTTTCTCATCTCTACCTTCGCCAGCGATGGCCCAGATAAATGCAGCGGACTTAAAATAGTTCAATACTCTCAGGAGGCCCTGGTAGATGAATTTAAGGAGGATTTCACCTTTATTAAATCCACAAAAGAAACCCATCTCTCACCCAAGGGTCTAGAGCAAAACTTTATCTACTGTCTCTTTCAAAAAAACACCTAAATAGCTTATCAAAATCATACACTTTTGCGTCCTCTGTCATAAGGTCATGTATTTCTTTTTGATAAACTTTTTTCGGAAAATGCCGTCCAGGTAAAAGGAATCACACCTGAGCGTGTTTATGAAATCATAAACACTTTCGTGGAACGATGTCTCCCCTGTGGGCCTCTTCAATAGTGGAGGGGCCCAGTTTTTTTGATGATAAGGCCTTTTAGGTAATCACCCTCTGGGAAATTCTTAAGAATGGGGCAATCTTTTGATAGGTAGAGATCTCTTATGATTTTCTCATCACCCAACAGTTCGCGGATGACGTTTTTAAATTTTCTCCTAGCAATACTGTGAGTATTTAAGAAAAGAATCAAGTGCCCACCTTCATTTAAAAGACCCAAAATATTTTTTAACTCTTTTTTGTAAAAGTCCAGACTACTGGTCCGCTTTTTACCATCGGTGGAAAAGCTTGGTGGATCAGAGACGATTAGATCAAATGTCCGGTCCAGTTTTTTAATCACTTTGGCACAGGGGCCAACTATAGAAGTATGTTTGTCTCTATCAAATTCATTAGTTTCAATATTTTCCTCTAACCAGCTCATATAGGTTTTAGAGAGATCAACTGATGTAACCTCTTTTTCATTTTTAAGCCCCATCAGGGAAAAGGCACCAGTGTAGGAAAATAAGTTTAATATAGAACCAGAGTTTTCAAAGTAGGGGATAAGCTGCTCGCGAAGAGCGGCCATGTCGGTATAAAGGCCTATGTCATGGCCTTGGTCAAATTTTAGGTTAAAGGTGATCTCGCCCTCTTTAACCAAAAACTTAGGATTTGGTTCGCCTCT
>SMWT01000092.1 GCA_004356615.1 Deltaproteobacteria bacterium | reverse complement strand
ACTTATAAGTGGCCATTTTCTGATTGACAAAAATTATCTTGGTAAAGGCATTAATCAATTTTTCGGCCAAAACAATAATGGGCCTTGTACCGGCTATGCACATGACGACGAAAACAAAAGCAGGCTCAGTAAAATTTAGTCCTTCCAAGTAATGAACAGCACCACCAATTGCGTGGTGATTTTCATCAGTAATCAGTACTCCTTCTTGCATGGCATAGATGGCGATGAAGATGGCCGCCCACATCCCGAAAACGACCTCCACTTCCCCCATGAAATGCCAGAAGTTCTGGCCTATGGAGCCCTCCGGATACTTATGAGCGATATGTTCGAATTTTGAGACAAAAAAGGTATGGCAAACCGCTAGAGCAAAACAAACAGTGGAAACGATTTCCAAAGTATTTGGATTCATAAGAATATCCTTATTCTTTAAAAGGTTTTCTTAAATTTTAGAGGGAAAAGATTATTTAATCAATCTATCCGTCAGTTCCAATGGAATTAACTGGACAGGCATCGAGTTGCTCTTGGCAAAGCTCTTTATCCTCATCAGATTCTGGCTGCTTTTTAATATAGGCATTTCCGTCTTCATCTTCAGCAAAAAAGTCGGGAGCACCGCTATAACAGACATTACAGGCAATGCATCCTTCGCCATTTTCATCATCTGGATCAGTGCAGTACCAGCTGCCAGCAATATTACTTTTATGTTTAGCATCTTTGTTCGCCATAGAAATCTCCTGAGTTAAAATCTTGAAATTTATAACTTAATTTTATTTAATTTTCCATCTTAATATTCTTATCCCTCTTTACGACACATAGCAATAATTGTTTATTGATTTTTAACGTTATCTTTGGCAAAATGCCCAATCAAATTTTATTTACACAGGCAAAATTATGAAAACTACCCCTATTGAAAGAGCTAAATCCTGGGCCTTAGACCCCTACTTTGAACAGTCTGAGCGAGAAGAGATACTTGATTTAATCGATTCGGGTAATACCCAAGAGATTACAGAAAGGTTTCACAAAGATCTTGAATTCGGCACCGGAGGAATTAGAAGTATAATAGCTTTTGGCCCCAACCGAATTAATAAATATACCATCAGAAAGGCCACTCAGGCCTTGGCGCTAGAAATAAAAAAATTGGGAGCAACAAATCCTAAAATGGCCATCAGTTATGATTCTCGGAGATTTTCCCTTGAGTTTGCAAAAGAATGTGCGGGAGTCTTGGCGGCCAATGGGATAAAAGCGCTAATCTTTGACACCTTAAACCCCGTCCCACTGCTATCTTTTGCTTTAAGGTATTATAAGGCCCAAGGGGGAATTATGATAACGGCCAGTCACAACCCACCTGCATATAATGGATTTAAGGCCTACTGGGATGATGGGGCGCAAGTTACTCCCCCCCAAGATAAAAATATTATTGAAAACTACCAAGCTATAATAGATTTCTCTCAGATTTTGTACATGGACTTTAACGAGGGACTGGAAAAAGGATTGATTGAATGGATTGGGCAAGAGGTTGAAGATAGCTACTTTGCCACCATAAAAAATTACTTTATCAACCCTAAGCTCTGCCAGGAGCGAGGAGCTGAACTAAAGATTGTCTATACTCCTATTCACGGTACTGGATTAAAACCCTGTACCCGAATCTTAGATGAAATGGGCCTTGCCAACTACCAAGTGGTAAAAGAGCAGGCCAATCCAGATCCAAATTTTTCCACTGTAAAATCCCCCAACCCCGAAGACCCTACCGCCATGGCATTGGCGGTGGATTTAATGAAAAGATCTAGCGCTGATATTGCCTTTGGAACTGATCCAGATACAGATCGTCTAGGCGTTGCCATTTTAGATGGAGATAAAATCTTTTATCCCAATGGAAATCAAATTGGGCTTTTAATGCTCCACTACATTTTAAACAATACTGAAATGCCCAAAAACCCCTACATGGTAAAAACCATCGTCACCTCAAACCTGCTACAAACAGTGGCCGAAAAATATGGTGTTAAGGTCTTTAACACCCTCACCGGATTTAAATGGATAGCACGCAAAATGAGATCGATTGAAGACTCCGGGAAGGATCTTGATTTTATCTTCGGCACTGAAGAATCCTTTGGCTACCTCTCCCACCCTGAAGTACGGGATAAAGATGGAGTGGCCTCTCTTGGACTTATGGCCGAGCTAACTCTTTGGTATAAAACCCAAGGTCTTAATTTGATTCAGGCATTAGATAAAATCTATGATGAATTTGGATTCTCCCATGAAAGTTTATTTTCCATCGACTACTTTGGAAAAGAGGGTGCCGAAAAAATCGCCCTAATCATGGAGATGTTTAGAAATAACGCCAAAACTATTTTTAGCGGACTAGAAAGCATGGAAGATTACCAAATTGGTGAAAAAGTCGACGCCAATGGTGGAAAATCTACCCTAGACCTTCCAAAAAGCAATGTTTTAGGCCTGAAATTCAGTGGTGGAGATGCCCTCTTTCTTAGGCCTTCAGGAACTGAACCCAAAATTAAGTTCTATATAATGATCCAGGAAAATGAAGGTACACTAACCGAGAAGAAACAAAGGGCAATGGAAAAAACAGATTCTATGGTGGCCCTCATCAAAGAGATGGTTGAAAAAGCATGAGTGATTTAGCAGTAGTTTTAGTCAGTGGTGGAATGGACTCCCTAGTATGTGCGGCCATCGCAAAAGAAAATCATGAGAAGCTTGCCTTTTTGCATCTAAATTATGGCCAAAACACCGAACACAAAGAGCTGGAGTGCTTTGAAAAAATAGCTGATTTTTATAAGGTGGATCCTAGTCTGCGCAAAATCATCGATATCTCCTTTTTAAAGCAAATAGGTGGTAGCTCCCTTACCGATGATAAAATAGAAGTAAAAAAATATCATGGTGACTCGGAGGAAATTCCTGATAGCTATGTTCCTTTTAGAAACACCCATATCGTTTCCATGGCGGTTTCCTGGTCAGAAATTCTTGGGGCAAAGAAAATATACATTGGAGCAGTGGAAGAGGATTCCTCAGGTTATCCAGATTGTAGACCTAGCTATTATCAGGCCTTAAATAATTTAATCAAAGAGGGGACCAAAGAAGGAGATATTGAAGTGATAACTCCGGTCATCCACATGAAAAAGTTTGAAATTGTTAAAAAGGCCTTAAGTTTAAATGCACCGCTAGAATTAACCTGGTCTTGCTACGCTAGAGAAGATCAGGCCTGTGGAGAATGTGACTCTTGTGCTCTAAGGCTTAGGGGATTTCAATTGGCCGGGGCAGTGGACCCGATTGAATATCTTAAAAGGCCAGACTACTCGGCCTGATCAATATTTTCTAAAAGTTCGTTAAGTGTTGAGACCTGATTTCTTATAAGTGCCTTATCAATTTCATTTTTTATATCTTCCAGAATACCGGGGCCTTGAAATATAAAGCTGGTGTAAATTTGCACTGCTTTTCCACCTAATTTCCAAAATTCCCAAAGATCGCTAAATTCGCTAATTCCCCCGACACCGATAACTTGAAAATGCTTATTTCCAGCAACGCGACCCAGAACAAATCGGCGCATGGCCTTCGATTTTTCACTACACAGTCTTCCCGAAATTCCTCCCGCCCCACGACTCTCCATAATTGTAGTATTCGTGGCAATTATCCCAGCGAGATTAAAATCCTGGGCCAGCTCAATTATAGGCCCCACATCTTCAAAGCTTTGGTCGGGGGAAATTTTTAGATAGAGGGGAATAGGAGTTTTCTTTCTCTCATCTATGAGGGATTCAAAGATAATTTTTAACTTATCCGTGCTTTGCAGATCGCGCAGTCCTGGGGTGTTTGGCGAGGAAACATTTATAACTAGATAATCACCAACAGGTGCAAATTTTTTGTATAGGGAGACATAATCTTTATAAGCATCAACTTCCGTGGTCACCTTGTTTTTTCCAAGGTTAATACCTAATACTTTATCTCCGCGAGAGGAGTTCTTGATATTTTTAAAAACAACATCTGCCCCCAAATTATTAAATCCCATCCTATTCCTCAGGGATTCTTCGTCGATATAGCGAAACATTCGCGGTTTGGGGTTTCCTGGCTGAGGTTTGGGAGTTACTGTTCCCACCTCTACGGCGCCAAATAAGGTATGGGAGAAAAAATCAATGGCCTGTGCATTTTTATCAAGTCCGGCAGCAAGGCCTACGGGAAATGACCAATTCAAATCTCCCACAAAGATATTATACTTGGAGCTATCCAGCTCCCCACCTATCATTTTTGATAAAATCCCTGGAAAACGGGAAAAGAGGGAAATAGTCAGCTCATGGGCCTTTTCCGGATCCATTTTAAAGGCCAGGTTTTTAAAGATGGAATAAAGCAAATTATTGGGCCCCGATTAGTTTTCTTAAGTTTTACCCGGCCTATGTGATTTAGTAAAGCTCTACATAATCACCGGAGAGAACCTGGCCGCCGGAGTGAAGAACCGCAATAGCACCATCTGCTCCCACATATTCAGTGATCTCAATAGTTCCCTTGGTTATCCCTTTGGAGAGCCCAATTAATGCTCCTGTTTCCGGATCATAGACCTCTCTCCCACTGGTTACCACCTTCAAGATATCACCAATGAGAAGTCCTGTTTTTTGCCCAGCATTAAGATAGATATTTTGTCCCATAACCTGTGCGATTCTTCCTCGCCAATCCAGACGATCAGCAATTCTAATTATGCTGGGAATTCCCTTTCTAATGGCGGCCTTTATAGCACGTTGGATTTGTTTATTTCGATAGGACAAATATTCCTCTTCATGAGAAGAAAACTTTCTAAGCGTGGAGGCATCGCTTACTCCACGATAGGTTTCGAGGAAAATCTGCCTTTTAGAACCGATGTCATACATCCTAAGTTCTACCAAGGCCTCACTATAAAAAGTAGTGTGGGCCAAAATTCCAACACTATCCCTTTTTTCCCGTATCCTAGCATCAATGATTCTACCAAAGATTACAAAGTTAATGCCCGCTATTCTCGCCGCTCTTGATTTCTGGGTTAGTTTAAGGCCGCCCCCAGAATAAATTTCTTTGGAGTCACCAAATAAACCTTCGGAAATCGGATCAAGGATAAAGCGATTAGTACTTCGCAGCTCTCTTTTTAATTCCTGTGTGCCATCAATTTCTAAGATATCGCCTTCAAAGGGAGATTCATTGAGAAATTTTAAAACCACAATTCTTTTCCTTATTCCCGTGGCAGCTTTACGTGCCTCTTCGATATCTCCTCCTTGAGGATCACGTCGAATCAGATTGCCAGAGCAGGAAACGAAAAAGAAAGCGAGTGTGATTAATGGCAGGGTAAACTTCAGCCTCATGCTGTCCTCCATCTATAAATTGCCGTCCGTAGTATTTAAACTCCCATAAGCGAGAGATTTAAAATTTTATTATCTTTAATATTTAAGGTGTTAACACCTTTAACTATTTGTTCAATTTGATCAAAGCTTCCCTGAAAATAAATAAGTACCATGGCCTCATTTCCATTATAGGTTTTAGTTTTAGAAATAACTTGGTTGGCCACACCTTTTTCCTCAAGGATTTTATTCAAAGTAAACAGGTCACTAACTGAGGATATCCCAACAACTTTTAAATGGGCCACTTTCGAGGACGTTAAATTACTCGCAAGATGTTTTTTAAGCTTACCAAATTCCATTAAAGGCGAGCGATAAATCCAACTGGCCATATTAGAGCCCAGCTCTTCGGCCTTTTCCGTTGAAAAGAAATGGGACTGACGAGGTAATTCGAAATGCCCTATTACCTGCTTGGTTTTTTGATTAATTAAAATACCATCACCGGAAATACTTATCTTTCGTTTTTTCAAAAGCAGGCGCTCTTCAACCTTGGTAAGCGAAATTGTAACCTTTAAAACCAAGGAAGCGCCATAAATAACCGGTGCCTCCTCCTCCAATTCTTCATCACTTCTCTCTTCTAAGGCCGGTTCATCATCTTCCCTTGTGACCTCGCCTATTAGGTCTCCCTCAATCACTTTCACTGCCCCAAAGAATTCACCTAAATTATCCTGGTACCATTTCTTCCAATGGCCATAAATCACTTCTGTGAGATCATTTTTTACTTCAACGCCCAGTTCATCCCAAGTCAGGTTAGTAAGCGAAAGTGTGGGGGAAATGATAAGGGAGGAGAATTTCATATTTTTACCAGATTTGATAAACCGAAAGTATATCTTATTTAAAATTTTTCTATCCACCTTGGCCTGCAGGGATAGGAATCTAGATTTGGGATATTTAGGTGAACGGGTAATGGTTTTGATAGCATAAGAGCTAATGGCCCTTCCAAGGGAGGCAAAATTAGTTCTCAAGACTAGTCTTTTGGCCCGCAACGCTTTTTTATACTTTTCCTGGACCTTAGGATCTATTTTTTCCCCTTCCTGAATTTTGTATTTGGTTTGAAGAGTT
>SMWT01000091.1 GCA_004356615.1 Deltaproteobacteria bacterium | reverse complement strand
GGAACTGAATTAATAATTTGGGGCGGCCTTGGAGATAGGGCCAATGATGGAGATCCAAATATTGCTCTAAGTGATGGGGGCGCCTATAACCCGCTCTCTAATATTTGGAGAACTATTAGTTCCGAGGGAGCTCCCTCGGCGCGGGCCAATACCACGGCCGCTCTTTGGACCGGCTCTCACTTTGTGGTTTTTGGGGGAATGGTGCCTGATGGTAGTGGTGGTTATACCTTTTTAAACGATGGTGGGATGTATGATCCGGTTAGTGATACCTGGGTTCGTATTCCTTCCACGGGTCTTTTACCATCTAGCGGAATTGGCAAGCAGCAGATGGTTTTTACCGGAGACTCCATTTTAATTTGGAGTGGTTGGAATGGGAGTTCTACTTATCCCGTTCAAGGAGCTAAGTTTACTCTAAATCCTCTTTACTATCGTTAACCGATCAATTTTTTGACTCATTCTTGGTTTATCGTGTTAAGCTGAATCTCAATTTTTGACGTATAGTGTAAAGAAGGTTCATGTGTCTTTAGAGGGAAAAACTATTCTTGTGGCCGGAGCAGCAGGTTTTGTTCCAAGTCATTTAAGCGAGTACTACCTAAGCTTAGGTGCCAAAGTTATTGGGCTGGATAATTTTATTACCGGAAGTCCGGGAAATATCGAAAAACTTAAGGAAAATAACAATTTTAAATTCTTTGAATGCAATATCTACGAATCTATCCCAGAGTTAACAGAAAAAATAGATTATGTTTTTTCCCTGGCCTCACCGGCATCTCCCATTGATTTCTCCGAAATTCCACTTGAAATCATGCGAGTTAACTCCGAAGGAACTCTTAAGCTTTTAAATCTTTCCCTTGAGAAAGGGGCCAGATTTTTAGAGGCCTCAACCTCTGAAGTATATGGTGATCCCAAAGAGCATCCTCAAAAAGAGTCTTATCTTGGTCATGTAAATCCCATTGGACCTCGTTCTTGTTACGATGAATCCAAAAGGTTTGCAGAAGCACTAACCATGAGCTTTCACCGAAAATTTGCTTTGGATACCAGAATCGTTAGAATTTTTAATACCTATGGCCCAGGCATGCGGCCAAATGATGGGAGAGTTATCCCAAACTTTATAAACCAGGCACTAAAAGGAGAAGACCTCACCGTTTATGGTGACGGATCTCAAACTAGGTCCTTTTGTTATGTAAGCGATCTTGTGCAGGCCATACACCTTGTCATGTTTGGCGATGATCCAACTCCTTTTAATTGTGGAAATCCGGGTGAGGTCACAATCCTTGAATGCGCCCAGCAAATTATTAAAGTGTTAAATAGCTCTTCAAAGATTTCTTTTAGGGATCTCCCTGAAGATGATCCCAAAAAGAGAAGACCTGATCTAACCAAACTTAAGAACATGAGTGGGTATGCACCCAAAGTGCCTTTTGCGGAGGGCATAATTAAAACTGCTGAATTTTTTAAAAATTTATGAAAATAGCTTTAACCATTGACCATTTAATAGCAAGGGAGCACTCAACTGCCATCTTTGAAGAGATCATGGGACTTTATAAAGATGCAGAGATCTGGACAATTGTTCATAAACAGGGCGGAGTCTTAGGGCCTATAGAAATGAGGAAAATTCATTCTTCTTTTCTCTCTCACAAAGTAAAAAATATAAACACATTTAAAAAACTATCATTTTTGGGCCCCTCAGCGGCAAAAAAACTTTTTATCCCTTGTTCCTATGATTTGATCATTAATATTTCCACCGGTCTTTCCCATGGAATTAAAAAGTGTAAAGAAACCAAACAAGTAACTTACCTTTATGATTTTTCCCCGAGTGATAGCGGTACTTTTATGCAAAAGATTTTCAAAGGCCACTTGAAAAAATGGTCTCTTGAGCATATTAAGCAAAGTGATTTTTTACTCACTAGTTCAAAATATTTAAATAAGTCTCTGGGATTAAATGGAAAAGTTCTCTATCCTTTTTTCAAGCTGGAAGATTTTCCCTTAATACCTTCATCACACTGGAAACATGATTTTTTTGTTATTAACTCTGAAGGAATGACCTTAAAAGAGGCCAATCTCCTCATCAGTTATTTTAAAGATCAAAAATATTGCTTTATTGGCAATATTCCTAAGGGGCTCGATATTTCCGTTGAAGTTAACATGGGTAATAAGTGTAACGGAGAACTTGCCCCACTTATGGCCAGTTCTAAGGGACTTATTCATTTTGGGGAAAACTCCTTCCCGCAAATTGCTTTAAAAAACCTTGCTGTGGGCCGACCGCTATTGGTTAAGGATTCGGCATTAAATAGAGAGTTTTTTGAGGGCCGTCCGGGAGTAACTTTTTTCACTCTAGATAACCTTTTAGATAAAATAGAAAATTTTGATACCTCTGCCCCACCAGAAAAAATTCGAGCAACGGCCATGAAATATCACCCCGTAGGATTTAAGGGACAATTTAAGAGACAGGTAGAGCAATTTTTGCAGAAGTAAGCGTGGCATTATTGTCATATGGCACTGTTCTGTGGAGAATCAACGAACTTTGGGAGAAATCACATGAAAATACTTATGATTACAGCGCTTTTAGCGACTAGTACTGCTTTTGCAGAGTCGAAGTCTTCCACCCTAAATACCATTAAAGAACGTAAAGTTTTAAAATGTGGAGTGAGCTCAGGACTTGCAGGATTTTCTGCTCCTAACTCTAAGGGTAAATGGCAAGGGTTTGATGTTGATATTTGTCGCGCTATTGCTGCCGCTGTATTTGGTGATCCGGATAAAGTTCAATACACTGCTTTAAGTGCTCAACAAAGATTTGTGGCCTTACAATCTGGTGAAATAGATGTGCTCTCTAGAAACTCCACTTTTACTCTTACTCGTGATACCTCTTTAGGGCTAAACTTTGCTCCTGTGGTTTATTATGATGGCCAAGGGTTTATGGTAAGGAAAAAAGATGGTGTGAGTAAAATTGCTGATTTAAATGGTGCGAGTATTTGTACCCAGCAGGGAACCACAACGGAGTTAAACCTTGCTGACTACTTTCGTACCAATAATTTAAAATTTAAACCAGTCGTTTTTGAAAGTAATGATGAAGTTCATCAGTCTTTTGTAAAAGGTCGTTGTGACGCTGTCACAACTGATATCTCAGGCCTTGCTGCTCAGAAATCAAAATTAAAAAATCCCGATGATTACATTATTCTTTCGGAGATTATTTCAAAAGAACCACTAGCGCCAGCAGTAAGGCATGGAGATGATGTTTGGTTTGATGTGGTTAAATACTCTATCTACGCTTTAATGACAGCTGAAGAATTTGGTATTACTTCTGACAATGTTGATAAATTCTTAAAGACTAAAAACCCCAAAATAAAAAGATTCCTTGGAATTACCAAAGGAAATGGTAAGGCCTTAGGCCTTGATGAAAAATGGGCCTATAATATTATAAAAATGGTTGGTAACTACCATGAAATTTTTGAGAGAAATGTAGGAAAACAAAGTCCGTTGAAATTAGAAAGAGGAATAAATGCGCTGTGGAAAAATGGTGGACTTCACTATTCCCCACCATTTAAATAAAATATGCGATTTTGGAATGATAGAAAAAATCGGGCAATAATTTATCAACTTCTGTCCCTTATAGCAGTAATGGCCCTAGGGCTATTTTTCTATTCAAATACTAAGGCCAACTTAGAAAAACAAAATATCGCGACGGGTTTTCATTTCTTTAACCGAGTGGCCGGCTTTGAGATCAGTGAATCTTTAATTGAATACAACTCAGAAGATAGTTATCTGCGCGCCCTTAAAGTAGGTGTTTTAAATACCCTAAAAGTTTCCATCATCGGCAATATCCTGGCGGTGATTTTGGGAGTTTTTATCGGAGTTTGTAGGCTTTCTAAAAACTGGCCTTTGGCCAAACTGGCCCAAGGTTATATAGAGACCATTAGAAATATTCCCCTGCTACTGCAACTTTTTTTCTGGTATGCCCTTTTCACTGAAATCCTACCTGGTGTTAGGCAGGCGCTAAATCCCATGCCTGGGGTCTATCTTTCTAATCGGGGAGTGATGCTTCCCTCCTTAGAGTACAACCCCGTCTTTTTTTATATGGGAGTCTCAGTAATATTCACCATAATTTTGGGATATTTCTTAAAGAGATATGCCAAAAAAGTACAGGATCAATCAGGGAAACAGTTCCCGCATGTGCTCTATACGGTTTTAGTTTTGCTTTTTCTTCCACTTCTAATTTGGCTTGTTGGTGGAATGCCGCTTGAATTTAATCTACCAAAGCTTCAGGGGTTTAATTTCTCTGGAGGTGTCAGCATATCACCTGAATTTATCTCGCTTTTATTGGGACTTGTTCTCTATACTTCGGCGTTTATAGCAGAAATTGTTCGTTCAGGAATTCAATCGGTTAAAAAAGGACAAGAAGAAGCGGCCAAGGCCTTAGGACTTAAGTCTTATTTGGTTTTAACTTTGGTCATATTACCCCAGGCCCTAAGAGTGATTATTCCGCCTCTTACCAGTCAGCTATTAAATCTAACCAAAAATTCATCTCTAGCAGTGGCCATTGCCTATCCTGATTTTGTAAATATTGCCAATACCACCATGAATCAAACCGGACAGGCGATAGAACTTATCTCTCTTATTATTTTAGTCTATCTATCCTTTAGTTTATTAACCTCTCTTTTTATGAATTGGTTTAATAAAAAAATGGCACTGGTGGAAAGATGAAAGCGAAAATAAGGTGGGCCAAAGACAATCTTTTTAAGGGGTATTTTAACAGTGCCCTTTCCATCTTTTTAATCACCTTTTTCGCTTGGGCCTTTTATAACTTTTTTAACTGGCTGGTTATCGACAGTGTCCTTTTAGGGGATGCTGATGCTTGTCGACAAGCTTCAGGTGCTTGCTTGGCCTTTATCGTAGATAAGACACGCTTTATATTTTTTGGTTTTTATCCGGAAACTGAAATTTGGCGACCGATTATTGCCATCTTTATCTTTTTTATCATCACCTTCTACTCTCGTCTTAAAAGTAGGTGGAATAGAAGGCTCCTTTATAACTGGATGTATTGTGGATTAGTTATCTGGCTGCTCATGAGGGGTGGATATTTTGGGCTTGTTAAAGTTGAAACTCATAACTGGGGAGGACTTCCGCTCACCTTAATGCTGGCAGTAGTGGGAATGATCTTTTCCTATCCCATTGGTATTTTTTTAGCACTGGGAAGGCAGTCAAAACTGCCACTGATTAAATATCTCTGTGTCGCCTATATTGAGTTGATTAGAGGGGTTCCTCTTATTTCGATGCTTTTTATGTCTTCAGTAATGATGCCTCTTTTTCTTCCGGAAGGATATTCTCCTGATAAATTGATGCGAGCTCAAGTCGCCATTATTATGTTTATCTCTGCCTATATGGCCGAAGTTGTAAGGGGAGGACTGCAAGCAATTCCCAGAGGCCAATATGAGGCCGCCGATGCCATGGGACTGACTTACTGGCAAAAGATGAGGCTGGTAATTTTACCCCAGGCCTTGAAGATAGTTATTCCTCCCACGGTAAATACGGCCATTGGGATGTTTAAAGATACATCTCTGGTTATTATCATCGCTCTATTTGATTTAATGTATACCACTAAGGCCTCCATGCAAGATTCCAATTGGCTTGGATTTTCTGTAGAGGCATATCTTTTTGTGGCCTTAATATATTTTGTTTTTTGTAATATGATTTCTCGTATGGGAAGACTTTTTGAAAAAGAGTTTAGGTAAGCTTATGGAACCAATAATTAAAATGAATCAGGTCAGTAAATTCTTTGGCGAATTTCAGGCCTTAAATAAGATAGACCTCAACGTAAATCTTAAGGAAAAAATTGTAATTTGCGGCCCATCTGGTTCTGGCAAATCTACCCTGATTCGCTGTTTAAATCGTCTGGAAGAGCATGAAGAGGGGACTATAACAATTGATGGGATGGAACTTAAAGATGATGTAGAAAACCTGGAAAAGATTCGCGCCGAAGTGGGAATGGTTTTTCAACATTTCAATCTTTTTCCTCATCTAAGCATTTTAGAAAATTTAACTCTCGCTCCTATTTGGGCCCGTAAAATTAAAAAGCATGATGCCGTTGACCTCGCTTTTCATTATCTAAAAAGGGTGCAAATAGCAGATCAGGCCCATAAATATCCCGGACAACTCTCTGGTGGGCAACAACAAAGAGTGGCCATCGCCAGATCTCTTTGTATGAAACCAAAAATTATGCTTTTTGATGAACCTACCTCGGCGCTCGACCCTGAAATGGTAAAAGAAGTTCTCGATGTAATGGTTCAACTAGCAGATGAAGGCATGACCATGCTTTGTGTGACCCATGAAATGGGCTTTGCTAAAAAAGTTGCAGATCGGGTGATTTTCATGGATGAGGGCAAGATTATTGAAGAGAATAATCCAGATGACTTTTTCGACAACCCTCAACACGAAAGATCAAAACTGTTTTTAAGCCAAATACTGTACTAAGGTACTCCACCAAAATTTGCATTTTTTACAAGTGGCATTAAAATATTAGGTAAGAGGAGTTTACCGTGGCAGTTACATTTAAAAATATTGAAAAGGCCAAAAAGGCAAAACCAAATCTACCAGTTACTGAAGAGGCAAATCAAAAAGAGCGAGTCCTTAGACCTTGGGAGTCATATGAAAGAGGGCCTGATTTGATGGAGCTTATCACCAAGTGCAAAAGTGAAAAAAAAGTGGTAAAAAATAGCTTTAGAAAGAACCCTCCAAAGAAGGCCGGAAAAGCAGAGACCCCCAAAGTTAATGAAGTAGAGGATCTCCAGGCCAAATTAGAAAGGGCCAAGCAAAAATATTTTGGTGATCTTATTTAACTACTAAGGCCGCTATTTCTTCAGCGAGGATAACGTTCCCATCAATTTCTAGTGAGTCAATTTCAGATACCAATGAGGCCCCAGTAAATTCGCCTTTAAAGTTAATTTTATCCACTTCTTTTTTAAGGATCGCCTCTTGTTCAGTTACAAAAACTTCTACAATATCTATTTCAACTTCCCGGCCGGCGCCAGTAAATTCACCAAGAATAATTTGATGATTACTCCCTAGAGCAAAATTGCTTTTTTCAAGTACTCCGCCAATATCAAAAAGTTGGTTGGAGAAAAGATTTGCACTAAATAACATAAATAAAATAATTAATTTTTTCATTGTTAACCCTCCAAGTCTAAGTTTAATGTGTCCATGAGACTGATAGAAAAATAGGGAATGTCGCCTTCAAAATAAGGTGACCTCATTACATTATAAATTTTTTTAACGGCCTCTTTTTGTATTTCTTTAACCTTTTTGATGCCATCTTCATTTAATGATTCTGATAAGGTGTAAAAAAGATTCTGACCTTTATCTAAAGCGTCAGGCTTATAAAATTCAAGCAGGTTAGGCAGATGTTTTAGAGAAACTTTAATATCAAGGCTGAAGTTTTTCTCTTTGGCATGAACCACCTCTCCCTCCATAAAAACGAGTCCTCGCTTAAAAAGCTCCTCTAAATGCTTAAGTCCAATTCTGCCAAGCACACTTTCAATATCCTTTTTAAATACCCCTTTTTTATTAGAGGCCAGTTTATAGATCATATATTTAGGCCATTCACCTAGTTCTTTGTTTAAGTCAGTATTATAATTGTGAGGGAGATTCTCTTCTACAAAATGGCCAAAGGATGAGTTTAATAACTTACCGACAGGACCTCCCGTAGTTTTTAAAAGTACAGCTAGTTTTCGTTCTTTGGTGGATGCACTAACCAAATTTAAAACCGTACTAGGAGAAGGATTTCCCTTCAGGGAACCATTAATAATCCGCCTTAGAGTAGATGCCCCCACTCCTGATTTTTTTGCCAGAGCATTGATGCTCATATGGGGATACTTTTCAAAGTAGGTATCAAGGAGAATTTTTAATTGTTCAGTTAATGTCATGAATACTCCTAGTTGCATTCATAACTCCTTTTTATAAAAAAAATCTGTTTTTATCCATACCCACCAACTCTAAGCCCTAGATTTTCCATTAGAAGTAATACTTTTTAAATATATGACCCCTTTTTGGGGGCCACATTGGCACTAATGTTTTCTTCGAGATCCATACCTTCGACCATAGTATCTTCTTCTTGAAGGCACATATTGTCTTCTAGAGGGAACGTATCTTCGACCGCTTGAAAAATTATTGGTTCGGCATTTAGCGGTTTTAATTTTCATTTTTAGGGTTCCGGTAAAATCACCAGAGTCCATCGCCGCTAAGGCGAAAGCTGTCTCAAGTGGCCTTCTCCCAAGGAGTCTGGCCGAAAGAGTGGTATGAATGATTACCTTAAATTTTCGATCCCCTCTTTTAGAACAGGGGCCATTTACTGGAATCTTTACGGTTTTAGTTAAGGCCCAATCATCATCTTGTCCGGCCTTCCAAATTTTATTGGCAAATACCTGCTTTGGGTTTTTTCTTGATCTCCCCGGCCCATTCCAGTTCATTAGACGGCCTTTGAACTGGGCCATGGCACCCTCTTCCACCTGGGTAAATCCTCGAAAATCCATGGTCAACTCTATGTGGGTTACCTTTTCTTCGCTGGAAAGATTTGAATTTAATATAATGTTACAGGTTTTATGATCAAGCTTTTCATTAAAGCGAGACCTAGGAGATGGGTTATCCATATCTCTTTTATCATTATCATTCTCACCACTTAAGTTGGGAACTTCTACACTATACTCGTCAAAAAGAATTGAAACTACCTGCTGATCAGGTGATTTTATCACTTGAGCAGTTCCTCTTTTGCAACCACTACCTTTTAAAGTGATATCTCCAAAAGTGAAAGTTTCACTAGCTATTGTATTTGTTGTGATTAAAAAAAGTATTAGGGTTAATTTGTTCATAAGATCCTCCTGCAACTCTTTAGGTATCACGATCTTTAAATATTTCAGCTAAAAAAAATAGGGTGTGTAAAATATGTGAACCACCTGGCGCACTTCCCTTAAGGTTTAAACCACGTGGACTAGTTTTAAGACTTAAAAGCAAATAACTCTTTTAAAAGAAACTCCAGCGAAATACTTTAGTTTTGTAATTAAAACTGACCAACAGGTTGGTTTTAAGAAAACCCAAACAAAAGGAGATTACAAATGAAAAAGATTTTAAGTTTACTTGGTATTTTGATGGTTTTAGGAGGAACCGCCCAGGCAGGCATCTATTTAGGCCACCCAGGATATGGTGGTAATGGTTGTCCATCCGGGTCTGCAACCACAACTCTAAGCCCTGATGGCAAGTCACTTAGTATTTTATTTGATGAATTTTTTGTTGAGGCCGGTGGACGAAAGCGTATCGCTCGAAAGTCTTGTAACATTGCTATTCCAGTCCATGTTCCCCAAGGAATGAGTATTTCAATTGTTGACGTAGACTACAGAGGATATGTATCTCTTCCACGTGGTGGAAGGGCCAAGTTTAGAGCGGAATACTTTTTTGCTGGTAGACGAGGGCCTACCTTCCAAAAAATGTTTAGAGGTGGATTTGATGATGACTACACTTTAAGTAGTCCTCTAATGCTTTCTGCTCTAGTTTGGTCACGTTGTGGCGCTGATGTTAACTTAAGGGTTAATACTTCTATGATGGTTAGATCTAACAGGCATAAAGATGAGGCACTTGCTATTGTTGACTCTGCCGATTTCAATGCTGGACTTGTGTACCACCTGAAATGGAAAAGATGTCACTAAAATCATCTTAAAAAGGGGCCTAAATTAGGCCCCTTTTTTATATGGGGCAAATTTTTCCCCCATATAAACACCTCATCCGCAAAACTTTTTTCCCCTGATATAATTTGCCTATAGACCTAAGTGGAGAAGTTTATGGGAAAAATTTATAAGAGCTTTAACGATTTAATTGAGCGAAACAAGCATGTATTCAAATTTCTTGGAAAAGGCAATGGCGGAGGATTGGCCAAGGCAGTCTGGGATAGCCGGGATGAAGAAATACGACAGCTTAGAAATAATATTAACGAGCTTAAGGTCGGCCAGCAAAAACTGGAATATGATAATCAATCAATTCCCAAGATTGTTGATAAACTTAAGATGTTAGAGTCAGATGAAGAAATCTCCATAAACATTATAGAAGGTTTAAAAGAAAAAACGTTTGCTTTAGAAGATGAATTAAATCATTTGGCCCTTGAGAAAAACATAATTGAAAATGATTTTCATGATAAAGAGACCACCATTATCAAACTAAAAATCCAACTTTCCGATGCCCTGTCAAATGTAAAAGAGCTGACGACAGATCTGCATAAGTCACAAAATAGTGAAGTGAATATTATTAAGCTAATGAGACGAAAGGAAAGAGGGGTTAAGGATACCCTTCAGGACTATGAAGGAAAGGTACGGGCGGTGCTAAGAGATAAGGACCGAATTACTAGTGCTCTTACTAAGGAGATCAGAGAGATAACCAGTGTCTTTAAAATCGAAGTGGTAAAGGTTCAAGATCTTAGAGAGAAAAATAACAAAATAAAATTAGAACTTAGAAAAACCAGGCAATTTGTTGAAAACCTAAAGGAAGAAGTTCGCAAGATTCGTGCGAATACTAAAAAGTATCAGATTTTAAACCACAAGATGGAATCAGAACTCTACAGGTTAAATTACGACCTTGAGGGATTAGATACAACGCGGGCCGATTAGACCGCCCCGCGTTCTCATGTTACTTTTGGCCTCATGGCCAACCTAAAAATAAAAGTCAAAGAAAATATCTCAGGTAAATTTTTTGTAGACTCAACTTGTATAAATTGCGATGCCTGTAGAAAGTTTGCTCCCGGCACTTTTTCAGATCAGGGTGATTATTCTTTCGTTTCCAAACAACCGGGTAGCGATCAGGAAGAGCTAGAGGCCAAGCAGGCATTACTCGCCTGCCCGGTTAATTGCATTGGAATTGAAGGGGATAAGGATTTAAAAGCTGCTAGAGATTCCTTCCCTAAACATATTGATGGGCCCGTTTATATAAATGGGTTTAATAATGAAAGCACCTTTGGGGCAGACAGCTATTTTGTCACCTCAAGTAAAGGCAACTGGCTCATTGATTCCCCCAGGTTTGTTAAAGATTTAGTTAACAAATTTGAGGAGATGGGGGGAATTAAATATATTTGGATATCCCACAAAGATGACATTGGAGATTCAAAAAAATACGCTGAGCACTTTGGGGCCAAAAGAATAATCAATCAATTTGATGTTACTGATAAAATTAAAGATGCAGAGATAGTTTTAACGGAAGAAGAAACGAGCATTGATGATGGCATCATCTTTCATACACCTGGGCATACCAAGGGTTCCCAAGTACTAGTATTTGAAGATAAATATCTATTTACTGGTGATCACTTCGCCTTTATTAAAAAACTCGATATGTTCGCTTCTTTTAGAAGGGCCTGCTGGTATTCGTGGGAAAAGCAGATCACTTCGGTAGATAAGATGAAGAAATTTAAAGATATCGAATGGATTCTTCCAGGACATGGGAGAATGGGGCAAATAAAAAGAGGTGATTTTCACCATATTGTTCAGAAGTCTGTTCTTTGGATGTATGAGGTAGATTAACTACGGATTATATCGTTATAATGAACGCCAGTCATTTTAGTAATGCCTTTTAATAAATACCACATGGAAAAAACCAGAATTATCATTGAGGGAACCATAATTACGGGAAAAGAGAGAGCAGTCATTTTTCCTAGCTCAGCATTAAATTCAGGTGTTCCCGCAGGCGATTTTAAGATCACGATGGCCAAGACAAAGTTCAAAACCGCACTAACGACAAAAGAAAAAACAAAAAAGTAAGTAGTGCGAACCACTAACTTTTCAAATTTAACCTCTGCGTGATTTTCTTTAATTATTTCATCGAGGACTTCGACTTTTATCAGTTTGGGATTTAAAATCAGCATGCGCACTAGGTTGTATTTACTTCTTGCTGTAAATAGAACGCCAAGTCCTATAATTGAGGGAATGGCCGCTTCTTTTACCGCAAACCAAAATCCATCCAATTTTAAAAGGGCAAGTCCGCCAGTTAAAAGAACGCTAACGACTCCGAGAATGGAAACAAAATTCCATTTCTTTTTAGACATTAAATCCCAAGTTCCGTAGGCCACAGGAAAGGCGAGGGCAATGATTAACCCCCCTACCGGGCCTAGATGGGCCTGGTCACTCCATTTGCTAAGAATTAAAACGGGAATAATAATATTAAAAAGTAGATTAAGTAGTGCATCTTTAGGTGAGTCCTGCTCACCTAAGTGACCTTTGCCTTGTTCCATCAAATTAAAATGGCATATTTTCCCTTCTTTAGAAAGTTAAAAACCTTTTAATTTAATCGCCTTTGAGATTTAATAAACCTATGTCTACTGAGAGAAAAAGATTATACCCAGAAAAAGAATTCCCCCCCTATGCCTTCGTACCAGGAAAAAATACTCATCCTGGGAAACCAGGTGGGCACATGGAGCAGGAAGGGGATCCTGTGGTGGCACCTATGGATCCCAAAAAATTTTGGGAATCTGAGGCCTTTTTATATGCCATAGACCTTTATAATTATGGTTACTATTGGGAAGGCCATGTTTGGCTTGAGGCACTATGGCATGAAGCACATAAAGAAGGTCTTATGGGAGACTTTTTAAAGGGACTCATAAAGCTTTGTGCTGCAGGAGTTAAGGCCAAGACTGGCCAGGCAGAACCAGTTAAAGGGCATGCCAAAAGGGCCAGAGAACTTTTTATCAATGTGGGGTCAAAGACCCACGACCAATACTTTGCCGGGTTTTCCCTGCTGAATTTGGTCTCTCATGCAGAAGATATTATGGAAAATGCCGAAAGCTTATCTCAGGATGCCTCAATAGAAGGACCTATCTTTTCTTTGCCAATTTATCCTCAAAATAGGGCCTAAATGACCAACAGGTGCCAATCTGACACCAATAAGACCCCTTTATCTTAAAATTTCTGGCCTAAACTTTGGCCTGGTTTATGCAAGTTAGGACTTTGGAGGATGGGGAGGTTCAAATGAGAATTGCGGACATATTAGGTATTGTATTGATAATATCCTTTGCCGTTTTTTTTATTTACCTAACAATCAACATTGCTTGATTAGAAGCTGTGCCAAGGCGGTTTGTCTGCCTTGTTTGGCATCATTTTTTATGGCCATGGCCAGGGCCCTTCGGGAGCCTACAAAGATGGCCAATTTTTTTGCTCTGGTTAGAGCAGTGTAGATCAAGTTTTTAAAAAGCATGGTGAAATGACTTGTAGTTATCGGAATGATCACTACCGGAAATTCACTCCCCTGCGATTTGTGAATGGTTATTGCATAGGCCAGATCAAGTTCGTCGAAATTCTCTCTACCGTATTCCACAACGGTACCTTCTAGGCCCTCACCATAAGTAACTTCAAGGGCCTGGGAGGTTACTTTTGCTATATATCCAATATCTCCATTAAAGACATTTAAATCATAGTTGTTCTTTCTTTGGATAACCCGGTCACCTTCACGAAATATTTTTCCTAGAAAATTAATTTCACCTTTATAAGGAGCGGCCGGATTAAGCGAATTTTGCATTAAAAGATTTAAATTTGCTGTTCCTAGAGGCCCTTTAATCATGGGGGAGAGGATTTGCACCTCAGTTTTTCCAAGGTATTTGGGAATAGTTTCTGCCACTAACTTTTTAATCATTTCTGTGGCGGTTAAATTATATTTTAGCGTGGAAAAGGGATGTAGCTTTTTACTTAAGATCTTTAAATCATCAGCTGTAGTGGTGCTGCTTGCCAAATCAGCAAGATTTACATGTTCAAATTTAGCAGGGACGGAAAAGTTAGATCCATTTTTTACTTTTTGAATAAAGGTCATCTGCTCTCTAGTGGGCTCGTCCGAGTCAATAAATAGGCAATCCTCTCTGGTTTTATCGATCCATAAATGAGGGTGCTCAAGTGGAGTCTTGATCTTGGGTATTTGTTCCTGGTTAATATCGTGAGCAAAAGAAATAATTTGTGATTTCTGGGCCTGGCGAAATACTTGGGTTAATTTAAAGCAGGGTATGGATTTTGATTTTATCAAATCATCTAAAAAACTTCCTGGGCCTACGGATGGAAGTTGGTCTGGATCTCCGATAAATAAAACTTGGGTGTGTTCCCTTATGGCCTTAAATAAGGAGGCTGTCAGTTTTACATCCAGCATGGAGGCCTCATCGATAATTAAGAAATCTGTCCAAAGTGGATTCTCTTCATTTTTTTGAAATCCTTTTTTTCGTGGATCCCAGATTAAAAGGCGATGGATGGTTTGCGATTTAAAACCGATAACCTCACTCATCCTCTGCGCCGCACGACCTGTAGGGGCGGCCAAGGTGATATTTTTTTTCATCGCTTCCAATAATTTAAACAAAACCCTGGTGGTGGTAGTTTTTCCCACCCCAGGCCCTCCGGTTAGCAGGGAAATAGGAGAGGTGACAATGCCTTGAATACTGTCAAATTGTTCCTCGCTCAAGCTAATATCATGGCGCTCTAGGTAGAGCTTGCACCACTTTGAGGTTAGCTCTTTGTTATCTTCAACTACAGACTTTTTAAGCGAGTTAATTCTTTGGGCGATATATTCCTCGGCCCAAAAAAGATCATCAGAGAAATAACCGGTTCCAAGCGGCGTGTCCCGAGATTTTAGTCCTTCATGTTCTAAAAAAGAGTCAATGCTTTGTTTTAAATCAATTTCCAGTAGTTCCTCTGCCTGGTTTAATATTTGCTCCCTGGTTAAAAAACAATGCCCATCACTGCGCGCTTCCGTGAGCAGATATTTAATCCCCCCCATAATTCTTTTTTCGCTGTCTTTTGAAAAACCAAGCTTAAAGGCCATCGCGTCAGCTGTTAAAAACCCTATGCCCCAAATTTCGTGTGAGAGTTTATAAGGATCTTCTTTTAGAAATTTAACGGTATTATTTCCGTAGGCCTTTACAATTTTAGAGGCCAGAGATCCTCTAATGTCATGGCCGGCCAAAAAGATCATGATTTCTCGCAGATTTCTTTGATTGCTTAAAGATTTTTTGATCACTTCTAGTTTTTTCTTTGAGATGCCAGAGATCTCAATTAATTTATCTGGATTGTTATCTAGTATATCAAGGGTGTCTTCACCAAATCTTCTGACAATTCTTTTGGCAATAGAGGGGCCAATTCCTTTAAGCGATCCTGAGCCAAGAAAACTAGTGATTCCATCAATGGTATCTGGTTTTAAAGGGAGTGCCTTTTTTGCTTTGAACTGTTTGCCAAATTTGGGGTGATCATTCCAATCTCCTTCAAATTCAAGGATTGAGCCGGGGGCCAGACCTAACTGCTGCACAATAACGGTTAATGTTAAAGCAGGTTTCTCTTTGGGTTTTACTTTTATTACCGACCAGCCATTGTCATTATTTTGGTAGGTGATACGAATAATGGTACCTTCAAATTTGGTCTTATTTAAAAAATGGGTTGATTTTGGTCTTAACACAGACACAATTTAGCAATTAATTCAAAAAGTAGCAATTATGCTCGATGTCTTTTTCCACTTGTGAAATAAAAGAATTAAACAAAGTTTCTTCGAATTTACAGGCAATTTTTTTAAAAGGTAGAAGACGAGGTTCTTTATCAATCCTCTTCTCTATGTCTTTTAGATGATTTTCCTCTTCTTTAATAACCGAAATTAAAGAAATCGGAATATTATTATCTTTAAGCGTCTTTTCATATAAACCAAATAAACTATCGGCCCTTAGTTCAATGGCATAGGTAGTTAAGAGATAGGAAAAATAATATAAATCCTCTTTTTTAAGCTCCATTTGATCTTTGAGGGATTTCATGATTTTTACATCTAATCTATGTAAAAAGTTCTTGGCCTTGGTTCCACCGAGTAACTTAACTTTTCTGTCGGGGTCGTGGCCTATTTTTTCTATTTGTTTTCTAAAAAAGTAGGCATGTCTGGCCTCCTCAGCGGTATGTTTTAAAATTTCTAGATCGAAGTTAGAAAAGGGCTGGAACTTCATGATTTTTTTTGCGCCAGAATTTTCCAGGTAACTAATAGTGTAGAGCCACTG
Organism: Deltaproteobacteria bacterium; assembly: GCA_004356615.1. Classification (GTDB taxonomy): domain Bacteria; phylum Bdellovibrionota; class Bacteriovoracia; order Bacteriovoracales; family Bacteriovoracaceae; genus SMWT01. Next base: position 11,698 of record SMWT01000091.1, on the reverse strand, counting down.
GTAGTGAATAATAGGACTCTTAACAACTGTTTCTAAAATATTTTCTAAACTAAGCATTTAATTCCTCGCTAAAATCCCAAATGGCCTCATAGGCCAGTTTTAAATCGGCCTGGGTAGAACAATATGGTGGAATAATATAGATAACATTTCCCAGGGGCCTAAGAAGAACATTTCTTTTTCCAAAGAACTTCTTCATCTTTGGTCCTAGTTCGTTAAAATATCCCCCACCATCGGTTCTATATTCCAGAGCAATAATGGTTCCCATTACCCGTATATCTTTAAATAAATTGCTCATGGATTCCATCTCTTTTGCAAAATCCCTGTGGTAATAATTTATTTGTTCAATATTACTTATGGTTTCTTCTCTTTCTAAAAGATCAAGGCTAGCATGAGCGGCAGCACACCCAAGAGCGTTTCCGGCAAAAGAGTGGCCATAAAGCAGGGCCTTGGAGGGGTCGTCACTATAGAAGGCGTGGTGTACTTTTTCATTACAAACCGTGAGCGCCAAAGGAAGGGTTCCACCAGTTAGCGCCTTGGCCAGGCAGACGATATCGGGTTTGTTTTCCAGATAATCTATGGCAAACATTTTTCCTGTCCGGCCAAAACCGGTCATGACTTCATCTGCAATACACAGAACTTCTTTTTCTTGACACAATTTTATCATTTCATCAAGCGTGTTTATATCTTGCATGACCATACCTCTTACTCCCTGAATAAGAGGTTCAAAAATAAAGGCAGCATAATCATTTTTCGCTAATTTCTCTTCCAACTGTTTTAAAGATGAATCTTTACCTACCGGGGCCTCGATGAAGTCAATTTGAAATACACCAGAGCACAACTCACTAATATTTTCCAGGCAGTTACCCACCGCCCGAGCACCAAAGGTCTCCCCGTGAAAACCGTGGTTAAAGGCCAATATCTTTTGTCTTTTTATCCCCTGATTTTTCCAAAACTGCAGGGCCATTTTCAAGGCGCATTCAACAGAGGTGGAACCATTATCGCTGAAAAAAACTTTATGAAATTTATCTCCCAACTTTTCCAGTATTCTTTTAGAGAGATTTATTGCTGGTTCATGAGTATGACCGGCAAAAATTATTTGCTCCATCTTAGAGAGCTGATCGGTCAATTTCTTATTTATGTAGGGGTGAGAGTGGCCATGAATATTTACCCACCAGGAAGAGATAGCATCAAAGACTTTATCTTTTCCCTTGGGGTAAAGATAAGCTCCCAGCGCCTTTTCAATTATTATTGGATCCTCTGCCAGCTTTTCTTGGGTATAGGGATACCAAATGGGCGACTTTTTTATATCCATTTTTCTAACCTTGGTTTTAAAAGAGTGCTATATTTTTCAACGATAGATTCATCGATTATTTCTTCATGGTTAACATTTAAGAGCTTTTTTACGCCACTTCTTTTTACCAGAAAGTCTTCACTCGCTTGATTTGGTTGTCCATTAAAGATCAAACCCAAGATTTTAATCCCTCTTTCATTTAAGGCCTCAATCGCCAAAAGTGTGTGATTTAAACTTCCTAAATAATTTTTGCAAACTAGAATAACTGGCAGGTTTAATTTTTTTGGAATATCAATGATGTATTCTTTATCGTTTAGGGGAACTAGAAGTCCTCCGGCCCCTTCGATGACCAAATGGTTTTTAGTCACGGGAATTTTAATATCCTCCAAACGGATTCGCTGATTTTCTAAACTAGCTGCTAGATGAGGACTTTGGGGAGTTTTAAGCCTAAAGGTTTCAGGGTGAGTGAAGGCCTTGGCCCATTTATAAACCTTATGGGAGTCAGAGTTTTCCAAATCCCCACATTGGATGGGTTTGAAGTAATCAGCATTAAGTGCCTTAGTAAGTATTGCTGATATAAATGTTTTACCAATACCTGTATCAATTCCAGTTACAAATACTTTCATAAAAACCTTTTGATTTCCTGGGCCAGTTTATCAATATCTTTATCTTCATTAAATGAATGAAGACAAACCCTTAACCTTTCAGTTCCCTTTTTTACCGTTGGGGAAAAAATGGGTGATACCAAAAGAGAATGGTCTTTTAAATTTTGTGCCATCTCCCTTAAAAGTGAGGTGGATGGGACAGGAATAGCAAAAATAGGCCCTTGCTGAAAAGGTCTATTGAGAGCGTTTTTTAATCTCTCTATTTTATCAAAAAGAATTTGTCTGTTTATATGGGATTCTTGGCAAAGTCTAACGGATTCTCTAATAGTAATTAAAGAATGCGCTGGCATGGCGGTGGTATAGATTAGTGGAGTGGCGAAATTAATTAAAAACTTTTTATAAAGGTTATCAATTAAAACCACTGCCCCATGTGCCCCAAAGGCCTTGCCAAAAGTGACTATGCGGGCAAAGACCTGGCCTTCAAGCCCTAAATCACTTACAAAACCTCTTCCCTTTGGGCCAAAAACTCCCGCACCATGGGCCTCATCTACAATTAAATAGGCCCCATATCTCTCTGCTAGTTCGGCCATACCGATTAGAGGTGCAATATCGCCATCCATAGAATAAACCGATTCAACCACAATAAAAATATTTTGCTTGGCAGCAATCTTCCTACGATAAAATTTTAACCGGTCTTTTAAATGTTCAAGATCGTTATGACGAAAATAATTTCTTGAAGCGCTACTTAGTTTAGCTCCCATTCTTAAGGAGGCGTGAATATTTTGATCAAGTAGGATGATATCATTATCTTGAGGAATGCTGGAAAGTAATCCTATATTTAAATCAAAGCCACTATTAAATAAAAGTGCACTTGGAGCATTAAATCTGATTGCAAGTTCATCCTCTAAATCCATTACTAACTTTGAATTACCACTTAAAAGTCGGGAACCACTAGAACCAAGTGGATGATCTTCTAAGGCGGCCTTAACTGTTTCTTTTAAATCAAAAGCACCAGCATGACCTAAATAATCATTAGAATGAAAATCAGCTCCCCCTTTTATTTTAGGAAGGTCTCTTATTATTCCTTGATCGAAGCGTTCAAGAAGTTTTTTTTGAACCTGGTCTTTAAGATAATCCATGATAATTTTCAAAACTCTCTGTAGGGGTTAAACCTAAAGTACTAAATAGGATTTGATCTTCGTCTATCGATGGATTAGGCGTGGTTAGGAGTTTATTGCCAGCAAAAATGGAGTTGGCCCCGGCCATAAAACATAAGGCCTGATCACTCATAGATCTGCCTTCACGTCCGGCCGATAACCTAATCACTGATTTAGGCATAAGGATTCTAGCGGTGGCAATCATTCTCACTAGCTCCCAAATAGGAACAGGTTTTTGCTGTTCGAGGGGGGTTCCCTTAATTGCTACCAGAGTATTTATGGGAACACTCTCTGGATGGGGGTTCATACTTGAAAGGGACCTAAGCATTTGAAAACGGTCTTCTTCATTTTCTCCCAGGCCTATAATTCCCCCACAACAAACAGTGAGCTTGGCCTTTCTCACATTGTGAAGGGTATCCATTCGATCATCATAAGATCTGGTGGTGATAATTTTTTTATAATTGTCTTCACTGGTATCAATATTGTGGTTGTAGGCATAAAGGCCCGCATCTTTTAGTTTTTGTGCTTGTGTTTCACTTAACATCCCAAGAGTGCAACACACTTCCATATCCATGGAAGTGACTTCTTTAACCATAGTTAAAACTCGGTCAAAATCACTATCATCTTTTACTTCTCTCCAGGCGGCGCCAAGACACACTCTTGATGATCCTTGGGCCTTCGCTTCTTTGGCAATACTGACAACCTCATCTACATTCATGAGAGCATTTTTTTCAATATCTGTTTGATACCTTGCCGCCTGTGGACAGTAGCTGCAATCTTCCGGACACCCTCCGGTTTTAATAGAAATGAGTCTGCTCACTTGGACTTTTCCGGCGCTAAAGTTTTGTCGATGAACTGTAGAAGCTTTATAAATCAATTCCAAAAGAGGAAGGTGATAAATTTCGTTAATTTCTCTTAAATTCCAATCATAGCGCATATCGTATTCCTTAAATTTTAAGTAATTAGCAGGCAGAGTAGGGGGAATCAGCTCCCTCGTAAATGATAGTTTCTAGGAAAATAGTTTACTTGCTAAACTATTTAATCTAGAAACAAGTCGTGAAAATAAAGAAATATCTTAAAGACAGCCCCATTTTCTCCATATTCGATTTGCATCAATCGCTACTGCAAACCTCTACCCCCTTACTTAAAAAAGAAGGATTGAGCTTTATGCAATCCTTGGTTTTAATAACCATCCTGCTTGAAGGAAAATCAGTAACGACTCCTAGTCAGCTTTGCCAGGCGCTTAATCTCTCAAAGGCGGGGATTAGTCACATAATCTCCAATCTTGAATCAAAAGGTTTTTTAAAAAGAATGGTGAAAGAGGAAGATGCCAGAAGTTTAAAACTAATTCTGACTCAGCCCGGTATAAGAAAGGCCAATAAGTTAGTTAAGATTTTAGATCTCTTTGAAAAGGGCCTAGAAGAAGACCTAGGCATACAAAGACTATCCCTCTTTCTCTCAGGACTTGAAGATTTTAAAAAATGTCTTAATTCTTCGCTTTAATCCACGTAGAATAAATCTATGAAACTAATCTATCTTCTTCCTATCATCATAGGAATGGCGGGAATCCTTCAGGGCGCTTTAAATAAAGAAATGTCCCTGAAAATTGGAGTTGGGCAGGCGGTTTTAATCGGTATGACCTTAACCTTTATCTTTGGGATTGCCTTCTACCTACTGGTTAAGTTCTTTCCAGATCTTTTTAACCCCATCTATCACCTCAAAGCACCCTTAACTACTTGGAGATGGTGGTTCATCATCCCTGGAATCTTAGGCATTTTTATCGTGGGCCTTTTTCCCGAGGCAATCTATGAACTTGGAGCTGTTAAAACGACGGTTCTCATAGTCGCCGCTCAAGTTGTCTTCAGTCTGTTTTGGGACAGCGTAATTGAAAAACTACCCATTACCCCTTTTAAATGGCTGGGAATGGTTTTTGCATTTTTAAGTGTCGTTTTAATGAGTCTTAAATAGTCATTCAAACTTAACTTCTTCCAGTAATTCAAAAATTATCGGTTCATCCTTTCTATATCTCATTTTAATTTTTTGCCCGGGGATGGGTTTTTTCCCCTCTATCATAGTATGTTGTTCAATGGGCCCTTTAATGGGGATCCCTTCATTGTTAACAGCGGTACTCTCTGTGACTTCATACCTATAGGAATACATCCAGGTGTTATCTTCAAAAATACCAATATTTACTATTTCCGCTGTTGTTTCAACCCAAGCATCATCTTTAACCTGAACTTCTACCTTTTCTTTTTTAGTACAAGAACTTAGTCCAAAAACAATCAAAAACGGAATCAAATATCTAATCATCACCTTTCCTTGACCTTTTTATCATACCATAAGTAGCTGAAATGATGTGTTATTTGCATGTTTTTGCAACTAACTCTTGAAACGATTGCACAGATATGCAATTATATAGTTATGGGAAAAGAACAAACAATTTGTTGTCCAGACTTAAAAGATCTTTCGCCTCTCTTTAAGGCCATGGGAGATCCAAATCGGATGGCCATCCTAGAGCGCCTTTGCAGTTGTAGTGATCATACAAATGTAAAGGATCTCTCCACTTGTTGTGATGTGGATATCTCTGTCGTCTCTAGACACCTCAGTATTTTGAAAAAATCCGGAATTTTAAAAGCTGAAAAAAGAGGAAAAGAGGTCTTTTACACCATTAACAGCAAAGAGCTTGTGAAATCCCTGCGATCGATCGCTGACTATGTTGAAAATTGTTGTAAATAGGAGGAAAAATGACTGCAAAAGATAAAAAGGAGTGTTGCACCTGTTGTGATAATTCCAAAATAGCTGAATTACTCAGACATATTGCAAGTTTCTTTGAAAAAGAGAAATAATCTTAAAGGCCGTGGCAACACGGCCTTTTCTAAATTGCTAAATTGCGAGGAGGTGGATAAAATTTAATAAAAAAATGGAATGGTCATGGATTACCTAAAGAAGTTTACTCTAATCTTATTAATTTTACTTTTTCCCTTAAGTTCTTTTGCCGAAAAAAAAATATATTACACTATTAGTGGTGGAGCGGCCCTAGGATCTTATGAGGCGGGATTTCTTTTTTATTTAGACTCTCTGCTTGCTATAAATAAAAAAGCGCCTAAATTAACCCATTTAACCGGAGCTTCGGCCGGGGCCTATACGTCTCTTCTTTCTATTTTTACCAAATGTAGTTTTAAATCCAATTTAAACCCAAGAAAAAGTTTTTACTGGGATGGCTGGATTCCACTTTCCATAAATAAAATTTTTAAAAAGGAAAGTGTTAAACCAGATCAACTTTTTACCCTTAGAGAGGGGCTAGATATATTGCCCAAATTAAAAAGCTTATGGAAACAGGGATTTAAAAAAGATTGTGACATGATTCTTGGTATAGCGGTAACCAGATTTAATCCAACCGGTGTTAAAATTAATAAAAATGTTGAAGTACCTAATATGGAAGAAGTGGCAGTTGTGCGAATTAGAGGAAGAGGAAAAGGGAAACCTCCAATACTTTCTAATTTTAAGTTCAAAGGAGCAAAGGAGAGACAAATCCTCATGCCATTTACCGGGGAAAGTGAAAAAGATTATGATCAATTAGTTGATCTCATCATGGCCTCAGTAGCATTTCCTTTAGCATTTCCTCCTGTGAAGTTAAAACATTGTCTCAAAAAAGGAAGATTCAAATATTTCCCTTGTAAGGGTGAAAAAATATCAGAAAACTACTTTGTCGACGGTGGAGTTTTTAATAATGCTCCACTTATTTTGTCTTATCAAATTGCTAATCAATTGGGGTCCTCTAAAGAGGATTCCTTCGTTTGGATAAATCCCAATTATTATATCTATAAGGAACATGTTAAAAAACCCGAGAAAAGGCATGATAGTCTTTTCGGTTATCTTCATGATTTTGCGAATAATTTCATAGATACCAGTAGTACCAGGGATTTATCATTTATCGCTGAACATATACCAAACATTAAAGATAGATTAATTAACTCTTCTGTTTCCCTACCACCAGCAAGTGCTCCCTTGTCCCACTTTTTTGGATTTTTTGACAGGTCTTTTAGAGAGTTTGATTTTTATTTAGGAATGGTCGATGCATATTCTTTTATTCAGACCCATAAAAACAAAGGACATATAGATTACCCAGGTATTGATGACATGGATGAATGGATTCCCTATTTTTGTATTAAAGAGTGTGGTTGTAGGGGATAAAAAGGCGAAGAAAATTTGTGATAAGGGAAGAGAAAAAGTAGATCATAACTTCTTTGCTAATTTACAGCTATCCCTAGATCAACTTTATAGTATGTGTCACGATTTTAAAACTAAACCAAAATATAACAAGCATTGTCTAAAAGGATTTATGGGGGAAAAGCCTCCTGTGATCGTTGCTAAGGCCAAAGATTTTAAAGATTGGCGCAAAAAGGATAAGGAAAAAGAATTGGATTATATCTTTCGGTTGTATACAAGATATGGTTACCACTTTGAAGACCTTGGTCTTAAAGAGCATCAGGCCAGTAGAGGAGATTACACCATGAGGAGGAAGCTTGGTGAAATAGCTACAACCTATGTAAATACTTTACCTGGTAGTGAGCAAATGATTCTTAAAAAGGCCGGAACCTCATTTTTAAATACCGAGATTTATTATATTCCAGAATCTAGTCAAATTTATTTAACATTGGGAAGTGCAGTCGAGGTTGGATGGAACTTCGCTCGGTGGGATATTATTTTTCCCATGTATCTAAAAACGAATATCAGCGTTTTGTATCAAGGGGCACAAAGTTTTCTAACCGATATTCCGGATATTTGGGCCCTTTCCCCTTTGGTAGGACTGGAATTTGAACTGCCTGGAAGTAATAACAACAGACAGTTTATCTTTGGCCTAAAAGCAGGTTATCAATTTTCTAAAGGTGATCAATTATCTGATACCAGTTGCAAAGACAGTTTATACAAGCGTAGTGCAGTTACTTGTAATGGGGTTAACGTACTACCTTTTGTTGGCATTTCCTATATGCAGTTTATGAGACTTCAACTTTATTATAATTGGATGCCTCAATATTCTGCGGCCCATGTTGAAAACAAATTTTTATTACAACTGGGAATTCAAATTTAGATGTCCCTAATTAATTGAAAATCTCTTTCAAAATCTACCTTATCATGCCTAAGATAAATGCCATGTAGCAAAATTTAGGAGGATATTTTATGAATCAGCTTAAAGGAATTCTTCTTGCAATACTTGTTTTGGCAACTCTTGATGCCAATGCCGGTTCTGCGAGGTCATCATCCATTACTCACTGGGGTAATTGCGGAGGAGGCACCCGGACTTGGTGGGATGATATGTGCATGAAGTGGAGAAAAAAAATGGGCTCCAAAGGTTGGAGTCAATGGTGGAGAAATTATTCCAACGTAAAAATAGGTCGCTATGTTGATATCACCAAATTCACTTGGGGCCGTGATGAATACAATTTAGATGGTGGTGATGCAGCACTAATTTGTACCCATGGAGGACACAACTCCAATGGTTGGTATGGGCAAATGCATACAAGAGAGCACGGCCAGTGCCAATTAAATACTAATGAAATGAAGCTTGGGCCTTATTCAGCAAACGGTAAGCTTAGGTTTTGGCAAATGTCTTCTTGTAACAGTATCCGTTGGCAATATCGTGGAAAATGGTTTGGCCCTGCAGGGGATAGGGTTCATTTAATCACAGGCTTTCATGGTTACATGTATATCGGGTCAAAATATGTGGGTGAATATGGAGATTTGGCCAATTATGGTTATAGCTCAAAAGGTGTAGGAAAAGTTTGGGTGGATGAAATGCATCATGTCGATCACTGGTACAATGCCTGGAAGACGGTATGTCCTGTTGCCATAGGTTTTGGCAATACCGCCTCAGCATCATCAAATGCCCTAAATGAAAGATACAACTCCAATTGGAGTCACAAATCTCCCAACTGGGCCACCTACAGGTATTACAGGGGCTGTAACCCAGATGGTGGGCCAAGTTTACCTAATTAATAAAAGGAGAATTTAAAATGAAACTATATAAGTTATTGCCAATTTTGGCCTTATTAATAAATACCTTTGCCTTGGCCCAAGAATCGGAAGAATTAAGGTCAACCTATGGAACATCTGCTGTCCAAGCAAGAAGTTACTCATCAAACCATGAAAATGCTGTGAAAAAATCCCTCCCAAGGTTTAGCAATAGGGTTTTAAAAAGAAAGTTAGAAGGTATACAAAAAAAATACCCCAATGGCCTTACCTCTTTAAAAGTAAAAAACTTAAACATGCTACAAAAAGTTTTTAAAGTGCCAAGGATTGAACTAAGGCCTGGCCAATCCTATTTTGAGGCCAAGGATAATACCTACGCCTATGAATTAATTCCCCGCGAAGGAAAGCTTTATTTTTATAAAAACTTAGATGGTGAAAGAGCTCTTCCACCCAGACAGGCCGAGGCGCAACTGGCCCAGGTGAAAAAGGAACATCAGGTTTTAATGAGGGAACTCGGAATAAATCCTAATGAGGTTTTTTTTCAGAGAACTAATTTTATGATGATTAGGAGTTCAACTAAACCGGATGAAAATGGTAGATCCAAAAATAAGGCCCCATTGGTTGATGCCTTTCTTACCTATGGACTGAGAAGTCTGGAGGGGCTTATGGTGGAAGGAAGCTACGTTAAGTTATTATCTAAAGGTGCTGGAAAGTTAGAGACCACTAAAATAAAATGGCCTGATTTTAAATTCCATCCCTCAATTAAGGATTTTAACTTAAAAGATAAAAAAAGTTTAAGTGAGGAAATCCTGAGGGAAATTAAAAATACTTTTAAGGAAAAAGAGCGCATCAATGTTAAAATGGCCGTGGTTTTAAGAAATGTAGAATATCGAAAGCAAAGGGTCTATATCCCTTCAATTAGAGTAGGGGTGTACCCAAGCAGTGGTGAAGCAGGGAATATGTTCTACGCAGATCTATTAAAACAAGCTGTGCCTTTTAAAAATGAAGCACGAAATGATTCTAGAGGAAGCAGAGAGAATAGATAATTTTAAAATAGGCCCTCTCATTAGAGGGGGTCATAACATTGGTTACAAAAATCCCTGACGCTCTTGGAACCCTAAATACCAAGCGCCTGGCCATTCCCACCCCAACATCTTAAATACAAAAGTAAGGAAATTAAATCAGTACTAAAGATCAATAGAAGGAATGATTTTACTCAGCGCAGACTTGTCGATAACAAGTTAAAAATCTGTTGGCCATAACTTCATCGTCACCGGTGAAACCAATTGAAAATCTTATAAGGCCTGGTTTTAGGCCGATCTTTTCTTGCTCGTCTTCGGGAATTTCACTGGAGGTGGAAGCACTAGGACAGCTCATAAGGGTTCTAGAAAAACCAAGAGAGACGGCAAAAAGTCCAAACTGTTCTTCTTGCAGAAGTTGGGCCAGTTTTTTTGCTTTCTCCATAGTGCCACAATCAAGAGTAATCATTCCCCCGAAACCATAACCAACATTAACCATTTCTTTCATAAGTTCATGTTGAGGGTGCTCTTGGAGTCCAGGATATATTACTCCCTTAACCCCTTCCTCTTTCATTTTATCCACCAAATACATGGTGCAATTTGAATGGGCCTTCATTCTAAGGTGAAGATGATCAAGCCTGGAATAGAGAATATAGGCCACTCGAGGGTCCATAACTGGGCCGTAGAGCATCGCCATTCCAGTATTTAAATCGCGAAGACTATCAATAAATTCTTTATCAGAACAAATGGCCCCACCGATTAAGTCCCCAGCGCCGGATAAGTACTTGGTGCAGGAGTGGATGACCACATCGGCGCCATATTTTGCAGGAGTGATTATTAAAGGAGTGAAGGTATTATCTACCACCAACTTTATGCCATTTTTTCGCGCCAAATTTCCCAGTGAGCTTAAATCACTAATCGCCAAAAGTGGATTACTCACTGATTCCGTATAGATTAGTTTGGTGTCCGGAGTGATGGCCTCTTCGAATGCCTTTACATCACTTGGATTTACAAACGTTACCTTGATTCCCCGCTTAGTTAAAATATTATTAAAAAGCGCATAGGTCCCCCCATAAATAGTGTTGGAAGAAACAATATGGCCGCCATCGATTAAAATTTGCTCCACGGCACAGGCGATGGCCGCCATTCCAGAGGCCACCCCAATCGCCGCTGGCATATTTTCCATGGCAGCTAGTTTTTTAGAGAACATATTAACGGTAGGGTTGGAATGTCGACTGTAGAGGTAGTGATCCTGGATCTCACCCCGGAATACTTTGTCCATATCATCGGGGTCTAAAAAGGTAGTAGTGGCAGCATGGTTGATGTCGGGAACGACGCCTCCCATCTCACCGCAGTATTGAATATCTCTTATTCTCTGTACGTTTTTATCCATTTTTATGCCTCAGGCCCATAATAATGGAAACTGGCCCCCTTTTGTAAGGATTTTGAAAAAAATCATTAGTGATATTTATCATTAACATTTCAGGACTTTCATCCTAAGTATCTGATATTACATTAGCTTTTGCTGCCAATAATAATGACTCAGTAGCAGAGATAATTTGAGTATTGAAACTTTTGTATGGTAAGTAGAATGATAGGAAGAGGTAATATGAAAAGACCAAATATTTTATGGGAACTCAAGGAAAAATCACAGGC
>SMWT01000090.1 GCA_004356615.1 Deltaproteobacteria bacterium | reverse complement strand
CAAACTATGGTGATCATCTAACCAACTCTTGGTTAAGTGATCCACGGTTTATTATCGGAATTATTATGTATTATGCTGGGTTTTTTCTAAATATCCACAGTGATTACATTATTAGAAATTTAAGATCAAAAGAGGAAATTAAGTCTGGTGATAAAATTTATAGAATCCCTTTTGGGGGGGGCTTTAAATTTGTCTCTAATCCAAGTTATTTAGGTGAACTCTTGGCATTTTCCGGTTTTGCCATAGCTACCTGGGGGCCAGGTGGGATTTTTGTCCTTTTAATTAGTGCCGCCAACCTCATTCCGAGAAGTTTTGCCACCCATAGATGGTACAAAGAAAAGTTTGAGAATTATCCCAAGAATAGAAAAGTGTTGATTCCTTTCCTAATTTAGAAAAATTTCGGCACTAGTAACTTTACCATTTACTGGTGAAAACTTAAGTCGTCCGATACCAAATTTATTATCGGCCTTAAAGGAAAAAGTGGTGTACCAACCGGCAGAGGTGATCCTACCTATATCCAAGTCTAAACCTTTATTAAAAAATTCTTTGGGGGTAATGCTCTTTTTTTCAACAGGCAGTTCAATCTTTGTATTAGGGCCAAAAGGCCTAAGATCATGTTTTGTAAATATTTTATGAACGGCCTTTTTTCCTTTTCCTTTTATTCCCCAGACCATGCCTTTAAAAAATCCCAGGGCTCCTAAAAGGCCAAGGTTTTTCATAAGCCTAGTGGATAGTCCAACCATTTCTTTTAGTGCTCCCTTTTTTGATAAAAACTGAATCACCATGGCCATTAGATCCCAATGGGCATACATGGTTTGAATTTTATTCTTTTCAACTTTATAAAATAGATGGGCGGGAACCTTAACTCTTAATCCTCCAGGAAGCTTGGTATGGATTAGAACATCACGGGCCACTTGGTTATCGGTGATAATATCTATTTTCTCTTCAAAGACAATATCATTTGGAGCAATGAAGGTTTCATAAAATTTGGGTAAGTTTTGATGAGAAACGGGCCTGGTCCCAATAGGGTCGGCGATTACCGAATCCTTAGAAAATAGGTTAACCCAATTTTTTTTATCGTGAACTGCAACTAACCGAGGTGAGTTTTTCACTAGTTCTAATATCTCAGTTTTCATCATCTCTCCCTCCTTTTGCTATATATAAAGTTCCAAGGGAAAAATGTCCAATTTTTATAAAGAGTTTAATGGGTATGAAATTTGTAATAACAAGGTGTTAGATGCCTTGCCACATGTTTAGGTTGTGCATTATATTGGATAAGTGAACATGCATTTAGAAAAGGGGCTTTGGCCTCTTCTTTTACAACAATTTAAAAAGTTTTTACCTTGGTATTTGGCCGCTTTAATCTGCCTTTTTCTCACCCATTACCTTGGAAGTGAAATTCCCTTTTATGCCAAAGAGTTGGCAGATTTGGTTTCTGTTGGAACCGAAAAGATTGAAACTTCCAAGTATTTTCTATTGGCCCTGGGTATTTTTATCTTTCGCAGCCTTTCTAGAATTCTATTCTTTTATCCCGCACGGGTGGTGGAAAGAAATATGAGGATTGATATTCTAGGGAGAATTGAATCGGTAAATCCTTTAAGATATCAGGCCTATCCACCAGGACAACTTTTTCAAGTTTTATATACAGACATCGAGCAAATCAGGGCCCTTTTAGGTTTTGCCTGTTTGCAGCTGGTTAATATCATAATGGCGGTAATTGTTCTCGTTCCCAGAATTTATGGCTTTAATCCCAATCTTTTAATTGCCATTGCCCCCATGGTTATTTGCGGGCTCATATTTTCACTAGTAGTTGCAAAAACTCGGCATTACTATAGAAAGTCCGCTGACCTTCAGGGTGAGGTGCAAAACTATATTATGGAGACTTACTCCGGCAAGAAAACTATAAAAAACTATCATGCCGAGAGTGCCTTTATTGATATTTTTAAGGCCAAATCTTTTAAAGAACTCACCTATGCCTTTAAGGCGGGGATTGCAGTTTCCTTTTCTGTTCCTCTAATTCCCCTCGGAGTTGGTTTATCTTTTCTTTTAGGGGCCTATATTATTCATGCTCAGGCAATGGAGGTCACCTCTCTTGTTTTATTTTCCGGCTTTGTCTTTTTATTTTTGGAGCCATTACATTTTATGGCCTGGATTGGTGTGGTCTTTTCAAGCTCTTTGGGATCCTGGTCGCGTATTAGGGAACTGATTTATGATTTGGGAAAAAAATCTGCACGGGAAATTCAACTGGAAAATCTAAATAGCTCGCTTGGTAAAACCTCTGACAAATTTAAAGTTGAATTTTGGGGTGATGTCTTAGATATTCCCCTCAATCGAAATCAGTGGACGGTTATAATAGGAAAAACCGCTTCAGGGAAATCAGAAATTCTTCTTCAGCTGGCCTGTATATTAAAGTCTAAGGGAATAGATGTTTCCCTGATTTTTCAAAACCCCTATATTTATAACGACACGCTCAAATCAAATATCTTTTTGGGCAGGAAGGCAACTGATAAAGATCGGGATAAGGCCTTCGAGCTTTTAAAACTCTTTTCCCTGGATTTTCTATCTCCTAATAGGGATGAGCTGTTTAATATGAAGGTTGGAGAAAATGGTAAACATCTCTCCGGTGGCCAGGCCAAAAGACTTTGCTTAGTAAGAAGTATCATGAGCGGTGCTGAGTTTTTGCTTTGGGATGATCCATTTTCTTCTGTGGACATTATTTTAGAAAAAGAAATTATTGAAAAATTAAGAAAGATGGAAGGAATTAAAGACAAAACCTTAATTCTTTCCTCCCATCGAATATCAACTGTTAGGCTTTGCGACAAGTTAATTCTAATTGCCGCCCATCAGGGAATTTTAGAAATTGGAGAACCCAAAAACCTACTTAGTGGGAATAGTCAGTCATATGAGTATTTTGAAAAACAAATGGTATAAGTTCTTCCTCTACCCAGGAAGCACTAACCACTACATTCTCATGTTAGTTTGCTTGGGGCTTACCTCCATTTTGGGTTTTATTATTCCTGGATACCTATTAAGGTTAAGCAAAAGTTTCGGCGATGCAGAACTTTTTTATCAAACTATTTATCAATTTGCCCTTATTTATTTTGGCATATACTTAGTTAGAACTTTATTTCAACTGGTTATTAACCTTTTTATAAGGGACCTGATGGCCTCGGTTAGAAATAGGGTTTATAAAACCTGGCTTCTCCACTTCCAAGGTAAAGATGAAAGCGAAATCGAACAGAATTATCCCCAAGGTGAAGTTATTGCCCGAATTATGAGTGATTCCCAGGCGCTAAGGGAGTTGGTTACCTCCGGGGCCTTTGGTATTATTATTGATTTATTTTATGTCCTTTCATTCTTAATTGGATTTATTCAATTGAATAAATTTTCCGGAATATTTTTGGCATTAGTGGAAGTTTTCGTTGCGATACTGCTTATTTGGGGTGGTAAATATATGAGGGATGTTTTTCACTCGGTAAGAAAATCAAAAGGTCTGGTCTCTCAAGCTGTTTCTAATGTGGTCGGGGGAGTAAATCAAACCTACTTCACCGACCATGACAATTATGGAAGCAAAACAGGTAAAGTCGCTTTTGATGATTTCCTCTATAAACAATTAAAGGCAAATAATTGGGACGCAACATATTACTCCGTGGCCGAATCTCTTTATCCTTTATTTCTTGCCTTAGTGGTATTTATTTTTCCCTATTCTGAAATCACTGAGGCGGCCATTATCCTCGCTTTGGTGGAGCTGATTCAACGGTCCATAAATCCCATTAAGGGAATTGCTGGAAAAATAACCAACATCCAAAGGGCCTTGACGGGATTGGCCAGAATTGGTGAGTTTACGGATGATCTCGGCCATTATCAAAGTTCCGATAAAAAAATTAAAATACCTCTAATTTCCTTTTTATCCTTAAAAGTCGAAATTAAATCCTTTCATTATCCAAGAATTGGAAAAAATGAATCTAGAAGGGAGTTTTACCTTAGAGATATTAACTTTGAGGCCTTTCGGGGAGAGTTGATCGGAATTGTGGGACTTTCAGGTTGTGGAAAATCCACATTGCTCAACATTATCTCTGCCAACCTTATTCCCCAAGAAGGAGATCTTACCATTTTTACGGAAAATAATAGGCCCTATGCCACTTTTCCAGAAAATATGGCCAAATATCGAGAGCAGGTTGGCATTGTTTCCCAGGACTCTCATATTTTTTCCGAAAGTCTGGCCTTTAATATTACGTTAGAGGAAGAACCTAAAAAGGACTTTTACACCTTTTGGGATTGGGCCAGAGAGAAGATTCATTATTTAAAGGTTTGGAATATTCGACCAAATGACCAAATAAACCCCCTAGTGTTGTCTCCCGGACAAAAACAATTATTGTCGGCCATCCGTTCCTGCTATCTTAAAAAAACTATCGTACTGTTAGATGAAATATCATCAGCGCTTGACTCAGAACTTGAATTGGCCCTTCGAGAGGTGATTCTGCTCATTCAAAAGCAATCCTTGGCCATTATTGTGGCCCACCGGTTGGAAACCATCATAAATGCCGACAATATATTGGTTTTGGAGGAGGGGAGAATAGTCGGACATGGTCCCCATAAACAGTTGGTTGAATCTTCAAAGGAATATAAAAAGTTTATTGACGAACTTTCCCATTAAATTATTAAAATTTTTGTATAGAATGAATTTGATCTTTAATTTGGAGTTAAAAGATGAGATTTATCCTAGTGCTTTTTTTAATACTTTTGTCCTGCAATAAAATTACCCCGGCCCCTAGTATTCAATATAATATTGTCCAGTCCCCAAAAGATAAAAATATTGTGGCAAAGATCGGATCTCAAAACGTTACCAAGAGGCAGCTTTATAGAAATATTGAAGTTGAACTTTTTGAGTTAGAAGAGAAAATTTACAAGCTTAAGATGGACCGCATGAAAATTCTTATGCTGGAAAAATTCATGTATGAGCACCCCGGCAAAAAAGGACTCACCAACGATCAATTTTTAGAAAAATATATAACTAAAAATTTAAAGGTAACCAAGGCAGATTTTGATGCCTTCGTTAAAAAAAGAGGCATTCCCGAATCTCATATTTCAGATGATATAAAAAGCAGGATCGAAAAATTTCTGGAACAGGAAGAGAAGAAAAAGGCGATAGAAAAATGGATCGCCTTCAATCAAAAAAAACATAAGGTTGAAATATATTTTCCCAGGCCTAGGCGTCCTGAATTTAATGTAGAGGTCAAGGACGCACCTTTTTATGGAAATAAAGATGCTGCTGTAACCATTGTGGAATACTCTGATTTTCAGTGCCCTTTTTCCAAACAAGGATCGAAAATTATTAAAAAAATAAAAGATTCCTATGGCAACAAGGTCAGGATTATTCATAAAAACTTTCCACTGCCGTTTCACAAGTTTGCAAATATAATGGCCCAGGCAGGACTTTGTGCATGGGAACAGGGCAATGAAAAGTTCTGGCCTTATTATGAAGGCCTCTACCTCAATCAAACCTTAGGAGATGAGAAGTCACTGGTTAATTTGGCGAAACAATCAGGACTAAAGACGGATAGGTTTTCAGATTGTTTAAAAACTGAAAAATATAAACAAAAAATAGATAATCAGATTAAAGAGGCCAATAAACTAGGGATAAAATCTACCCCCACTTTCTACGTCAATGGAAAGATCATCAGCGGGGCCCAAAAATTCGAGGTATTTAGGGATTTGATCAATGAGGAGATGTCATCAAATAAAAATAATTTTTAATTTGCCTCTAACACAAATTTATTAAATATCCGATAAAATATCGGTAGTATAACGAAGGTAAAATCCTATGAGAAAGGCCAAAATTGTTGGAACCCTTGGCCCATCCTCTTCCGATGTGGCAACCATTAAAAAGTTGATTAAGGCCGGTCTAAACGTGGCCAGGGTCAACATGAGCCATGGTACTCATGAAGATCATAAAAAACTTATCGCTAATATCCGTGAGGCCTCAAAAAGTGTAGGCCAGGAAGTGGCGATTTTGGCCGATCTACAAGGTCCTAAAATAAGGGTTGATAAATTACATGAAGATTTAGAACTTAAAAAAGATGAAATATGGGCCATAGGGGCCGCCAAGGTTCGTGAAGATTACAAAAAATACGACAACTTCATTCCCACCCTTTATGAAAAGTTAGTGCAAGACTGCCATGATGGCGCCAGAATACTTTTTGATGATGGACTAATCGCTGCCGAGGCCTTGGAAAAAGATGGCGAAGTTTATAAAATAAAGATTCTTGTTGGTGGAATTTTAAAATCAAATAAGGGAATTAATCTTCCTGACTGTCAGGTAAGTGCCCCCGCCATGACAGAAAAAGATCGCAAGGATCTCTTCTTTGCTCTTAAGCATGATGTTGATTATGTTGCTCTCTCTTTTGTACGGACCAAGGAAGACATAAAAGAGTTAAAATGTCTCCTTCATGATTTAAAAATGAACATTCCTGTGGTGGCCAAAATTGAAAAACCACAAGCAGTGGAAAATTTATCAGAGATCATGGATGTCGCCGATGTCATTATGATTGCTCGTGGCGACCTAGGGGTTGAGGTGGGAAATCACCTGGTACCCTCGATTCAAAAAAAGATAACTAAAGAATGTAATGCAAGAGGAATTCCGGTTATCACGGCAACGCAAATGCTGGAGTCAATGATCCATAACCCTACCCCCACTCGGGCCGAGGCCTCTGATGTGGCCAATGCAATTTGGGATGGAACCGATGCTGTAATGTTAAGCGGAGAAACGGCCTCAGGAAAATATCCCGTTGAATCAGTAAAAATGATGAGTAAAATCGTGGCCGATGCGGAAAAAAGTCCCAATAAAAGGCCAAATATAAAAGATATTGATTTATCCAACGTAAATTCTGCCTTGTCGGTTGCCGCCTCCCTGGTGGCAGAAAAAGTTCACGCTAAAAGAATTATCTCAATGACCCAATCAGGCCACTCCTGCTTAAAGCTTTCAAGATTTAGGCCTTCAACCACGGTCCTGGGGATTACCAATAATCTGCAAACAGTAAGGCGTATTTGTCTATACTGGGGAGTCGTGCCTTTTTATTTGGTTGAATATGATGAAGACAGCCCCATTTTAAAGGAACAGATTTTGGATATGGTTAGAGAGAGCGTTCATCTTAAAAAAGGCGATAAGGTGGTTATTGCTAGGGGAGATGGAACTTTCTTTGCCGGAGGGATGGCCAACTCACTCCAAGTTGAAACCATAAAAAAAGCTCCAAAAGTTGTAGGAGGTTCAGATACTATTGAATCATTCAGTGATGGAAAGAAAACCATTAAACTAGACACTCATATATGTGCCTCTTGCCAAAACTGCATATCCATCTGTCCCCATGATATTTGGGCGGTCAAAAAAAATAAAATCGGATCAACCTACATTGTTGAGGCCAACATTAAAAACTGTGCTGTTGATTTTGAATGTGTAAGGGTTTGTCCTACCGGTGCAATCGAAATCATTCCTGAGGGTGATTAATAACTAGAAATTCCAAAGTAAATCCCGTGAATAAGTCCCGCCATATAACTAAAGTCTAGCTTATCAGGGGTGTCACTTTTTTGGTGATAGTTACCATGGCGAAAAAAGGCAGTATCGGTAATCATAAAGGCCGGGTATCCAAAATTCCAGAAATTTAAGTGATCAGACCAATCCACTCCATAAATAAACTTTGGAGTATTTATCGTTTTTATTTCAATTGGAGAATTAGAGTTAAAAAGCTTTCTAATCTTTCTAGTTAAAGAAAATTCTTTGTAACTACCCACCAAGGCAGCAAAGTTGCCCTTATCCCCATAAAAAAGAGACATCCAGGGAAGAAAATAGTTTTGCGACCCAGGCGATTCTGAGTAGTATCCAATCATTTCTAGCGCCAACATGAATTCTATTTTTATCTTTTTATCAAAAAGATCCTTGGCAAAAATATAACTTCCCATATCCTTAGATCTAAAAAAGGGCGGCTCTTCGAGCGTAAAGGCCACTAGATCAACTCTTTTTTCCTTGGCCATCCCCTTTTCTTTAAAAAGTCTTGATAATTCCAAAATACCAGCGACCCCGCTGGCATTGTCGTCGGCACCAGGCCCGGCCCCAAAGACATCGTAGTGGGCCCCAACGATAATCCTCTTTTGTAAACTGGGATTAAAACTACACCTGATATTTTTGTATTCTATGCCATGGACAATATATGGAAGGACTTCCACTTCATCACAGTATTTAGCAAAAACCTCCCCAATCTTTTTGGCCACTAAATTTAGCATATCGGGAGCTAAATAATTTCGCGGTTTGGGAGTACCGACAATGGCCTTAACATACTTTTTTAAATTGCTGGGACTGCTGAATATGACGACATCACTCTCATTCGTATCAAAAAGATCCATTCCAGGATTTTTAAAGGCAAACCAAGAAAGAGCAAAAGCAATAATTAAAAAGAGGAATAGATATTTTATAATTTTCATATAAGAACTTTTTCTTCTCGTAATATATTTTTTATATAGAAGGCCGCCGAATCAGGAAGATGGTGAGGAAGTTTTTTAACAATTTTGAGAGAGACTCGATTACCTCCCTTTTTAAGTAGATCGACCAGGTCTTTGGCCTCTTTTACAGACACAATGACATCATCTTCACCAAGTATTAGAAAAATATTTTTATCTTTTACCTCTAGTCCCCGTTTCTCTGCTTTTATCCAAGGTAGAATATTTTCCGGGCAAAGCTCAGGACTAACCATTTGGGACCTAAGGTTCATGGTTTTTTCAAAAAAATTCGTCTCAAATAGATGGCTTCCCTTTTCTGGAGGAAGCCCCAGGCCCACACAAACTGCGTATTTTTCTAGATGGCCAAATTCTTCAAGTTCCATGGCCTTCAGTGCCAGTAATGCCCCTAGAGAGTGGCCACCTAAAATGACCTTGGGTTTATTTTTAAATTTTAAGTAATCCTTAAAGAGGTCCCATGCTTTAAAAAACAATAGGTGTGAGCTCTTTTTAAACTTCAAAAAGTCATTCATTTCGTTAAAGCTGCCAAGGTAATGACCAGGAAGGTCAAAGATGATGGAGGAGGTACCTACGTCTGCCAGACGAGCAGGCCAGGATAGAATGGAGCCCTTGTGGGAAGTATAGCCATGGGTAAATATCCCCAATACATCCTTTTTCTCTCCCTCAGGGATAAAGCACATCGCATTAATTTTCCAGTCACCGAAGGAAATGATTCCCTTTTTAATTAAAGTTTTCACAGGGTTAAGGATACAGAAAATTGATTTTTATTAATAGATTTAAATTGACCTTTCCTCTAAAAACCACTAATTTTGAAAAACTTAATTCCAAGGTATGCCCTCTTAGCTCAGTCGGTAGAGCAAGGGACTGAAAATCCCTGTGTCCGTGGTTCGATTCCGCGAGAGGGCACCATCCTTTTTACCCTTTCCTTTTTATATTACGCTTTATGTCTCATAATATTCAGACTAGTATATGAGATAGGTCAGATGCACAGGAGTTGGCGGCCGTTAACAATCGGTTACAAGGATTCAAAATGAATAAAAATATTCTAAAAAAAATTGATTGGGTGACTTTACCCTTTTTTATCATTACCACCATTTTAACCGTACTTTTTATTTACCTTTATCTAAAGATAGATGGTTTTGATCCCTACATATTGATTCCAACATTCCTTTTTTGGTTATTTACGGGAATGTCCATCACTGCCGGATACCATCGGTTATTTTCCCATAGAAGTTATAAAACAGGTCCTTTGGTAAAACTTTTCTTTTTAATGTTTGGAGCGGGAGCATTTCAATATTCAGTTCTTAAATGGTGTACTGACCATCGTAGGCACCACCTTAAGGTAGATCACGAGGAAGATCCTTACAATATTAATAAAGGCTTTTTTTGGGCCCATATAGGTTGGCTATTTATAAAAGAAGATGAAAAATATAAAGATAAATTTGCCACAGATCTTGAAAAGGATCCACTAATTGCTTGGCAACATAAATACATTATCCCCATCTCAATTTTTATGGCCTTTATCCTTCCTGCGATAATTGGTTATTTTATGGGGTCAATATTAGGTGGAATCGCTTTTATAGGGTTACTTCGAATGCTTTTCGTTCACCACATGACCTTTTTCATAAACTCTCTTTGTCATATGGTGGGATTTAAAACCTATACCGATACCAATACTGCCAAGGATAGTCCGATAATGGCCTTATTTACTTACGGAGAGGGTTACCATAACTTTCATCACTTTTTTCAAACCGATTATAGAAATGGAATCAAATGGTACCAATATGACCCAACCAAATGGCTTATTAAGTCTCTTGAAT